>CAZXVT010000025.1:0-38167 GCA_964644015.1 uncultured Maribellus sp.
AAATGTGTAACTTCAATCAAATTTCGTCGTCATTTATTCGTTTTATTTTAAAATGTTCAGATAGAAACAATTAAACAAATTTATTATGAGAAACAAAATCAGCTTATTAACCCTTCTTTTGGTGGCAGTTCTTGTTAGTTCAACAGTATCGGCAAAAGAAGATGTTCGCGAAGTATCTGCATTTTCTAAAGTTTCGCTTCGCATTTCGGCCAAGGTTTACTTAACCCAGGGTGAAAAACAAAGTGTCAGGGTAATTGCCGAACCGGAAACTTTAGAGGAATTAATTACCGAAGTGAAAGACAGATCGCTTGTAATCAGGTACCCCAACAACACATTTTTCAGAAACTGGAATCCGGGGAAAGTGGAAATTTATATTACAGTTCCCGAAGTTGAGGGACTTTCGGTTTCCGGCTCCGGCGACATTCTTTCCGAAAGTATCAAATCAAGAATAATCGATTTTGCGGTTAGCGGAAGCGGAAATATCGAAATTGAGAACCTGTCTGCAGAAAAAGTGGACGCTGGAATTTCGGGATCTGGTAACATAAGGCTGAAAAGCGGTGGTGTGGCGAATGAATTGCGTGCAAGAATTTCGGGTTCAGGGAATGTGGATGCCGGCGGGTTTGAAGCGCAGAATGTTGATGTACAGACATCAGGATCAGGTAATTGTCACGTTATTTCAAATGGGGCGTTAAACGTAAGGGTTTCAGGATCAGGAAGTGTGTATTACAGCGGGAATCCTTCTATCGATTCGTCAATTTCAGGGTCGGGGAAGGTGAGAAAAAGATAAAAGAGCTACATAAACAAAGGAAAGCCGGTGTTTTCATCGGCTTTTTTTGTATTCAGACTGAACATGCATCCAAATAATTTAACTAAATTTCAGGCAAAAACAAGATAACCTAAAAAATTGAAATTATGGGAATGTTAAAGGAATTCAAGGAATTTGCCATGCGTGGCAATGTTATCGACCTGGCAGTCGGTGTTGTAATTGGCGGTGCTTTTGGAAAAATTATTGCATCTCTGGTAGCTGATGTGATAATGCCGCCGATTGGTTTACTCGTGGGTGGCGTTAATTTTACCGATCTGAAACTGGAAATGAAACCCGCAGAGGTAGTTGATGGAGTTGAAAAGGCGGCCGTAACACTGAATTACGGTAATTTTCTGCAGGTAACTTTCGATTTTATTATTGTTGCGCTTGCAATTTTTATGTTTATCAAGTTAATCAACCAGCTTAACCGCAAAAAAGAGGAGGCACCCGCTGCACCTGCTCCTCCACCGGAACCCACAAAAGAAGAAGTACTTTTAACTGAAATCCGCGATTTGCTGAAAACAAAATAGTCGGAAATAATACGAATTCGAAAAGCTGTTCTCTGGGGACAGCTTTTTTTATTTTCTGATGATTTCGATTTGTCCACCTGCACCCAACTTTATTATTGATGAAGGTTGCGCAGGAGTATTGTCGTTTTGCCGATATTCAACAATATAATCCATCTGCTGTTTAATTTCTTCCGAAATTTCAGCAAAAACTGCCGGCGATTTTTCTCCGCTGATGTTGGCCGAAGTGGAAACAAGCGGCCTGCGAAAACGCTGCAATAACTGACTGGTAAAAGCTTCTTTGGTAAACCTGATACCAATGCTGCCATCATCGGCAACCAGGTTTTTCGCCAGATTTTTGGCTCCCGGGTAAATTACAGTCAGAGGAGTAGTGGAAACGTCAATCAGGTCCCAGGCTATTTCGGGAACTTCGTCAATATAACGGTCTAAAAGAGCCGGATTTTCCATCAGCACCAGCATGCTTTTACTGTCGGCGCGTTTTTTAATCTGGTAAATACGTTGCACGGCATCTTCATTGGTGGCATCGCATCCAAGCCCCCAAATTGTATCAGTCGGGTAAAGAATAATACCTCCGTTTTTCAATACTTCCAGTGCTTTCTTAATATCTTCTGTCATCATTAAATTTGAATTGTATTGTATAAAAGGGCCATTTTTACAGCAAAGTCTTTTGAGTTAAATAAACTGGCGCGTTCAAAACCTTTTTCTATCCATTTAATCCGCTCCCTATAGTCTTCCAGAAAAATCTTCATGTTTTCCACCAGCCCGTCAATGTCTCCCGGTTCACACAGGAGTGCTGCACCGCCGGCAGTTTCGGGCAATACCGATACATTTGACGTAATTACCGGGCATCCGCTTGCCATCGATTCGATAACCGGCAGCCCGAATCCCTCGAAAAGCGAGATATAAACCGAACAAGCTGCCATTTTATACAAAGCGGCAAGCTCTTCCTCCTGAAGATTGTGCAGGAAAATAACTTGTTTTTCAAGTTTATTTTCGGCGATAAACCGGTCGAGTTTATGTTTGTAGGTTTGTTGTTTCCCAATAAAAACTACCTGGTTGCTGAATTTGCCTTTTTGAAGCGCTTTCAGAATGGCAAGCTGATTTTTGCGGGGTTCAAGGGTTCCCACACTCAAAATAAAATCGGGCCGCAGCGAATATTTTTCCAAAAGTTTTTCTCCCAATGAAATATCAGGATTAAAAAAAACATCGGATACAGGCTGGTAAATAATTTCGATCTTTTCAGGATTCACACCAAAAAAGCGGATAATATCATCTTTCGTTTGCTGACTGATGGCAATAATCTTATTTGCCGACTGACAGGCATATTTTACTTTGCTGTAATAAATTTTCCGGTCGATGAATGGATAAAAACCCGGAAAACGCAGAAAAATAAGGTCGTGGATGGTTACAACCGATGGAATCCCGGTTTTGTGTATTCCATTCGGAAGTTCGTTGCTCAATCCATGAAATAAGCTGATTTTGTGTTTTTTAAACCTATTGGCACCAAAATTACGCCAAATCGGGCTGAAGATTTTTGCCAGCGATTTTTCAGGTGAATGAATTTCGAACCGTTCCTGCTCTTTTAATAAATGGGTCTTGATTTCGGGCGTGTACAAAACAAGTTGATATTCGTCGGAATGCAAATATAAGGCATTCAACAGGTTCCGGCTGTAATTGCCAAGTCCTGAAGCGTTCACAAATGCACGTTTTGCATCAAATCCGATTCTCATTCAAAAAATGTTTAAAAGCGAAATTAGCAAAAAAGGCCGGAAATTGATTTCCAGCCTTTTTGAATATTTAATTTTGAACCAGTTACACATCAAAATCCTTTAATCCACCAAAATCGAGTGTGATAAAAAGATCGTCAATCGTTTCGGAACGACGAATCTGCACCACTTCGCCGTTTTCCCTTAAAAGGAGTTCAGCCGAACGCAGTTTCCCGTTGTAGTTGAAACCCATTGAATGCCCGTGTGCACCGGTGTCGTGAATCACCACAATATCATCAGGGTGAAGTTCGGGCAACAGGCGGTCGATGGCAAATTTGTCATTGTTTTCGCACAGCGAACCAGTCACATCGTACACAACCGTTCCCGGAACATTTTCCTTACCGGCAACTGTAATGTGGTGGTAAGCGCCGTACAAAGCCGGGCGCATCAGGTTCGACATACAGGCGTCAAGCCCGGCAAACTTTTTAAAAGTACTTTTTATATGCCGCACTTTCGTAACAAGGTAGCCATAAGGTCCGGATATCATCCTGCCCGATTCGAAGAAGATTTTCAGCGGGGAAAGACCGTTGGCAACAATCATTTCTTCGTATAACTTTTTGATTCCGGCGCT
The DNA here is from genome assembly GCA_964644015.1 of uncultured Maribellus sp. Lineage (GTDB taxonomy): Bacteria > Bacteroidota > Bacteroidia > Bacteroidales > Prolixibacteraceae > Draconibacterium. The sequence goes on from CAZXVT010000025.1 coordinate 3,670, forward strand.
CACATATTCCAGATCAACTGCTTTTTGCTCCGGCCGGTAAGGAATACCAATTCCACCACCCAGGTTGGCAAATTCAATACTGATGCCTGTTTTTTCTTTTACTTCAATTATCAGTCTGAACAGAATTTCAGCGGTTTCGATAAAATAGTCAGGATCCAGTTCGTTGGAAGCGACCATCGTGTGAACGCCAAAATGTTTCACCCCTTTTTTCTTCAGCATTTCATAACCTTCAATCATCTGTTCGTGTGTAAAACCATATTTGGCTTCTTCCGGATGACCAATTATCAGGTTTCCCTGTTTGAGGTCGCCGGGATTGTAACGCATGCAAATGGTTTCGGGCAAACCGAGATTTTTTTCGAGGTATTCAATATGAGAAATGTCGTCGAGATTGATAATGGCGCCCAGATCCATTGCCATTTTGAACTCGCTCAAAGGAGTGTCATTTGAGGTCAGCATAATTTCGTCTCCACTCATACCAACCCTACGGGCAATTTCAAGTTCAGTTTCCGAACTGCAATCGATACCAAAACCCTCTTCCCTGAGAATCTTCATCAGGTAAGGATTTGGAGCGGCTTTTATGGCGTAGTATTCCTTAAAACCTTCGTTCCACGAAAATGCCTTTATAAACCTTCGGGCGTTTTCGCGCATGGCTTTTTCGTCGTAAATGTGAAACGGGGTAGGGTAAACAGCGATTATTTTTTCAAGCTGTTCTTTTGAAAATGGAATACTTTTCGTTGTCATAGTATATTTTATTTCTGTGAAGGACTGCAAATGTACAATTAAACCCAAAAAATTGTAGAATTGTTCTGAATAAGAAAGGAAAAGTTGAGTTTAATTAACCTTGCAGCATCAACTCAATCAGTAACTTCAGAAGATATTGCTATAATTATTGTTGCCAGATATTTTTATTTCAAAACGATACTCATCGCTGCCTTAATTCCATCCGCCGCACTCGAAATTATTCCGCCTGCGTAACCGCTTCCTTCGCCAACCATAAAAAGGTTTTCAAATCCTTCTACTTTGCCATTTGGTTCGCGGATAACCTGGATGGGCGATGAAGTTTTACTTTCAAATCCCAGTAAAATACCATTTTCAAAACCACGCATTTTACGCATAAAATCTGCCAGGCCGGCCTGCATCGCCGGAACAATCTTCGTGGGCAGCAGTTCCCAAAGCGGAGCCTGAATCAATCCTAATGGATAACTGCTGCTCAGTTGTGATGTTGTTATTTTTGTTTTCATGAAATCCCTTATACTGCAGGCAGGTGCTTTATAACCACCTGAAAAGCTGTAAAATGATTCTTCATATTTTTCCAGAACCGAAAGTGCATCGAGCGGCGAAACCATTTTTCCGGCCAGTTCATCGGGGTGAATTCCTGCCACACAGGCGGCATTGGCAAATGCACCGCCGCGACTGTAAAAACTCATTCCGTTTACGATATTTGTTTTTTCGTAGGCTGCTGCCGGAACCACGATACCTCCGGGACACATGCAAAACGAGAAAACCTGGTGCTGTCCGTCAGCCGGTGAAGTCAGCCTGTATTCAGCAGCTTTCACACCCGGCAACTGTGGTTTTCCCCATTGCGCGACATTGATGATTTCCTGCGGGTGTTCCATCCGGCTGCCAATGGCAAAGTTTTTTGTGCGGAATGGCACCCCATGGCGAATCAGCATTCTGAAAGTTTCGTAAGCTGAATGTCCGGTGGCTAAAAACAGTGCATCAGCAGGTAAATTTCCTTGCGAAGTGACCACTTCGGTGATTTTCGAATTTTTTACAACAATGTCAGTCAGCAGCGTTTCGAAAAGAATTTTTCCACCCAGGTTTTCGAAACTGTTTCTGAGATTTTGCACAATTTTCCGCAGGTTGTCGGTACCAAGATGCGGGTGTGCCATGTATTCAATTTCGGCAGGGGCGCCCGCTTCGACATAACATGAAAGGATAAATTTCTTTTCGAGCGAAATGTGTTTTGAGCGCGAGGTAAGTTTTCCATCGGAGAAAGTTCCGGCGCCACCTTCGCCAAACGCATAATTATTCTGCGGGTCGAAATTGCCTGTCCGTTCAAAATTCAGTATCGATTTTCCTCGTTTTTGAACATCGGAACCACGCTCGAGAATTGTTACCTCAAAACCTGCTTTCTGCAAAACAAAACCTGCAAAAAAACCGGCAGGGCCGCTGCCAACCACAACAATTTTTTCAGTTCTTTTTTTGAATGGGATTCTCAGCGCTTCAGATTCAATTTGTTCTCCGTTTTTTATTTCTGGCGAACTGACCACCACCTGAACCAGCCAGTGAATATTGGCTTTGTTGCGGGCATCGAGGCTTTTATTTTCAATTTGTACAGAAAAATCTTTGATACGAAGCTCACGCGCCACCCGGTTTCTGAGCATTTCTTCGCTGAAATCGGTTGGCAGCTTAAACGATAATTTTTTTATTCCCATCTTCTGAATCGCTTTGATCGTCAAAAATATAGAAACAGCAGTTGAATAAAAACTGTTTGTCAGATTTTATAAAAGTTATTGCAATGAGCTTTTCGTTTGTAACTAAATTAATTTTCGGGCGTCACATAAACATCTTTTTGAAAAGATAAAAACCGGTCGGTGGTCAGAATTTTACAGTTCACACCTTTTTTTCGGTTGTTTATCGAAAAAAAGAAGGTGTTTAGAGCAGAAAAACAGAATTTTAACAGCGAAAACAGAAAACAAGCCAAAACAATTTACAATGATCAGTCTGAGCAATATTCACAAATCGTATGCAATGGGCAGCAACTCGTTGCATGTTCTGAAAGGAATCAATCTACAAATCGAACAAGGAGAATTTGTATCCATTATGGGTTCTTCGGGTTCCGGTAAATCAACTTTGCTGAATATTTTGGGTATTCTCGATAATTATGACGAGGGAACCTATCATTTGAACGGCAAACTTGTAAAAAACATGTCGGAAAAACAGGCAGCAAAACTCAGAAATGAGTTGCTCGGTTTTGTATTCCAGTCATTCAACCTTATTTCGTTTAAAAATGCCATGGAAAATGTGGCACTGCCTTTATATTACCAGGGAGTGAGCCGCAAAAAAAGGAATAAGATTGCCTTGGAATACCTTGATAAAATGGGATTGCTGCAATGGGCCAACCACCTGCCCAACGAAATGTCGGGCGGACAGAAACAACGCGTTGCCATTGCACGTTCGCTGATTTCGAAGCCAAAAATTATTTTTGCCGACGAACCAACCGGAGCACTTGATTCAGCCACTTCGTTCGAAGTAATGGATATTCTCCGGGAAATCAACAAAGATGGTATTACGCTGATTATTGTAACGCATGAACACGATATTGCCGCCATGACACAGAAAATCATCCGATTGAGTGATGGAAGAATATCAGAAATCATCCAGAATGGTGAACTGAAAAGCTGGAAAAGCCAGTATCGCAGGGAACTTGAAATTGCTTAAGAAATTCGGGACAAGGTGTTCCTTGTTTCTTCATTTGGCAGAAACAATTAATCAGAAAACTTAATCTATCATGTTTGATATCGATAAATGGCAGGAGATACTGGCCACCATCAAAAAGAACAAAATGAGGACCTTCCTGACCGGGTTTAGTGTAGCCTGGGGGATTTTTATGCTGATGATTCTGTTGGGATCGGGCAACGGCCTCAGCAATGGTGTTTCCGAAAACTTTACCCGCGATGCCATCAATGCGATGTGGCTTTGGAGTGGTAAAACCAGCATTCCGTACCAGGGAATGAAAGAAGGCCGGGAAATAAAACTTACCAACAGCGATTACGATTTAATCAAGGATGTGGAAGGAATTGACAAGGCTTCCGGCAGTTATTACATCCGCGGAAATATGTTTTCATACGGCAGTGAGTATGGTAGTTATACAGCGGTTACCTGTCACCCCGAACTGAAAGATGTTGAATCGATTGACATTGTGGAGGGTCGTTTCGTCAATGAAATTGATATTAAACAGGCAAGAAAATCGGTGGTTCTTGGAAAAGATATTTATGATGCGCTTTTTAAGGGAGAAAACGCAATTGGCGAATATGTCAGAATCAATAACATTCCATTCAAAGTAGTGGGAATTTGTAAAGAAGGAGGAGGAACGCGTCACCGGAATGCCTACCTGCCCGTAACAACCGGACAAAAAGTATTTAACGGATCGAACAGACTGCATAATTTTGCTGTAACCGTGAATGCACAAAGCATTGAAGAAAGTCAGAAGATTGAAACAGCGGTGCGGGAAGCCGTTGCCAAAAAATACAAATTCGATTCGAAAGACGAATCAGCCCTCGGGTCCTATAATAAACTGGAAGATGTTTTGCAAACCATGCGGATTTTCCAGGCAATCAAAATATTTATCTGGATCATCGGCATCGGAACCTTAATAGCAGGCGTTGTCGGCGTCAGCAATATTATGCTGATTGTAGTTAAAGAACGCACCAAGGAAATCGGGATCAGAAAGGCGATCGGTGCCAGCCCTGCATCGGTAATTGGTTTGATATTGTTGGAATCGGTGTTAATCACCACTATTGCCGGCTACATCGGACTTGTGCTGGGAACCGGTCTGATGGAAGGACTCAATTTTATTGTTGAACAACAATATGCGGCATCAGCTGCCACCAATGGTGGAAACGGCGAAACTATTTTCCGAAATCCTACTGTTGATTTGAATGTGGCAATAATGGCAACAGCGTTGCTTGTGATTGCCGGAACTTTTGCCGGTTATATTCCGGCGAAAAGGGCTGCCAGTATTAAACCGATTGAAGCTTTACGCGACGAATAAAACCACTCTCCGGGGTGAAAAAGAGAAAAGAAACAATGAAAACAATAATAGGCAACAGGAAACAAACAATTAATTACGCCGCAGCATTGGGGCAGGGGGGAGGCCGATATGTTTGATTTAGACCTTTGGAAAGAAATTTTAAGCGCACTGAAAAAGAATCGCATGCGCAGTCTCATGACAGCCTTCGGTGTTTTCTGGGGAATATTTATGCTGATTGTGATGTCTGGCGCTGGTCGTGCACTCGAAAATGGTGTGATGGACGGAATCAAGGCTTTTGCCACCAACTCGGCATTTTTCTGGACCGAACCCACCAGCAAACCTTACAAAGGATTTCAGCGTGGCAGAAGGTGGAATTATAAAAACGAAGACATTCAGTACCTCCGTGATAACGTAAAGGAAATTGAGTATTTATCGCCCAAACTTTTCGGGCCCAATGCAAACAGTGGCGACAACACAATCAGGGGTAAAAAAACAGGATCGTTTAATATTACCGGCGACTATCCCGATTTTTATAAAATCGATCCGTGGACTCCGGTTAAAGGCCGCCTGATTAACGAAATAGACATTCTTCATAAACGCAAGGTTTGCATTATTGGCGAACGTGTTGCTGAAGTAATGTTTGAAAAGGAAGAAAATCCGATTGGTGAATATCTGCAGATTAATGGGGTCTATTTTCAGGTGGTGGGTGTTGTTCACCCCGAAACCAGGATGAATTTTAACGGAAACCGCAAAACTGAATCCATCATGATTCCATTCTCTACCATGCAACAAACTTACAACATGGGCGATGTAGTTCACTTTTTTGCAGTTACTTCAGTGCCGGGTGTACCTGTAAGTCAGCTTGAAACAAAACTGAAAGACCTGTTAAAAAACCGGCATAAAGTGGCGCCCGATGATGTTCAGGCAGTGGGTTCATTCAATATTGAAGTTGAATGGGTGAAATACCAGGGCTTGTTCAGCGGAATTCAGATTCTGACCTGGATTGTGGGAATTGGAACACTGCTGGCCGGCGTGATTGGTGTGAGCAACATCATGCTTGTGATTATTAAGGAAAGAACCCAGGAAATTGGTATTCAACGTGCCATTGGTGCAACACCCGGCAAGGTGATCATGCACATTGTGGCCGAAAGCGTTTTTCTGACAGTGATCGCAGGTTATATCGGGCTATCACTTGGGATTGGTTTATTGGAGCTTGCCAACATGGCGCTCGATTCGGGTAGCGATGAAGTGTTTTTCCGGCGTCCTGAAATCAGTTTCAATATGGCAGTTGGAGCGGTGAGTGTGCTTGTGATTTCGGGAATAATTGCAGGACTGATCCCCGCGCGAAGGGCTGTAAGTATAAAACCAATTGATGCACTCAGAGATGAGGGAATATAGTGATTAACGTATGAAGATGAAATTTATTTAAGATTTACGGATTTACGATTTACTATTTATCCAGAATCAGAAATTACAGAAAACAATATAAAAACTAAAGTCATGAAAAAAGTATTGAGAATTTCAGTTATCGTAATACTGGTGGCAGTTTTCGGGGGCACCATGTATTTTTTGTACGACAAATCGAAAAAGAAACCCGAAGTTTTTGAAACAAAATCGCCTTTCATCAGCAATGTAATTATGAAAACAGTGGCAACAGGCGCTGTGAAACCGCGTTTCGAAATTGAAATAAAGCCACAAGTTTCAGGAATTGTTGACGAGATTTATGTAGAAGCCGGCGACCTTGTAACCAAGGGGCAGGTGATTGCACGCGTAAAAATCATCCCGGATATGGTGAACCTGAACAGCGCTGAAAACCGCGTGAACCGGGCAAAAATCAATTATGAGGATGCAAAGATCGATTACGATCGCCAGCAGAAACTGTACGACAAAAACGTAATTTCGTACACCGAGTTTAAGACCGCCAAAGTTGCGTTCGATGCCGCGAAGGAAGAAGTTACCGCCGCAGAAAATAATCTCGAATTAATTAAAAATGGTGTAACAAAATCGGCAGCAACGGCTACCAATACGCTGGTTCGTTCAAATAACAACGGAATGGTGCTCGATGTACCGGTAGAAGTAGGACATTCGGTAATACAATCGAATACTTTTAACGATGGTACCACAATCGCCATTGTTGCCGATATGGCCGACATGATTTTTGAAGGCAAGGTTGACGAGACAGAAGTGGGAAAAATCAAGACAGGAATGCCGATTGAACTCGAAATAGGAGCTATCGACAAGGAAAAGTTCGACGCAATTCTGGCTTATATTTCGCCAAAAGGAAAAGAGGAAAACGGTGCCATTCAGTTTGAAATTAAGGCTGATGTTAAATTAAAGGAAGGCCAGTTTATCCGGGCCGGGTACAGCGCCAACGCCAATATTGTGCTCGACAGAAAAGACAGCGTAATGGTGATTCCGGAAGGAATGCTGAAATTTGAAAACGACTCGTCGTATGTTGAAATTCAGAAAGGCGTTGAGCAACAGTTTGAAAAGAGGTATGTAAAAACCGGTTTATCTGACGGTATCAATATCGAAATTACTGAAGGCCTGACAACAACCGACAAGGTAAAAGGCGACAAAGTGGATCCGAAAAAAGCAAAAGAAGAACCAAGTAAAGGATAGTTTATAAACGAAATAAATAGTTTGTATAAATTAGCACGATTTTAACACTAAAAACAATGAAGCAACTATTCATCTTCTTCTGCGCTGCTTTCCTGTTATTTCAGGGATTGAATGCCAGTGCACAAAATGTGTGGTCGCTGCAGAAATGCATCGATTATGCACTCGCTAACAATATTCAGATTAAACAGCAGCAGGTAAATTCGCAGTATTACGAAAACCAGGTAAACCAGGCAAAATCAAATCGTTTACCCAGCTTGAACGCGCAGATTGGAAACGATTACAACTTTGGCCGTTCACTTACTTACCTGAATACTTATAAAAATGTCAATTCAGCATCGCTGTCGGGAGGAGCCGGTGCCAATGTAACGCTGTTTAACGGTATGCAGTTGAACAACACCATTAAACAAAGAAACTTTGAATGGCAGGCAACAATTAAAGACCTCGAAAAAGCAAAAGATGATATGATGCTGAATATCGCAGGATTGTATCTCCAGATTTTATTTTCTGAGGAAATTATATTGGTTGACGAAGCACAGATTGAAGCTACAAAACATCAGTTGGAACGCACGCAGCAACTTGTCGAGGCCGGAAGTATGGCAAAAGGTGCCCAGCTTGAAATTGAAGCGCAACTTGCCCGCGAGGAATTACAACTCGTGAACGACAAAAATAATATGCAGTTGAGTTATCTTGCGCTTTACCAATTGCTGGAACTGCCAATTGCCGAAAGTTTCAAAATTGAAAAACCTGTTTTGCCAGAGATTAGAGCAAACCTGGCAATTGGAAATTCTCTCGATGTTTTTCAGAATGCGCTGAACGTTCGCCCTGAAGTACAGGCGGCGCAATTACGGGTTAAAAGTGCCGAAACACAGCTGGATATTGCCAAAGGTAATTATTACCCGAGTCTGACATTCAATGCCAACTATTACAATCTGTATAACAACCAGTACACCGATATAAATGGGGAAAAAATTACTTTTAGTGAACAGTTAAGCAACAACGGACGGTCTTCACTCGGGTTCACCCTGAATATTCCGATTTTTAATAAATTCCAGGTGAAAAACGGCGTTTCGAATGCCAGTCTTCAGATTGAAGATTACAGGTTCAGGCTGCAAACTGTAAGCAATACATTGCGGAAAGAAATTGAACAGGCTTATACCAATGCACTTGCTGCTTTTAACCGGTATGCATCATCCGGAAAGGCCGTTGAATCGATGGAAGAAGCCTTCCGTTATGTAGAGGAAAAATTTAATGTGGGCATGGTAAATTCGGTGGATTATAATCTGCAGAAAAACCAGTTAACGGCTGCTCAGTCAGCTTTGCTGCAGGCAAAATACGAATACATTTTCAGAACAAAAATCCTCGATTTTTACAACGGAATTCCGATTGAATTGTAAAATTGGGATGGAATATCTGATAAAAAATCTCACAGCCGTAAACTGTGAGATTTTTTTTGTTTAAAATGACAGGTCACTTGCTCAGAAAGTAGCAAGTTTTTCCAATTTAAATATATTTGCCGCCTGAACCTGAATCAACTTTATGACAAAATCTGCTTTTATCATTTTAGTTCTTTTTGCCCTTCCGGTGTCTTGCATGGCTGGTGTTTTGCCTGTTTCAAAAAACGACACAATTGTCGATACCCATAACAAAAACTATGTTTATGTGGTGAAAAAAATGCAGTCGGATATAAAAATCGACGGTGTGGTTGATGAATCCGACTGGCAGGTGGCACAAAAAGCCACCGATTTTCGGCTTGTTTTACCCATTGATACAGGGTTTGCCAAACAACCTTCGGAAATTATGATGACGTATGACGACAAAGCCTTGTATGTTGCGCAGATTTTTTACGATACCATTCCCGGGAAGCGGATCGTGGAATCGTTCAGGCCTGATTTTGTTTTCGGGAATAACGATAACCTGCTTATATTTTTCGATACATTTCTCGACCAGACCAACGGTTTTTCGTTTGGTGTTTCGGCTTCGGGCGCCAAATGGGACGGGCTGATGTCGAATGGCAGCAATATTTCGCTGATGTGGGATATCAAATGGGAATCGAAAACCAAAAATTATCCCGACCGATGGGTGACCGAAATGCGCATTCCTTTTAAATCGGTCAGGTACCCCAAAGACAGCAGAATGTGGAACGTTAATTTCAGCCGCCTCGACCTGAAATCAAACGAGAAATCGGCCTGGGCTCCTGTACCAAGGCAGTTTCCGACTGCATCGCTCGCGTATGCCGGTGTGATGAAATTTGACGAATCACTCCCAAAGCCACGTACACAACTTTCATTAATTCCTTATTTATACGGAAGTTATGCGAACGATTTCGAAGCCGTAACCGGGGCTGAATACCGGAAAGATTTCGGTTTCGATGCCAAAGTGGGGCTTTCTTCCTCATTAAACCTCGATCTAACATATAATCCCGATTTTTCACAGGTCGAAGTTGACAGGCAAATCACCAATATCGACCGGTTTGAATTGCTGTTTCCGGAAAAACGACAATTCTTTCTCGAAAACAGCGACCTGTTCAGTAATTATGGTTACGAATCGGTGACACCGTTTTTCTCACGCAGAATAGGTTTGGATGCGCCTGTATTGGCGGGTGCCAGGCTTACCGGTAAAATTGGCAAAGATTTGCGGATTGGATTTATGAACATGTCAACCCGGGCAACCGATGATTTTCTGGCCCGGAATTTTACCGTTGCTTCGGTACAGCAGAAAGTATTTGCACGATCGAATATCGGGTTCATTTTTGTAAACAAGGAATACATCAATCAGCCGGCCGATACAACCATGTTTAACCGCGTGGCTGGTTTCGATTACAACCTTGCCACCAGCAATAATTTCTGGAGCGGAAAATTCTTTTACCACCGTTCTTTCAGTCCTGAATTAAGCGAAAAACAATATGCACAGGGCGCTTCCTTTGGTTACAACCGCACCCATTTTCAGGCCCGGTTTTCACAAACTTCGGTGGGCGAAAATTACAGGGCTGAAACGGGTTATGTGAGACGCACCGGATATAATTTTCTGGGACCTGAAGTTGAATACCGTTTTGTACCCAATGGCTGGGTGGTTAGTCACGGGCTTTCGCTTGAAAATGAAAACTATTATGACACCGGTTACCGGAAAATTGAACACGAAAATACGATTGCCTATCAATTTGAATTTTCAAATATGTCGCATCTCGAGTTTGGCTACAAAGACTTTTTTGTAGAACTGCAGGATGATTTCAACCCAACAAACGATAATGATCATTTTCTTCCGGCCGGATCGAAATATGATTTTGGCGGATTATACCTGAATTATATATCGACCCGGAAAAACATGTTGAGCTATAATTTCGAGGCTGTAAAAAGTTCCTATTATACCGGAAACATTCAGTTTATTGACGGGAGTGTCGGTTACAGGATTCAACCGTACATCAATTTCAACCTGAATTTTAATTATACCGATATGCGCCTGGGCGAACCGTTTGAGGACACCAAATTCGTGTTGATCGGGCCAAAACTCGATGTAACTTTTACCGATAAAATTTTCTGGACAACGCTGGTTCAGTACAACGAGCAGATCGACAATATGAACATTAACATGCGTTTGCAGTGGCGCTACCAACCGGTTTCGGATATTTTCCTGGTATATACTGAAAACTATAACACGGGCGATTGGTCGTCGCGCAACCGTGCGTTAGTACTGAAAATCACCTACTGGCTGAACTGATGAAGAAGAAGTTGTCGTTGTTGTAATTGTTATAATTGTTTTCATCGTTTCCAACAACCATGAAACCATGACAACTTGTTCCTGGATTCTCAATCCTGAATCCTTGATATTTTGAATTTGGATTCTTGATGCTTGTTACCTGATGCTGGATTTTAGGTGAAATGGTAAATCGTAAATCAATAAATCGTAAATACCTTTGCTTCCGACTCCCGACTCTTCTCCTTTACCAAAATGTTAAACCGGATTCAGGCGGATTTTGAAATTTCTCACTTCGGCAAATTCATTTATCTTTGCAATCCTTTGTAAAAAGAATTGACCTTTATAATTAATAGATTTATAACAAAATAGGAGATTAATAAGATGAAAGTAACAGTTGTTGGAGCTGGCAATGTTGGTGCAACCTGTGCACAGATTGTAGCTGAAAAAAATATTGTACAGGAAGTGGTTTTAGTCGATATCAAAGAAGGTATCTCGGAAGGAAAATCACTCGACTTGTGGCAGACTGCCCCGATTAATGAGTACGATACCCGCCTGGTGGGATCGACAAACGATTATGCCAAAACAGCCGACTCAGAAGTGGTGGTAATCACCTCTGGTATTCCGCGTAAACCCGGAATGAGCCGCGACGACCTGATTTCAATCAACGCCGGTATTGTAAAAAGTGTTACCGAAAACATCGTGAAATATTCGCCTAAGGCAAAAATCATTATCGTATCGAATCCGCTCGATGTAATGACTTACGCTGCTTATGTAACTGCCAAAAAACCGAAAACCGAAGTAATGGGTATGGCCGGAATTCTCGACACAGCCCGCTACCGTGCTTTCCTGGCTGAAGCGCTGAACATATCGCCACGCGATATCCAGGCTTTGTTAATGGGTGGCCACGGCGATACCATGGTTCCGCTGCCACGTTACACCACTGTTTCGGGTATCCCGGTAACTGAACTGATTGACGCAGAAAAACTTAATGCCATTGTTGAACGTACCAAATCGGGCGGTGGCGAACTGGTGAACCTGATGGGAACATCGGCCTGGTATGCTCCGGGTTCGGCTGCTGCACAGATGGTGGAAGCCATTGTAATGGACCAGAAACGTGTTTTCCCATGCTGCGTGAAACTGGATGGCGAATACGGTTTGAACAACATGTTTGTGGGCGCCCCGGTTAAACTGGGCAAAAACGGTGTTGAGCAGATTATTGAAGTGAAATTAAACGAAGCTGAACTTGATCTGCTCCACAAATCAGCCAACTCTGTAAAAGGAATTATGGATGTGTTGGATGGAATGAATATTTTATAAGCAACAATAAATTCAAGAATAAAACGGCTGGTTCGCAGGAATCAGCCGTTTTTGTTTTGTTGTTTTCTGACGGCAGCGGCATCGTATGTTTTTAGAAAACCATTATTCATGTGTCCTTCGACTCCGGCCGGGTTTACACCTTATTCGATACGCGGACATTTCCACAAACATGCCAAACCTCCGGACTTGGCGGATACAAAACAATTTCATTAACTTTCGGGTATGAACTACTTTATAAAAAATATGGTATGCAACCGTTGCATTATGGTGGTGCAGCAGGTTTTCGAAAGCCTGGGATATCCTCCGGTCAGCATTTCGCTGGGCAATGTAGAAACAAAGGATCTAATTCCGGATAAGGATTTGGAAAAGCTAAAAATTTCCCTTGAAAGTTATGGATTCGAATTGATTGACGATACCAAAAGCCGGATTATTGAAAAAATCAGGAATATCATTATTCAAACGGTTCATCACAGCGACGAGGAGTTAAAAATCAATTATTCAGAATACATCGAAACGCAACTGAAAAGGGATTATGCCTATTTAAGCAGTTTGTTTTCAGAAATTGAAGGCATTACCATCGAAAAATACATCATCCTTCAGAAAATTGAACGGGTAAAGGAATTGCTGGTGTACGACGAACTCACCCTGAGTGAAATCGCTTACAAAATGGGATACAGCAATGTGGCCTATTTGTCGGGCCAGTTTAAAAAAGTAACCGGGTTAACACCCAGTCATTTCAAACAGATAAAGGAAAACAAGCGGAAACCTTTGGATGAGGTATAAATCGTTGCGCAAAACCTGAAAATCTTATAAATTGTTCCGGAAATTTCATAATAAACACACTGTTGCCTGTCATTATCTTTGACAAAAAATAACGACATGGAAACATCCGTCAAAAAAAGCTTTCCGGTTACGGGATTAAGCTGCGCTTCGTGCGCCATCAGTGTGGAGAGTATGTTGAAGGTACAGGAGGGAGTCATTGATGCAGCGGTTAACTATGCCAACTCATCGGCATGGGTTGAATACCAGCCGGGGAAAGTTTCATTATCAGATTTTAAATCAGCCATTCAGGCTATTGGCTACGATTTGCTGATCGAAGAGGAAAGTAATAATCAACAGGAAGAAATACAGAAAACACATTATGCAGCGCTCAAAAGCAAAACACTTTGGGCGTCTGTTCTGGCATTTCCGGTGGTGGTAATTGCCATGTTTCTGATGAATATTCCGTATGCTAACTGGATCATGCTGATTCTGGCAACCCCGGTGGTCGGCTGGTTTGGCCGCGGATTTTTTGTCAACGCCTGGAACCAGGCGAAACATGGCAAAGCCAATATGGATACCCTTGTGGCTTTGAGCACCGGCATTGCCTACCTTTTCAGTCTTTTCAGCACGGTATTTCCTGAGTTCTGGCACAGTCGCGGCCAGCATCCCCATGTGTATTTCGAGGCAGCGGCGGTGATTATTGCCTTCATCCTTTTGGGCAAAGTCCTCGAAGAACGGGCCAAATCAAATACTTCATCGGCCATTAAAAAGCTGATTGGTTTGCAGCCCAACGCCGTTTATCTGGTTCAGGACAACGGTCAGGAAATGGAAATACCAATTGCGCAAGTGAAGATGGGCGACAAATTGCTGGTAAAACCCGGCGATAAAATTCCCGTTGACGGAGAAATCATTTCCGGGTCTTCCTTTATCGACGAAAGCACTATTACCGGGGAGTCCGTTCCGGTGGAAAAGGAAAAGGGTAGGAAAGTGTTTGCAGGAACGCTAAACCAGAAAGGAAGTTTTGTTTTTGTGGCGCAAAAAGTGGGTGGCGAAACCATTTTGGCCCAAATCATAAAAATGGTTCAGCAGGCGCAGGGAAGTAAACCTCCGGTGCAAAAACTGGTGGATAAAATTGCCGGCATTTTTGTCCCGGTGGTAATGGCAATTTCAGTACTGACCTTTTTAACCTGGATGATTTTGGGTGGTGATGATGCAGTAACAAAGGCATTGCTGGCCATGGTTTCGGTGCTGGTTATTGCCTGTCCGTGTGCGTTGGGACTGGCGACTCCCACTGCCATTATGGTGGGCATGGGCAAGGGAGCTGAAAACGGAATCCTGATAAAAGATGCCGAAAGCCTCGAACTGGCGCATAAAGTGAATGCCATCGTGCTGGACAAAACCGGAACTATTACAGAAGGAAAGCCGGCAGTTACAGATATTGTCTGGAAAGTCCCGGAGCATGAAAAAGCTGAATTCGAACAGATTCTTTATGCCATTGAATCGCAATCGGAACACCCGCTGGCGGAAGCGGTAACTGCATTGTTAAAACCTGATTTGCAAAACCGGATTGTCACCGGGAAATTTGAAAGTATTACCGGGAAAGGGATTGTGACTGATTATAACGGAAATGTTTTCCTGGTGGGAAATCAAAGATTGCTGGACAACCATAAAATAAGTGTCGCTGACGCTGAAAACATACAAATTGAAAATTGGCAGAATGAGGGCAAAACAGTCATCTTGTTTGCCAATAATAACGGGCTGCTGGCCATTATTGCCATTGCTGACAGAATCAAAACAACATCGGCAAAAGCCATCAATGAGTTGCAAAGCCAGGGTATTGAGGTTTACATGCTCACAGGCGACAATGTGCAAACGGCAAAAGCAGTGGCACAAAAAACCGGTTTGAAAAACTTTAAGGCAGAATTGTTACCCTCTGACAAAGCTGATTTTATTAAAACTTTGCAGAATGAGGGAAAAATTGTGGCCATGGTTGGCGACGGAATTAACGACTCACATGCACTGGCCCAGTCGGATGTGAGTATTGCCATGGGAAAAGGCTCGGATATTGCGATGGATGTGGCAAAAATGACCATCATTTCATCAGATCTTCAGCAAATTTCAAAGGCAATTCGGCTGTCAAAACTTACCACAAATACCATTAAACAGAACTTGTTCTGGGCTTTTATTTATAACATTATCGGCATTCCGGTGGCAGCAGGAATTCTGTTTCCCATCTGGGGTTTTATGCTCAACCCGATGATAGCCGGGGCAGCGATGGCAATGAGTTCGGTATCGGTTGTCAGCAACAGTTTGCGGCTGAAATGGAAGAATCTTGAATAAAGGTAGTAGAGATAGGCATTTACTCATTTTTACCCCCAGCCCCTAAAGGGGAGCAGGGCAAGTCCCCTTCAGGGGATTTAGGGGTAATTTGGCAACAGAAATTTCTTGACTACATGAAATTAAAAATTGAATAGTAATCATTAAATACTTTAAAAAATGGAAACATTAAAATTTAAAACCACCATCAATTGTGGCGGATGTGTAGCCACTGTAACTCCACACCTGAATCAGATAAAAGGAATTGAAAAGTGGAGCGTGGATACTACGAATACTCTGAAGATACTGACAGTTGAAGTTTCAGGACTTAGGCCTGTGGTAATTATTGAAAAATTGAAGGAAGCAGGTTACAAGGCTGAATTATTGGCTTAGTTTGATTGTGTAAAGCTGTTCAATTTCTGAAATTCAGGAAATGATATGACAATGGGTAAACGGTTGTTTGCCCATTGCTTTTTAATCCAAAGGATTCCTGGTAAAAAAACAGGCCAAACTCCCAAAGTGAGGATCTGAAATTATTCATTTTTCATTTTTCATTGGTTGCCTTATTTGCTTTCCTCAACTATTTAGGTATATTTGCCGCGCTTGAATTGAAACCGGTGAAAATCAGAATTAATATATCGAAAAAACAATGGATAAGGCTGGCGGTATTTGCCGGGATGATTGCTGTAGCCGCAGTGCTCGATATTTATTTTGAAAGTACTGGCATTCAGTTGGCAGGTGTTGAAAAAAGCACCGATAACAATACCCGCGAAAAAGGCTCGGTTCAGTTGTATTCACAAACTGTTGATTTGGGTGGTAAAATTCAGGTATTGAAAACGGTTCAGCGGAAGATTCAACCAAAATCACACGATAAATTGCTGCAACAGTTTCATCAGCATCGTAATTACCAGGTGTTGAAAGCCGAAGTTCAGACTCAAACAACTCCGCTGATACTGACTTATCATTATCTTGCATTCCGCAATTACGTTTATATCTCCCCCGACGATTTCCCTTCAATTGTATAAATCCCGGTAAATCTGTAGCCGGTTTTTCTGCTTTTCAGCAGATGGATTTATTTTGCGTAAATCAATCAAATTCAAATAATAAAAAATCGTTTAACATTTAAAACAAATTAAAATGCAAAACAAAGGTGCAATTTTAACATTTGCAATTCTGTTGGGCCTTGTTTCAATCTATCAGCTTACTTTCACCTGGAAATCACGTCAGGTTGAAAAAAAGGCGGTTGAATATGCGCAGGGCGATTCCGATCGCGAGTACCACTATCTCGATTCGATGAAAGGTGAAGTGGTTTACAATATCGGGGTAAAAAAATTCACTTATAAAGAAGTGAAGGAACTCGAAATGAACATGGGCCTCGACCTCAGAGGCGGTATGAACGTAACACTCGAAATTTCGGTGGTTGATATCATCAAGGCCATGTCGAATTACAATCCCGATGCAACATTTAACGCCGCACTGGCAAAAACTGTTGAATTACAGAAAAACAGCCAGAAAGATTTTGTTACCCTGTTTGGGGAAACATTTGAACAAATGGCACCCAACGCACGCCTTGCTTCAGTATTCAATACACTTGAACTGCGTGAAAGAATAAATTTTAATTCGACAAACGATGATGTGCTGAAAGTGATCCGTGAAGAAACGGATGCAGCCATCGACAACTCGTTTAACATTCTCCGCACCCGTATCGACCGTTTTGGGGTGGCTCAGCCAAACATCCAGCAATTACAGACAAAAGGCCGCATCCTGGTTGAACTTCCGGGTGTGAAAGACCAGGCCCGTGTCCGTAATCTTTTACAGGGATCGGCAATGCTCGAATTCTGGGAAACCTACGAAAACCAGGAAGTTTATCCTTATATGCTGGCTGCCAACCAGAAAATAAAAGAAATGCAGGGAACCGGTGCGACTGTTACCGATACCACAGCAACCGCACAAACAGCAACTGCCGACACCACAAAAACTTCTGAATCGCTCCTCGACGAAATGAGCGGTGCCAAAAGTGATTCAGCCGGTGTTGATAACATGGCCGATTTCAGAAATGAATATCCATTGTTTGCTTTACTGAACCCAAGTACCGATCAGCAGGGACAACTTTTCCCCGGGCCGGTTGTGGGTATGGCTCATGTGAAAGATACAGCCCGGGTTAATGCCTATTTGCACGACCACCAGGTAAGTAATATTTTTCCGCAGAATATGAAATTCCGCTGGACAGCCAAATCAGTGGATAAAGAAGGTAACTATTTCCGTTTGATTGCACTGAAAATTAACTCGCGCGATGGACGTGCACCGTTAACCGGCGATGTGATTGTGGATGCACGTCAGGATTTCGACCAGCTTGGCTCGAACCCTGAAGTAGCCATGAGCATGAACAGCGAAGGTGCAAAAGTATGGCAACGAATGACCAAGGAAAACATTGGCAAATCGATTGCAGTGGTGCTCGATAATTATGTTCGTTCATTCCCCACTGTACAGAATGAAATTTCGGGAGGCCGTTCAAGTATTACCGGCCTTGAAAGCATTGAAGAAGCAAAAGACCTTTCGAACGTGTTGAAATCGGGTAAAATGCCCGCTCCTGCGCGTATTGTTGAAGAAGAAGTTGTTGGCCCATCACTGGGTAAGGAATCAATTAACAAAGGGTTGATGTCGTTTGCCGCAGCATTTGTTATGGTGCTTATTTATATGTTGTTTTTCTACAGTAAAAAAGCTGGTTTAACTGCCAATATTGCGCTTTTGGTCAACCTTTTCTTTTTGATTGGTGTGCTTGCCTCATTAGGCGCAGTGCTTACATTGCCGGGTATTGCAGGTATCGTGCTTACCATGGGTATGGCTGTTGATGCCAACGTAATTATTTATGAACGTATCCAGGAAGAAGTTCGGGCAGGTAAAGGAATTTCGCTCGCTATTACCGATGGTTATAAAAATGCCTATTCTGCGATTATCGACGGACAGGTTACCACTTTCTTAACCGGTATCATCCTTTACATGTTTGGATCTGGTCCGATCAAAGGTTTTGCCACCACTTTGATGATTGGTATTGCCACTTCATTATTTACAGCCATTTTCCTGACCCGTATCATTTTTGAATGGCAGATGAAAAAAGGTAAAAAAATTACTTTTACAGCAAAAGCAACCCAGCATATTCTTACCAACGTTAAATTTCCATTTATCGAAAAGCGTAAAATTGCCTACACAATTTCAGGTATTATGATTGTGGCTTCCATTATTTCGATTGCCGTACGCGGATTTGATTATGGAGTCGATTTTCAGGGGGGACGTACTTACACAGTTCGTTTTGATAAAGATGTGAAAGTAGCCGAAATTCAGAGCGTGTTAGCCGATGATTTTGGGGGAGCAGCACCTGAAGTAAAAACATTTGGTGCAGCAAACCAGGTACGTATTACTACAAAATATAAAATCGATGACAGCGGCGAGAATGCTGACAATGAAGTTGAAACCGCTTTGTACAATGGATTAAAAGAAGGTGGTTACATCGGAAATGCATCTTATGAAGATTTTACCACGAACTACAGACAGAGTTCGCAGAAAGTAGGACCAACCATTTCGGATGACATTAAAAAGGATGCAGCAATTGCAATTTTGGTTGCCCTTGTAATGATCTTCCTTTACATCATGGTTCGTTTCCCCGGATGGAAATATGGAGCGGGCGGTATCGTTTCATTAGTTCACGACTCGATTACTGTTCTTGGTATTTTCTCCATTTTCCATGGTGTTCTGCCGTTCTCGTTAGAGATTGACCAGGCGTTTATTGCGGCCATTCTTACAGTAATCGGTTATTCAATTAACGACACAGTGATTGTTTACGACCGTATCCGTGAGTACCTGCATATTCACCCGAAACGCGATCTGCAGGTTAACATGGACGATGCCATGAACCACACCCTTCGCCGTACAATGAATACTTCATTTACAACACTTATTGTTTTAATTGTGATTTTCATTTTCGGTGGTGCCAATATCCGCGGATTTATCTTCGCGTTGCTGGTTGGTATTGGTGTTGGAACCTATTCTTCTGTATTTGTGGCAACTCCGGTTGTTTACGATACAATTACCCGGTTTAAAAAATTAGGTAAAAAAGAAGTGTAATCTTTTATAACGAAAATATGACAGGCTGTGCCACTGGTGCAGCCTGTTTTGTTTTTATCCGGATTGTTGTTTCAACAGGTTAAATTGTGTTGGTATTGTGAATTTGTACATAATGCCGAAGGTTAAATTTTTATATTTGTTGCTGCAATGCCTTTTTAATGGAAATTATTTCTGACTCTTATATTGACTACCTCATCAGTCTTGTGCTGGCTGCAATTATGTTTGGCCTGGGATTGTCGCTTACCTTTTCCAACTTTAAACAGATTATGCTTCGTCCGAAAGCATTTTTTGTGGGACTGGGGGCGCAAATGATTTTTTTGCCATCTGTGGCATTTCTGATTTTACTTTTTTCGGGATTACCCGATGTTTTTAAAGTCGGGATTATGATTCTTGCCGTTTGCCCGGGCGGAACAACTTCTGGTTTTGTAACCTACCTGTTCAAGGGAAATGTCGCGTTGTCGATATCATTAACCGTTGTGAATAGTATCCTTACACTGTTTACAATACCTTTTGTGGTAAACCTGGCACTTTGGTATTTTATGCACACCGAAGTTGAATTGCACCTTCCGATAGGTCACACAATTCTGCAAATGTTCCTTATTACAATACTCCCTGCATTTCTGGGCGTTTTGGTGCGTACTTTTAAATCGTCGGTAGCCGAAAAATTACAAAAACCGGTAAAGTACGTTATGATTGTAATGCTTGCCCTGGTTTATCTGATTAAGTTTTTTGCGGGCGATGAACACGGGGGCTCTGGAATAACAATGAATGAAATGTGGCAGATATTTCCGTACGCTCTTATTTTTAATGTTGCCTGTTTTGTATTCAGTATTTTCATTGGCAAAGTCAGTAAACTGAGCATAAGGGATGCATTTACCATTGCCATTGAAGTAGCGTTACATAATACCACACTCGCTTTGCTGATTGCAGGTACACTTTTGCAAAACCAGGAAATGGCGAAACCAGCGCTTCTCTACTCGTTGTTTTCATTCTGGTCGGCTTTGATTTTCGGATTTATTATCCTGCACCTTTACAAACCGCATTTCAAAAACAGCCATTAATATTTCATAGTTGATTATCAACTCAGATTTTGCACGATTTCTTGCATCGGTTTTGGTTTTATTGAAGTAGATATTTCTGAAAGTATCTGGCGCAATCAAATTGAGACGAGTGAAACTATTCCAAAATGAAATAAAGGTTTTTTAAGGTTGATTTTAGAAACTTTAAATATCTCAATTAGTATATTTGTCGGAATTAAAAAAATAGCATCGATGACAGATTATTTATTATTCATCAGCGGCGGGGAAATAATTCTTGTAGTATTGCTTGCGTTGCTGTTTTTCGGCTCAAGCGCAATTCCCGAAATTGCCAAAACCATGGGAAAAGCAATGCGCGAGTTCAAAAAAGCATCGAACGAAATTCAGCGTGAAATCAACGAATATACAGCCGATGTAAAAAAGGATATTGACGAAGTTTCAGATACAGTAAACAGGGAAACCAGTGCAATCAAAAGCAATTTTACTGAGGTATCCGATAACATCAATAACGAAGCGAAGGAAATTGAGAATAATGTGAAAGAGAAATTTCAGGATTAAAACAACCGGCTTTCACTCCGAAAAAATTACCTATTGAGTACAGTACCATTGATAAAAGCTGAAAACATCACCAAATCTTTTGGCAACCTGCAGGTTTTGAAAGGAATTCACCTGGAAGTTGAAAAGGGAAAAATTCACTCGGTGGTGGGGGCCAGTGGTGCCGGGAAAACCACCTTATTACAGATTCTGGGAACCCTGAGCAAACCCGACAACGGGAATATTATTTACGATGGCCGTAATATCAACGATTTTTCTGAGGCCGAACTCTCGTCCTTCAGAAACCGGCAGATCGGTTTCGTTTTCCAGTTTCATCATTTATTACCCGAGTTTACAGCGCTTGAAAATGTTTGTATTCCGGCTTTTATTGCCCGTAAACCCAAGGCTGAAGCCGAAAAAAGAGCGCTCGAATTGCTGGGTTATCTGGGTTTAACCGAACGGCAAAACCATAAACCGTCTGAACTTTCGGGTGGAGAAAGACAAAGGGTGGCGGTGGCCCGTGCTTTAATGAACAGTCCGGCTGTGGTGATGGCCGACGAACCTTCGGGCAACCTCGACTCTGAAAACCGTCACGAACTGCACGAACTGCTTTTCAGGTTACGCGACGATTTCGGCCAGACTTTTATTATTGTTACACATGATGACAACTTTGCCGAACGCTCCGACCGGATTTTTCACATCAAAGACGGGGTGATTGTATAATGTTGATTTACAATTTGAGGATTTACTATTTACCATTTCAAAGACAGTAATTCATCGTCAAAATCCAGTATCCAGAATCCAAAAATCCAGAATCCAGAATCCAGAATCAAATATCCGATAATGATTGAACATTTTGATCTGAAATCTTTTCTCGACGAAAAATACGAACAATACAACCAGCCATTTTTTATTGAAACCGATCCCATCCAGGTTCCAAAACTTTTTACCGAAAAAGAAGACATTGAAATTGCCGCATTTCTGACTGCCACCATTGCGTGGGGAAACCGGCAGTCGATTATTAAAAATGCCGGAAGATTGATGCGCCTGATGGGAGAACAGCCCTGCAATTTTGTGCTGAATGCTTCAGACGATGACCTTAAAACGCTGCAGAATTTTGTTCATCGCACTTTTAATGGCGACGATTGTGTGTATTTTATCCGGTCACTGCAGAATATTTATAGGAATTATGGTGGATTGCAAACGGTTTTTGAAGATGGGTTCAATTCAGGGAACTCGGTTTTTACAGCCCATCAACATTTTTTCAGCGTGTTTTTTGAATTGCCCGGCGAACGCACCCGCCGCCATGTTTCGGATGTTGGTAAAGGTGCGGCAGCCAAAAGATTGAACATGTTTTTGCGCTGGATGGTCAGAGCCGACAAAAGCAAAATCGATTTTGGAATCTGGAACGGAATTCCAATGTCAGGATTGATGTTGCCGCTTGATGTGCACACCGGGAATGTGGCACGAAA
The DNA here is from genome assembly GCA_964644015.1 of uncultured Maribellus sp. Taxonomy (GTDB): domain Bacteria; phylum Bacteroidota; class Bacteroidia; order Bacteroidales; family Prolixibacteraceae; genus Draconibacterium. The sequence goes on from CAZXVT010000025.1 coordinate 26,301, forward strand.
ACTGGGTTTGTTAACCCGGAAATCAAACGAATGGAAAGCGGTGGAAGAGGTAACTGCCGCTTTGCGTGGTTTCGACTCAACCGACCCCATTAAGTACGATTTTGCCCTTTTTGGCCTCGGGGCTTTCGAAAAATTCTGAAAAAAATCTTTGAGTTTCTTAGTGTTTTCTTCGTGCAACTTTGTGTAATTTTAACGTAACACAAAGGTTCACAAAATATTCACAAAAAAACACAAAGTGAGATGAATGAAAATGAGTTGTCCAATCTGATTATCGGAAAGGCAATTGAAATTCATAAGGAACTTGGCCCGGGACTATTGGAATCTGCCTATAAAGAATGTTTGTATTATGAATTGATTACTGCAGGACTGAAAGTCGAAAAAGAAAAACCACTTCCTGTAGTTTATAAGGAAATAAAACTTGACCAGGGATACAGGATTGATTTATTGGTTGAAAATAAAGTTGTTATAGAATTGAAAACAGTTGAAGCATTTACTGATGTTCATATGGCACAAATTCTGACTTATTTGAAGTTTGGTCACTATAAATTGGGTTTGCTCCTGAATTTCAATGTTTCATATCTAAAAAATGGAATCAAACGATTTGTCATGTAATGAGCCACAATAAATATTTTCAGTTTAAACAGTTCCGGATCGAACAGCAACACGCTGCCATGAAAGTAAATACCGATGGTGTTTTGCTTGGTGCGTGGACAAATATTGATGGAGTGAGCTCAGTTTTGGATGTCGGCACCGGCACCGGGCTGATTGCACTGATGATTGCCCAGCGGAGCCAGAATTCCTTTATCACCGGTATCGATATCGATCAACACGCAGCTATCGAAGCAGCAGAAAACGCAGGAAAATCACCCTGGCCTCACAGAATTTCGATTCAGCATATCTCTTTTCAGAATTTTGCTGAAACCAACACCGGGAAATTCAGCCTGATTATTTCAAACCCGCCGTTTTTTTCGAACAGTGTGAAAAACGCAAATACACGTTTGTCAGCGGCACGACACAATCATCTGCTGCCTTTTGCCGATATTATTTCGGGAACACGCCGAATGCTTGATGAAAAGGGGCATCTTTCAATTATTTTGCCAGTTGATGAAGCAGATTTATTTATTGAATCGGCATCGAATAATGGACTTTTCCTGCGAAGAATTGCCAATGTGAAACCTTTTCCAGATAAAGAACCCAACCGGAGTTTGATGGAATTCAGCTTTTTAAAAAGTGAAACTGTACGAACTGTTTTTTCGGTTTACAACGAAACAAAGCTGAATTACTCGCAGGAGTTTATTAGTTTGGCCCGCGATTTCTACCTGAAGCTTTGAATCAGTAAAACTCAGGTTATAAGAAATATCTATTCAAGGTTGATAAAAATATAAACCGAAGGCTGAACAATTGTTTTAAAAGTGAGTTAAATCGGAATAAATTACGAATACAATAACAGACAAAAAAGTCTTGTATTATTGAAAATATTATTTTTGCATTTTAATTTTTTGAAAATACACCATGAACGTAGAAATGAAAGCAGATTTGCAGATTGATACAAATTATTACAAAGTTGTTGAACTCAGAGAACTGACAGAAAATACATTTGTTTTGTCGCTCCCCAAAAGCCGTTTCAAATTCGAAGCCGGACAACATATTTCGCTCTCCATACTGGGCGATTACCAGAGCCGGGAATACTCAATTTACAGCGCCGAAGAAAGTGATCATCTTGAAATTCTTGTAAAAGAAGTGGAAGGTGGTTATTTTTCTCCCAAACTGAAACATCTGAAAGCAGGTGATATGGTAGAAATTCACGGTCCTTTTGGAAAATTCGGGCTCGACCAGAAAAAGCGCGACACTCACCAGCATGTTTTTATTGCCAGCGGAACCGGAATTGCTCCGTTTCACAGCATGGTAAAAACATATCCGGGTTTGAATTACAAACTGATTCACGGAGTTCGTTATTTAAACGAAGCTTATGAAATTGAGGAGTACGACAGAAAAAGTGTTACAGTTTGCACTTCGCGCGATAAAAATGGTGACTTCAATGGTCGCCTCACCGAGTATCTGAAAAATGCTGACTTTGCCAAAAACACCTGTTTTTATTTGTGTGGTAACAGCGATATGATTTTTGATGCAATGGAAATCCTGAAATCAAAAGGTTTTGACCGCGATAGCGTAACCGTTGAAGTTTATTTTTAAACGACAGTGTTTTGCTGATAAATATTCTTGCCGGCAAATCGGCAGTTTTGTATTTTCGGAAGCAATAAATCAAAAAACCTAAAATATAGTCGTATGAAAATTATTTCAACAATTGCTTTACTGATGGTTTTCTCGGTTACCTGTTTTGCGGGTAAAAAAGACGGAAAACCGATTTTCAATGGTAAAAACCTGAAAGGCTGGGTGATTCATGGTACTGAAAAATGGTATGTTCTGGATGGTTTGCTGGTTTGCGAAAGCGGGCCCGACAAAGCTTACGGTTATCTTTCAACCGAAAAGTTCTATGATAACTTTGAACTGGAACTTGAGTTTTTGCAGGAAGCCGATGGTAACAGCGGTGTATTTTTCCGGTCAACTTTCGAAGGTACAAAAGTTAGCGGCTGGCAGGTTGAAGTGGCTCCGCCTAACCACGATACCGGTGGAATTTATGAGTCGTATGGTCGTGGCTGGCTGGTACAAATTTCCGACGAAAAGGAGAATATTCTGAAACCCGGCGAATGGAACAAAATGAAAATCAGGGTTGACGGTGGTCATGTAACAACCTGGCTCAATGGTCAGCAAATGGTGGACATTAATGATGAAAAAATTGCAGCCGGAAAAGGTGCCATTGCATTGCAGATTCACGATGGCGGAGGCATAAAAGTAAAATGGCGGAACCTGGTGGTGAAGGAATTATAAAAGCAGCCTCTCCCCGGCCCTCTCCAAAGGAGAGGGAGTAAGAAAAAGTTCCAGACTTGCTTCAAAAAAGTCTGGAACTTTTTTATTCCCCTCCAGCGGAGGGGTTAGGGGAGGCTTTTTCAATCTGGTAATAATGGAAAAACTCAATGACCGTTGCCCTGATCTGGTACTCGGAAGCCAGATAGGGAAGGACATCCTGCGAGTTGAACCAGATCATAAACGAATCGGCAGCCGCTTCATTCAGCCCGGTCAGCATCATCACTTTTTCCTTGTTATAGTTTTGTGAATGCAATTCCCAGTTTTGCTGAATAACCATTTGTTTGCGCACTTCACGTTTTCGTTTTTCTTTTTTACTCAGATAATATTGCCAATAGGATACAGGATTGAAAAATGCAGCCAGAATGGGTGGTGCTTCATTAAACGCATCGCCACGAAGCGAAGGGTCGATATTGCTTTCCCTGCCCGTTTCGAATCCCAGGTCAACTTTGGGTTTATCGCCCTGCACCAGTACCTCGCCAACGCCATAATTTACAGGTTGTATATAGAAATTGAGTGTAGTATAGCCCGTATAATTAGCTGGGACTTTCAACACACTTTTCTGAAAACCGATTGATGTAACCACCAGGCTATCAATATTCATCATTTCGAGGGTAAAATAACCGGCGTTATTGGTTATAGTACCACTGTGAGTGCGCGGGTTTATAATATTGGCATATTGAACAGGTGTGCTGTCGGCAAGATTTAAAATATTCGCTTTCAGTTTTATCAGCATCGGGTCAATCAGGTCAGAATCATCCTGAGCCATCAAAATAAATGGGGTCAGAAAACTCAGAATCATTCCGGCAAGTAAACTTTTTCTCATGTTTTCAGGAATACTTTTTTGTCAAAAATAACCAAAAGTTAATTGAACAAAGGAGGTGTATGGCTATTATATAGGATTTTAACATGATTTAGGAGAATGAGCTTTGAAAGTTCTTGGTATGATATATTTAAGAACGGGTTATTAAAATTTGATTTGCAATTTCGAATTGAAATTGTTCATGTTTTTAAGTTGATGGTCGTACCCCGACATAATCTGAAAATCAACTATCTTGTTTTTTATGTTTGATTTTAGACCAGCTCCGGTTCCCGATTGAAGAAACAGTGGATTGTTGTACATAAACGGGTCAAAATAGTCATCGGGTTTGTTGAATGGCTCAGAAATATATCGACCGAAAAAATATCCATCCAAGTTATCATTAATAGCAAAACTGACCGAAACGCCCAAAGTGTATTGATAGTTTGGAATCCAGGGATTAATAACCGTGTTTTGTATGGCCAGACCACCTTCAATACCAAGTGTAAATCGCTCGCCTGCCTGCAGAAAAACACCATTGTTCAACCATTCCGAAGTTCCCAAACCCGATATTTCGGCTACTGCTTTTTTCTGAGAGAACTTGATTCTTTTGATCCCGGATTCAACAGCATTGAAATAGTTTTTCTTCAGATTAATACCGTAAGGATTGTTTTTTAAATGAAATGTTCCTTTTAAGGCAGGTATTTTGCTGGAATTGAAGTTGTTGAACTTGTTTTCGATGTTAATTCTTGTTGTGTCGCCATCAAACAATTTCGTTTGACTTTCGGATTGGGCCTGTGCCAAAACAGTAACGAATAAAAGCATCACAGAGAAAATGGTACGGTATTTTAATTTCTTGCAGGTTATCATTTGATTTATTCAGGTGTTTTGTAAGTTATAAATTATGATGACTGAATATTTTCAAATTTAGAGAGTTCAGCGGTTATAATAATAAGGTTTTCTTTTTTTAACAGTCAGATTAACAAGATTTAAGAAGTTGATATAAATAAAAGCGAAAGGCGCTCAGCGGTTTCAATCCGCCAGGCGCCTTTTCAACTTTCACAACAAAGATAACCAGACAACAACGACAACCTTTCCCTATTTCAACCCCGCAATCCGCTCTTCCAAAACTTTTATCTTAGCCTCTGCGTCTGCCTGTTTGGCGCGTTCGGTGGCGACTACTGCGGCAGGTGCGCTGTTTACAAAACGCTCGTTTTCGAGTTTCTTTAAAACTGAGGTCAAAAATCCGCATGTATATTTCAGTTCTTCTTCCAGCTTTTTCAGTTCTTCCTCCACATTCACAAAACCGCCCAGCGGAATATAAAAGTTGGTTGATTTTACCAGGAACGAAGCTGCACCTTTTACTTCTTCAGTCACCATTTCGAGCGATGAAAGATTACCCATTTTTATGATAACACTGTTAAACTGTGCCTCAAAACCTTTGTCGCCCTGCTGAACTTTCAGTCCCAGCGTTTCTTTCTGCGCAATGTTTTTGTCGGTGCGAATTTTCCGGATGCCCGAAATAGCCTCCTTCACATTTTCAAAAGCCGCCAGCAGTTCGGTATCGTATTTTTCAACTTTCGGAAGTTGCGATAACATAATTGTTTCGCCGGTTTTTCGTTCGGCGAGCATCTGCCAGATTTCTTCGGTGATAAACGGCATAAACGGGTGCATCAGCCGCAGCATCTGGTCGAACAACTCAACCACTTCGGCGTGGGTTTTTGTATCGATGGGTTGCTGGTAGCCAGGTTTCACCATTTCGAGCAGCCAGCCCGAAAACTCGTCGCGCACCGAAGTGTAAACGGTCATCAGCGCTTCCGAAATACGGAACTGCTCAAACTGCTGGTCGAGCGTTTCAACGGTTTCGGCCAGTTTGTTGCGGAACCATTCAACCGCCAGTTTCGAGTGCTCAGGCTGCGGAATGGCTGACGAAACCTCCCAGTTTTTCACCAGTCGGAAAGCATTCCAGATTTTGGTGGCAAAACCTGCGCCCTGTTGTGGCAGACTTTCATCAAAAAGTAAATCGCCGCCGGCAGGTGAGCAAAGCAACATTCCCACACGCACACCATCGGCGCCGTATTTTTCTATCAGGTCGAGCGGGTCAGGGGAGTTGCCCAGCGATTTCGACATTTTACGGCGCTGTGCATCGCGCACCATGCCTGTAAAATACACGTTTTTGTAGGGCAGTTCATTGCGGTATTCGTAACCGGCAATAATCATTCGGGCCACCCAGAAAAAGATGATATCGGGTGCTGTCACCAAATCGGTGGTGGGGTAGTAGTATTTTATCTCTTCATTTTCGGGATAACGGATGCCATCGAAAACCGAAATCGGCCACAACCAGCTCGAAAACCAGGTGTCGAGCGCGTCATCGTCCTGTCGTAAATCGGCTGATGTCAGGTTTGAATTTCCGGTTTTTGTTTTGGCAAGTTCCAGCGCCTGTTGAGCAGATTCGGCAACAACAAAACTTCCGTCGGTCAGGTAGAAAACCGGAATCTGGTGGCCCCACCACAACTGGCGACTGATACACCAGTCTTTTACGTTGCTCATCCAGTGGTTGTAAATATTTTTGAATTTGGCCGGGTGAAAACGGATGTTGTCGTTCATCACATTTTCAAGGGCCGGTTTTACCAGCTCTTCCATTTTCAGGAACCACTGTGCCGAAAGTTTGGGTTCAATCGGAACGTGTGTTCTTTCTGAATAACCTACTTTATTATTGTAATCCTCAATTTTGGCAAGATTGCCAGCTTTTTCAAGTTCAGGAATAATGGCATTGCGCACAGCAAAGCGGTCCTGCCCGATAAACATTTCAGCTTTTTCGCTCAGGGTTCCGTCATCGTTAAAAATATCGATGGATGGCAGGTTGTGCCGCATCCCGATTTCGTAGTCGTTGATATCGTGTGCCGGTGTGATTTTCAGACAACCGGTTCCGAATTCCATATCCACATAATCGTCCTGAATAATCGGGATTGAACGGTTAATCAGCGGCACCAAAACCCGTTTCCCTTTCAGGTGAGTGAATCGTTCGTCGGCCGGGTTTACACAAACCGCTGTATCACCCAAAATCGTTTCGGGGCGGGTGGTAGCAATCGTTACAAATCCTTCTTCTCCTTCAATTTTATATTTCAGGTAATATAATTTCGATTGTAATTCGCGATAAATAACCTCTTCATCCGACAGGGCAGTTTTTGCAGCCGGGTCCCAGTTTACCATGCGCACACCGCGGTAAACAAGACCTTTGTTGTACAAATCGACAAAAACTTTGATAACCGATTCGCTGCGTGGCTCGTCCATGGTAAAAGAAGTGCGGTCCCAATCGCAGGATGCACCGAGTTTTTTTAATTGTTCGAGAATGATTCCGCCGTGTTTGTCGGTCCATTCCCACGCGTGTTTCAGGAATTCCTCGCGCGAAAGGTCGTATTTATCGATACCGGCTTTTTTCAGTTTGTCAACCACTTTGGCTTCGGTGGCAATGGAAGCGTGGTCGGTTCCCGGTACCCAGCAGGCGTTTTTGCCGGTCATGCGGGCGCGGCGCACCAGAATATCCTGAATGGTATTGTTGAGCATGTGCCCCATGTGCAGCACGCCGGTTACATTGGGTGGCGGAATCACAATGGTGTAAGGTTCGCGTTCATCGGGAACTGAGCGGAAACACTTATTTTCCATCCAGTATTTATACCATTTATCTTCAACTTCTGCCGGATTGTATTTGCTCGCAATTTCCATAAAAAACGAATTGTAAAAATTTGAGGTGCAAATGTAATTGTAAAAGTTTAAAGTTGAATGTTCAAAGTTTAAAGAGTTTTGGGTTCAAAGTTCCTGGTTTTGAGTTTCGAGTTCAAAGGTTTTTAAATCTCCATCATTTTCAACCAATCTCATCAATTCCTCCCCACTCACCCATTCACCCATTCACTTTCTTTCATCATGTTCCTTAATCTTCTGGATAATCCCCGGTTCGGCCTGTTCGTACATATCGCGGATAAAATCATCATTAAAAGGCATGGTTCGTTCCTCAAAAGGCATGTCGGCAACGCGGTCAAACAGTCGTTCTTTTGCAGCCTGGATGTCTTTTCCGTAAATGTGGTACGAGTCGGCCTGCCAGTTTAGCCTGCCCAGCTTCACGATTTTTCCGGTTCGTTCAGCTACCCCTGCAGCAATCACTTCTTTGTTGAACTGAATAAATCCGAACATATTCATAAAACTGGCGCCCCACGCGTCGTTGCTTCTGAAGCGGATATTGCAGTTGAGCCAGTAAACACCTTCTTCGTCTTCAAGAATCCTGTACCACAACGACTGCAAACAGGGCGGGTCGTAACAGTCGAGGTCGAGATTGGGCATCCAGGTAATCATTTGTGCCTGTCTTGTAAACGGTTGTTTCGAAAGTTTGGCAATCACACTTTCAATCTGGTCAACTTTAAACGGACCGGCTTCTACAGACTGCCCGTTTTGCAGCTCCTTCCAGACACCATAATTTTTGATTCTTCCGTGGTAGGTATATTCCCAGCGGGTATCTTTTTCGTCGTTAATATTTTTCACCCAGTGGTCCTTGTAACCTTTCAGTTCCAGCACATATTCCTTTAAATCATCAATTCCGCCCGGAAAAGCCATGTGAATCACCGGGTCAGTTTCCGGTTCTTCAATGGTCATGTTCATGGTGCAATCGATGCTGAGCGGGTCGCCGGGTTTGTCGTATTGGGTTTTGAAACGGGTGCCTTTTTCGTACAGGTTGATTAAAGCGGACTCGTAAGTTTCGGCCAGTGTTTTCCCGGAAACGATGATTACAGGAATGTTTTTCATTAAGTCAGGTTTAAGTGTGAGGTTTTAAAGATAGAAGAATGAAATTCAGCCACACAGACAGGATTTGAATTTTTTTCAACAAAAACACTGCAATTGTTCAAATTCCTGAATTTTATGACAAAATGCTTCTACATTATTTTCAGGTTAAACATAAATTTGAAAACCTGTTTAAATGGGAAATTTGAAAACTTAAATCAACAAAAATATGAGCGAAAATAGTTTGTCTTCGAGAAGAAGATTTCTGAAAAGCGCGCTGGTGGCGGGCGCTGCATTTACCATTGTGCCGCGTCACGTGCTGGGTGGAAACGGTTTTATCGCGCCATCCGACCAACTCACAAAAGCAATCATTGGTGTTGGCGGAATGGGCCGCGGACATATTCCCTACGAAGGTACCCGCGTGGTGGCCATTTGCGATGTGGACAAAAAACACCTCGAACTGGCACAAAGTCAGATTGAATACGACGTGAAAAAATTCCACGATTTCAGGGAAGTGTGCCAGTTGCCCGAAGTGGACATTGTGCACATTGCCACCCCGCCGCACTGGCACGGACTGATGGCGGTGGAAGCTGCAAAAGCCGGGAAGGACATTTGGTGCGAAAAACCAATGACACGCACCATTGGCGAAGGAAAACGTGTGGTGGAAGCGGTGAATGCACACGGCCGCATGTTCAGACTGAATACCTGGTTCAGGTTTAAAGATAATTTTTATGGCCTCGGTACCGATGTAAAACCACTGAAAAAGGTGATTGACAGCGGCATTCTGGGCTGGCCGCTGAAAGTGACTGTGAGCGGAATCACCGGTTACAACTGGAAATTTTTCTGGAGCGGAAAACACAACCTTCCGCCAATGCCGGTTCCCGAAAATCTTGATTATGACATGTGGCTCGGTCCGGCTCCTTACAAACCTTACAACGTGGAACGGGTTCACGCCAACTTCCGTGGTTACTGGGATTACGATGGCGGCGGTTTGGGCGACATGGGACAGCACTACCTCGACCCGGTGCAGTACATGCTGGGAAAAGACGAAACAAGCCCGGTGAAAATTGAGGTGGATGCACCACAACAGCATTACGATGCAGTGGGTTCGTGGCGCCGGGTGACTTACACTTACGCCGATGGCTGCCAGATTATTCTCGATGGTGAAAACCGCGATAAAGACGCCGCTTATATTGAAGGTCCGAACGGGAAAATCTACCAGGGATTCAGGTCGGATATTCCCAACCTGAAAAGTTTTATCGAAACACTGCCGGAGCCGGAACCACAAATCACTGTTTTTTCTGACTCAGTGAAATCACGGAAGAAATTTGCACTCAACGAAATGAACGGTTTCCGTTCGGCTACTTTGGTCAACCTCGGGATTGTGGCTGTGCGCTTGGGGCGCACCTTGAATTTCGACCCCGATAAACTCGAATTTATCGACGACGAAGGTGCTAACCGTTTGATAAACCAGCCAATGCGTGCGCCATGGGTAATTTAATTTATGAGTGATTATTGATTAATGATGATTTGAAATGAAGAAAAATACAATTCAAAATATAGCCATCCTGTTGTTGATGTTGTTAACCACAGGAATTTTTGCGCAGGACAGAAGAACACTTGAAACCAAGGTTGCCGATATTCTGGCGCAAATGCCTGCCAAAAACCTGGCGCACCGCGATTTGGTAATGAACCAGACTTTGGAACTGGGTGCCGAAGGTTTTCAGAAAATAGCCGGAATGTTAGTACCTCCCGGAACCGGCGATGATACTGCGGTGAGGTTCTGTATCAACAGTGTATCTCGTTATGTTAGTGAATTCGGGCACGAAAAAGAACGGGATTTTGTGGAAACACAAATGCTGAAAGCACTCGAAACAAAAACCGACAAACAGGTAAAAGCCTTTCTGATGAATGAGTTAAACCTGTTTGCCGGTGAAAAAACTGTTGAAGCATTAAAAAAATATCTGACAGACGAAGAATTGGCCGAACCTGCCACGCAGACAATGCTTTCGGTGGGAGGAAAATCAGTGGCTCATGCATTGCTGGAGGCACTGCCCGGCACTCCTGAAAAATGCAAGCCCACTTTGATGAAAGGTTTGGGCGAACTGAAATGTACCGGGGCTGTAAAACAGATTACGCCTTTTGTAAACGACAAAAACCCGGCAACCCGAAAAGTGGCACTTGCTGCACTGGCCAATATTGCCGATCCGGATTCGTACAAAACACTGCTGGAGGCGGCTAAAAAAGTAAACTTTGGTTACGAAGCAACCGATGCAGCCGAAGCGTTTCTGAATTACGCCAATCGTTTGGGCGAAAACAACGAAACTGACCTTTGCAAAAAAGCCTGTAATGAAATCATCAAAGCAAACCAGTCGGCTGAGAAGTTGCACAATTATTCGGTAGCGCTGGCTGTTTATACAAAATATTTTGGCGCCGAAACATTGCCTTTGTTGCTGAAAGCAGTTGACAACAGCGACAAAGCGTTCCGTTATTCAGTGTTAAACTTGGCTGAAAAAACAGGCGATATTGCCGCCACCCGTCAGTGGATGGCCAAGGCAAAAACTTCGTCCGATGCTGTAAAAGCGGATATTATTTCGATGTTGGGCCGCAGGGGCGATTTGCTGGCTGCCAGTTTTGTTATCGAAAACCTTGGTTCGGCTTCTGAAATTGTAAGAGTGGAAGCAATTGGCGCACTGGTAAATCTTAAAGGGAAAAATGCCACTTCAGTTTTAATCGACCATCTTGGCAAAGGACAGGATATTGAAGCAACAAAAAATGCCCTGCTCACTTTACTCGACCAGAAACACCTGGCTCCGGTGGCTGCTCAATTGGATAAAACTTCAGGAAAAACAAAAGCTGCTTTTGTTGATTTGATTGCCGCCAAATCGGGTTCTGAATATTTCGACAAGATTTTTGCCCTTACAAAATCAGCCGATGCCGATGAAAAGGCTGCCGCTTTCAATGCGCTGAAAAAAGTGTCGACACCAGAAAATCTTGACCAGCTGATTCAGCTTTTGCTTTCGGTAAACAACGAAACAGAAATTACACAAACACAGTTGGCAATTGTTGCGGCTGCCAAAGGCGTTGAAACTGAAAAAACTGAAAAAGGCAAACTGCTGACAGCTTTGAAAACAACCGACAAAAAAGAACGGATTATTGCGGTTCTTCCTGAAATTGGTGGTTCTGTTGCCCTTGAAACAGTTAATGGTTATTTTAAAAATTCAACCGGAAAAACAAAAGACGTGGCTTTTGAAGCGCTAGCCAACTGGAAAGAATATGCTGCTTCGGCTGCATTATTTGAAATCTGCAAAACATCAGCCGGCGATTACCGCGCACGCGCTTTTGCCAGTTTCATCCGCCAGGTACGTTC
>CAZXVT010000026.1:0-35588 GCA_964644015.1 uncultured Maribellus sp.
ATTGAGAATATTTTGTGTGGCAATTATTCGTTTCAGAGTTACTTGTCAATTTAAAACTCTCATTATCTGATGTATTTAATTTTTAATTACTCATTTTTAATTGAATAATCATGTATTTTGCCGAGAACCTGAAATTTTTGAGAACCCGCCGGAGAAAATCGCAGACCGATCTGGCTGCGGAACTTGAAATTACCCGCACCACCCTGTCGGGTTACGAGCGCGATGTTCAGCCGCCTTTCAGGACACTGATACGGATTTCGGAATATTTCAATGTTTCGCTTGATGCCATGATCAAATACAAACTCGAGGTGCTTTCCGAATTTCAGCTTTCGCAGATCGAAAAAGGATTCGATATTGATATTACCGGGAATAAACTCCGGCTTTTAACAATTACCGTTGATAAATCGGGCAAAGAAAACATTGAAATGGTTCCCGTGAAGGCACACGCCGGTTATGCCGGCAGTTATGGCGATCTCGATTTTATTGCCTCGTTACCCAAATTCAGCCTGCCGTTTTTACCGGGTAATAAAACTTACCGCTGTTTCCAGGTTAAAGGCGATTCGATGTTGCCGGTTGCCGAAAATTCATGGGTAACCTGTTCTTATCTCGAAAACTGGGAAAACATAAAAGACGGAAAGCCCCACATTGTTGTAACCCGGAACGATGGAATTGTTTTTAAGTTGATCTATAAAAAAATGGAAAACAACGAGTTACAACTTGTTTCCACAAACCGGAATTATGCTCCGTACAACATTCATATTTCTCAGGTGCTCGAAATCTGGAAATTTGAAACACTGAACAGTTTCGAAATAAACGCATAAAAAAAGGCAACCTGTTTCCAGATTGCCTTAACTTATTGTTTATCTTCTTATTAATCTTCCATTTCATCAATCACCCTGATCTTCTCTTTCAGGGTTTCAATTTTCTGGCGGGTATCTTCAATCTTACGTTTTACATCTTCAATCAAAGCTTCTGCGTTTTTCGATTTTGCAAAGAAACCGATGTTATTATCAAGCAAAACGAGATCATTTTCAAGCTGTTTCAGTTTGGTCATGTATTTCTCGCGTTCCATGCGCATTTTGCTTTGTCCGCGCGATGACTCAGAGAAATTAGCCATTTTGCTTTTGAATCTGATCAGGTTGCGTTTCTCTTCGTTAATGCTCAATTGGTCGAACAACCTGCTGATTTCATCTCTGAATTTATTCTGAACGGCATCTTTCTTTTTAAACGGAACATGGCCAATTTCGGTCCAGCGGCGCTGAATATCCCTCAGTAATCTCAGGTTTTCTTCCGGATCGGCTGATGGCTGGAAGTTTTCAAGTTCCGAAATAATCTGTTCTTTCAGCCTCAGATTTTCAATCTGTTCTGAATCGATGTCGGAGAAATGTTCCGATTTTTTATCAAAGAAATAATCGCAGGCAGCCCTGAACCGTTTCCAGATTATATCGGAATGTTTGCGCGGAACAGGCCCGATTTCCTTCCATTTTTTCTGGATATTGATAAAATCCTGTGTGGCCTTTTTCCAGTCGGTATTTTCGCGGAGTGCTTCGGCCTGAACACAGAGATCAATTTTCATCTGCAGGTTGGTTTGCTGTGATTCTTTATTTTTTGAGTAGAAATCACGCTTCTTGTTAAAGAATACGTCACAGGCTGTTCTGAAACGTTCGTAGATTTTTGTGTTGTCTTTTTTCGGAGCAAAACCAATTGTGCGCCATACTTTCTGTAATTCAACGAGTTCTTTTGATCTTGCATCCCAGTCTTTGTAGCTGTTTATTTCTGAATTGCCGATTTCCTCCACTTTTTCGCAGAGTGCAATTTTAGCGTCGTAATTCTTTTTCTGGTCGCTTTTTTTCGATTCGAAATATTCCTGGTGTTTTTTATTGATTTTCGAAGTGATCAGTTTAAAACGTTCCCAAACATCATCTTTGTTATCACGCGGTACAGGGCCAATCTCACGCCATTGTTCATGAAATTTCTGAAGTGTGTTGAATGCTTTGATGATATTGGCTTCAACCAGCAATTCCTCGGCTGCCTCACAAAGTTTGATTTTATTTTCGAGGTTCTTTTTCAGATCGAGGTCACGCAACTCGCGGTTAATTTTAATATAGTCGTAGAAATTCTCAACATGGAAATGGTAGGTATCCCACAGGTCTTTCATTTTTGCCTGCGGAACCGGGCCAATTTCACGCCATTCGCGCTGTAATTCCCTGAACTCGTTAAATGTTTTGTTGATTGACTCTTCGTTATTGATAAGACCTTTTATCTTTTCAATTATATCGAGTTTTCTCTTCAGGTTTTCTTCTTTCTCAGTGTCGAGCTGTTTATTTTGTTCTCTTTTAACGAGATTGTATTTTTTCAACAGTTCTTTGATGTCATTTTCATAAGGGTCTTCTTCCGAAACAAATTCATCCGGATTACCTCCGCCATCTACAAATATTTTACGGGCAGTTTCTATCTGTTCATTTCTCTGTTTGTAGAATACCGATTTTATTGCTTCTACATCAACTCTTATATCGTTTTCGTCAACATTTTCAACTATTTCGCGCAAAGCATTCACTAATTCAACCGGGGTTAAAACCGAATAATCTGTTTTTTCTGTCAGGTCAACAAAATCATCTGAAATATCAATGGGTGCATCCTGCATTTCAATTTCTTCCTCAATGTTCACCTTTTCAGCTTTTTTACTGAAAACGGAGGCATTTTTTGCATCATCCCAGATTTCTTCCGCCTTATCCACAACAGGTTGAGCCACTTCTGTAATTTTATCAGATACTTTATCGGCAACTTCGCTCAATTTTGCTTTGGCTTTTTCTAAGTTTTCCGAATCCAGCAATTCTTCAATTTTATCGACGGCCGGTTGTGCTATTTCAGTAATTTTATCAGAAACTTTATCAGCCACGTCACCTAATTTGGCTTTGGCTTTTTCAATATTTTCAGCGTCTAAAAGATCTTCAATTTTATCGACAGCCGGTTGTGCCACTTCGGTAATTTTATCCGAAACTTTATCGGCAATTTCACCTAATTTTGCTTTACCTTCTTCGATTTTCTCTTCAAGTTCTTCTTTGTATTCTTCGGCTTTTTCCACTAAATCATCTTTCAGGTCAGCTGCTTTTTCTTCAAGTTTATCGAGGAAATCAGCAATTTTACTTTTTGCTGCTGGTTCTTCCTCAATTACTTCAGCTTCTGGTTCTGAGCTTTCCGGTTCATTTTCCGGAATTTCATTTTCAATGGGTTCTTCTGATGTTTCCTGTTCATTTTCTTCAGTAACAGCATTTACATCAGCCGATTCAGTTGTTTTTTCGTCTTCTGAAACAACTGCTTTTTTTTCTAACTCTTCCGAGTTTTTAAGATCTTTAGATTTCATTCAAAATAATTTTATTTACCACTACTAATGGTGTACGTTAATTTTAGCGCTACGAAAATATATTATTACGCCTTAATAGTCAAAGTTTTTGGTATAAATATCCGGTTAAAACACTTTTATTTTCCATTATTTCTACATTGTACAATGAAATTTATTGTGTTTTTCACATGACTTTACCTGATTGAAATTTAGCAAAGTCGGTATTTCCGGGTTTAGTTATTGGCGAATTCAGGTTGTCTGAATTAAATATTTGACTTGAAAGAATGTTAAAAACACCTTTAACAGATTCATTTACAATTAAAAATATAACTTTTGACAGGTTTTTCGCCTGAATTTTTAACTATTTTGACATCAGATTAAAATCAGAAACCATGGGATAAGGATTTTCTTTTTAAGTAACCAGAATTCATGCAGAAGCCAGATGGCAGAAGCAATTCTGAAAAGTTTTGACCCATCACTTGAAATTTATTCAGCAGGAATTGCACCTGCTGACCATATCAGTCCTGAAGCAATCGAAGTATTATCAGAAATTGGAATTAAGCTTGCCCCTTCTGTTCCACAGCATTATTCAAAATTCGAACACATGGATTTTGATTTTCTGATTACAGTTGGCGATGGAACAAATGAAAATCTGAAAATTCCGCCCATAAAATACAAACGGAAAATGCATCTTGGATTTCAGAATCCATACTCGCATTTCAGAGATCGCAACGATTTGAAAGAAAAGTGCGCTGAAATAAGGGACGAAATTCAGAGTGAGCTCCGGTATTTTTACGACAGGATTATCAGCCGGGAAAAAACTGAGCTCAGCCAATAACCAGTTTTTCAATTTCTTCAGCCGTTACAGGTACTCTTTCACCCAGAATCCTGCCCCCGGTTTCGGTAACCAGAATATCATCTTCAATTCGGATTCCGCCAAATCCGCGATATTCATTTACCTTATCGAAATTGATAAAATCGGCATTGATTTTTTCGGCCTGCCATTTATCGATTAATGCAGGTATAAAATAAATTCCCGGCTCGTTGGTGATTACAAAACCCGGCTGCAAACGTCTTCCTAACCGCAAATAGCCGGTTCCAAACTGTTTTACCGGCTGAATTTCTTCATCGAAGCCTACATAGATCTGGCCCAGGTCTTCCATGTCGTGTACATCGAGCCCCATCATGTGACCGAGACCGTGTGGGAAAAACATGGCATGAGCTCCATTTTTTACGGCTTCGTCAACATCGCCTTTCATTAATCCCAGGCTTTTCAATCCCGAAGCAATTACTTTTGCCACCTCAAGATGAACCGAAAGATAAGTAACACCCGGTTTTACAAGGCTGGTGGCTGTGTTATTGGCAGCTAAAACAATATCATAAATTTCACGCTGTTTTGCAGTGAATTTCCCTCCAACAGGTGTGGTGCGGGTAAAATCGCTGGCATAATGCAACGCCGATTCGGCACCGGCATCGGTAATCAGCAAACGACCTTTTTCAAGTAATTGTGAATGATTGTGGTTGTGTAATGTTTCACCATTTTGCGAAAGAATAATCGGGAAAGCAGTCGATCCGCCACCACTTAATGCAATACCTTCAATGGTGCCGGCAATGCGTTGTTCCCATTCGCCGGGCAGTGCCATTTTCATGGCAGTTACATGCATTTGATAACCTACTGCACAGGCTTTTTCTATTTCCGCTATTTCGCCGGCATCTTTTACCGACCGCAATGAAACGACCGCTTTAATCAGCGGCAGCGAAGCTTTTTCAGGAACCTGGCCAACCAGAATTCCCAGTAATTCGTGTATCAATATTTTATTATCACCCCGATAAGGCGGAAGATAATGAATGGTTCTTCCCTGTTTTTTTGCATTTTCAATTGTTTTGGCAAAATCAGCAAAAGGTGCTGTTTTAGTAACACCCACTTTTGCTGCTTTTTCTTTTAATAAAATTTGCGGGCCCATCCAAATTACGTCAGCCAGCGTGGCATCATCGCCAAAAATATGATCTTCTCCACTGTCGAAATCGATTACAGCAGCCAATCCCGGAAAATCGAGCCCGAAAAAATAGAGAAAGTTACTGTCCTGACGAAAATGATAGGTATTGTCAGGATAGTTCATGGGCGATTCATTATTCCCCACGAAAATAGCGATTCCATTTAAACCTTTCGATTTCAATGAATTTCTTCGGCCGGTATAAGTTGCTGCTGAAAACATTTTTATTCAATTTTAGTGTTTGCACAAATATAACGAAACAGGTACCACAGAAACTGATATTTATCTTTTATATCGTTAAAAAATTAAAATTATAAGGTTTAAATATAGGTTGACAATTCCATGAAATCCTTATCAATTCTAAATAGCAGATTGTATAAAACAAAATATTATTGTTTTCGTAAGCTAATAAAAAAACAAAAATCATGAGCAGTAATTTACTCCTTAAATATCTGAATAACCGGCTGGTTGAAAATGGCACACACAAAAAGCCGGAAGATTTAAAACCAAAACCGGTGATCACCATTTCGAGGGAAGTAGGATGCAATGGTGTAAAACTGGCACACATGCTGGCCGAAAGTCTGAATAACAAAAATCCGGCTGTACAGTGGAAGGTTATCAGCAAAGAGGTATTTTTTGAAAGTGCAAAGGAACTGAATATGAGTCCTGAGCAATTGAGAAAGACTTTAAGTCAGCGGGAAAAGTTTCATTTTGAGGAAATTATCAAAGCTTTTAATGATAAAAAGTATAAAAGTGGTCCGACGATTGCAAAAACCACCCGCGAAGTGATTATGCATTTTGCTACAAACGGATATTGCATAATTGTCGGAAGGGCCGGAAACATTATTGCAAAAGACCTGAAAACTGCGTTGCATATCAGGCTGACAGCACCTTTGGATTACAGAATAAAAACCATTATGGACAACAACGGGCTAACACGCGAGAAGGCTATCAGTTTTATTCACCAGGTGGAAGAAGAAAGAATTGCATTCCGTGAATCTGTTTTGGGTGCCAAAATACACGATGAAATGTTTGATATTATGCTGAACAGGGGTGTTTTCAGTGATGACACGATTGTTGAGTTAATCGAATTTGCAGCAGAAAAAAAAGGCATTTTTTCTTTCTGAGTATCGCTGAGGAACCTAAAATAACAACGGCGGAATCTTGTTAAAGGATTCCGCCGTTGTTATTTTAGGACAGGCTAAGTTCTACCCGGTAATTTTTGCCGGCAAACCTTTTACCCTGATCGGTTTCAGACTATCAGGTTTTATTTCAAACATGTCATTAGGAGTAATTCCGCATTCCTGAATCATCTCAAGGCAGTATTCAAGTTTTCCCAAATCACGTCCTGTGTTGTTTGTGCCGAAAGTAAATTTCACACCTGCCTCTTTGGCCATTTTAATCATTTCGGCTTTTGGTGTTTTGTACCGGGCATTGATTTCGAGCGCAATGTTGTTATCAGCCATCACTTTCACCACTTTTGCCATCCGTTCTTTGGTCCAAAGCTGTTCGTATTCTGGCATCAGCGTATCGGGTAAAACGGTTGGATTCACATAAATATCAACGGGTTCCTGCGAGAAAATGGCTTCGATTTTTTCCACCAGGTCATCCATAAACTTTTGTTTGTCATCAACCCACACTTCCTCTTTTATCCAGATCCGGTTTCTCCTGCCTTTTTTATCGGTAAAAGTCATGGCGTCGGTAAAAACATAGTCAAACTGCGCAATTGCCTCCGGCGAAAACAAAGTAATCCATTCACGGCCCTCGGCCTGCATTCCCTTGAATGTCGGACTTCCGGCCACACTTTCGATATAGGCATACAAAGTTGAATCATTAGTTACCGGAAATTTCAGGCCGCAATTGGGTGCAATTCCGTAATTAATTCCCACTGTCTGTGAGTTCTGAACCACTTCCTCAATGGTAAGTCCGCCTTTCAGGTGAACGTGATAATCAATCAGCGGAAAACCAGGCTGCATGAGTTTTGTAACCGTTTCGTCCCAGCTTTCATCTGCCACTGCAACTGGTGTTTCATCGGGTAAAGCTTTCACCCTGATATTTCTGAAATAAACCGTGCTTTTGGGATCGTGTGCCTGCAGGGCAAAAGTTCCTTTTCCCAGCAGAATTTTTTCGCCTCCCTCCCATCGCCAGGGTTTTTGCGGCTGAATGTATTCATTCACTTTTATATCGTTCACAAAAACTTCGATCTTGTTTTCAACCACTTTCACCCGCATTTTAAACCACTCGTTATCATTAACCAGGGGGTAATAAATGTTGCGGATGCTGTAAATACTGCCTGTTTTTTTGCGTTCAATGTAATTTCCGGTTCCGCGGTAAGTGTTGTTAATCTGAATCTCGTAACCGGCTGCCGGCCAGCCTTCTCCCTGATATTCGGTGTGAATGAAAATTCCTGAATTGGAATGTTCCAGTGTTTTTACTTCTGTTTCGAATTCAAAGTTTTTGAACGTCCCGTCGTAAAACAAATGGCTGCGTTCGCCCGAACATTTGATCGTTCCTTCTTCCACGGTAATACTCTCCGGATTTTCAGTGGCTTTTTTCCAGCCGTCGAGGTTTTCGCCATTAAAAATCACTTCCCATTCACCGGAAGGTTTTGTCTGGCAGGAAGCCAGAATAATCAGTAAAACAATTGGATAAAATATTTTTTTCATAATTAACTGGTTTAGATTATTATTAGAACAATTCAAAACTAATGGTTTTGATTGAATATTTTGCTTCGCCGTAAAAATCAATCATAAAAAAAGCCCGCCGGAGACTGTAAAAACAGGCCGACGGGCAGTTTTATTTAACCACAAGAATTTCAGTTGTTTCGTACCCTGTGTACTTCGGCTTCGTGAACATGGCCTTTCTCATGTGTTTCCTTCAGCAATTTTTCATAATCTTCTTTTGATATTTTTTCAGCCAAATAACCTTTCTTTTCAATCGATTTTGCGATTCCATCGTCGGTGTTTTTACCTTCTTTGTACTCAATGTATATGGTATTAGAACCATGATCAACTTTCAGGTCTTTCACCCCTTTTTCAAATTTTAAATGCTCGGTAAGTGTTTTTTCGCACCCCGAACAATCCATGTCAGATTTAAAGCAAACCACTTTGTTCTCAGATTTTTGTGCTGAAATACTTCCGATTGTAATGAGGATTAAACCGATAATAAATGCAAGCTTTTTCATATTACTGTTTTTTAATTTTTAAATGCTCATTTTTAATTATCTAATCAATTATAATTCAGGTTAAACCGAACTCCCAGGTAAACTTTGCGGCCAACCACCGGCCCCCAGATATTGGTGGCATCGAATCCCGGCGACCAGGGATTGCTGGCCCCGAGAACCGGATTAGGTTGTGTAAAATTGGTTAGGTTTTCGGCACCCAGATAGATACTTCCGTATCTGAAATAGCGTGTAACCTGCGCGTTCATTACCGTGAACGGATCAAAATCGGTATTGCCGGGAGTAGCAATGTTGTCGGGTAAACGTCCGCCACCATTCAATTGCAAGGTGTAATCAAACATCCATTTTTTAAGGTTGGTGTAATAATTCAGGTTGATCAAACCTTTGTAACGGCTGTTCAGCGGGAACTCTTTCAGTTCGCCACCAATGGTTTGTTTTGTGTCGTTCCAGCGGTAGGCAAGCAAAACATCCAATCTATCGATGGGCTGATACCGAACATCCACCTGCAGGCTGTTGGCAAATGATTTTCCGTCAAGCGGACTTAAAATGATTTCATTTGCAGAAGTTTCACGGTCAACCACCAGTTGCGACTGGAAATCGGTTCTGAAATATTCTGCATTAATCTGTAAATCGCGTTCCCATAATTTGTAATCCTGCACAAAACTCACCCCAAAATTCCATGCTTCTTCCAGCATCGATTTATCGGTAAAATTTAAAGTGCGGTATCCGGCCAGCAGGTAATTATTTTCAGCAATTACATTGGCCGAGCGATAACCTTTTCCGGCATTTGCCCTGAAAGTGTAATGATCATTCAGTTTGTATCTGAAATGCATCCTTGGTGTTACAAAAGTTCCGTAAATATTGTGGAAATCAGCCCTCACACCTGCCATGAAAGTCAGTCTTTCACTGGGTTTAAAAGTATATTCTGAAAATATTCCCGGCACACTTTCCTTTCTGTTGAGGTTGGTTGCATACAACGATTCTTTGATATCATCGTGCAGATAACTGAATCCTGCATTTAATGCGTGAACAGAAGCTTCATCGAGATCGCGTGTCAAAATCAGGTTGCCATAAAAACGGGTTTCGCTGGCATCGTAATCCGTGATCCCATAAAACGAATTGGTTTTATGACCGGTGAAATTTGAGATTAGCGCCAGGGCAGTGCGTTGATCTTTCGAAACAATCCCTGATTTCAGATAACCGGTTACCCTGTTGGTTTTGATACTGATTCCATACGGATTGTTCACCGAAGGAACCATCTCTTTTTCAAAATCCATTTGTCCGCCCAGCCGGTCTTCCATCAGAATATTCACACCCACCTGGGTCATAAAACCCTTGTAATTGGTGAACTTCCAGCGATTGGAAACCTGGAACTGTGAATAAAGCGGCTCGTCCATAAAGCCATCTCCATTGTCATCATTTCGCATGGTTTGCCCCGAAGCGTGTACAAGCAACGCTGTGGATAACATATCTTTGTACACTTTCAGGTTGGTATTGCCATTAAACTCCAGCCGGCCGTGTGTACTTGTATAACCATTCAGAAAAAGTTTTTCGCCTGAATCCGGCTTTTTGATTTCGGCATTGATTTGTCCGGCAATTGACTCGTAACCATTTACCACCGATGAAGCTCCTTTCGAAACCTGTATAGATTCCATCCAGGGACCGGGAATATAATTCAACCCGAAAGCTGTGGCAAGTCCGCGGAGATCTGGCAGATTTTCCACCTGCAATTGCGAGTAAATTCCATCAAGTCCCAACAACCTGATTTGTTTTGCCCCGGTAACAGCATCGCTGTAATTCACGTCCACCGATGGATTGGTTTCGAAACTTTCAGCCAGGTTGCAGCAGGCCGCTTTGTGTAATTCGGCACTGCCAATGCGTTCCATTTTTATGGTTGACATGGCCGAAAGATAGGTTCCCCTGTCTTTTTGTACCACTGTAACTTCTTCAATTTCAAGGTTGGGTTCCAAAATCACTTGTATTTCTCCGGGTTTATCAACATGAATTGTTTGCGAATTATATCCCACAAAACTGAAAACCAGCATGTGTTGTTGACTGCCTTTTCTGATTTCGAATGCACCGTTGCTATCGGAAACAACACCCTGTGTGGTGCCTTCCCAGTAAACATTTACCCCGGGAAGTGGGTTTTCCGAACCGCTGTCTTTTCCCAGCACAACCCCTTTTACTGATTGTTGTGCCTGTATGAAAACAGGGAAAAGCATGAATAAAAATAAAAACTGTTTAATCATTGCTTAAGATTTTTTGATTAATAAAAAATATACAACAGGCTAATATTTATGCCTGCAATCAATCAAACCTTAAGCTATTGAGGGGATTTTAAGTTGTTGGATCTGAATCAGAAAATCGATTGGAGAGTAAATTAATGGAGGCGAATCAATATCACAGTTATCCGGTTCTTCGGTTTCCACCGGTTCAATCTGACTGAAATACAAATCGAAAGAGTCAACTGAAATTTCAACCGGCTGCGTTTTTACAATCAAAACTTCTTCATCAACAAAGAGATTCTTCAGTTTGAAAAAGAAAGCTTCCGGTGAATCGCATCCGCAATCATGCGTGTGGTTTGAGCATTCATGACACTGACCGGCACCACAGGCAACTTCGTTGTTCACAGCGTCGTGTGTATGATGGTGGTGAATTTTGGTTTCACAGGTTTCAGGTTCAACATAAACACTCACCTGACCTGTTCCCATGCACAAACAATGAGATTTATACACCATCACCCCGGTTGTGGAAACCAGGTAAATCATTGCGATGTAAACGATTCCTATGTTTTTCCAAAGTTTCACGTTGCAAATATAACAGTTTAAGCAGTCATTCTGTTGTTAATGAAAAGTTAAAAAGAATAAGAAGAAAGTCGGAAGACCGAAGTCGGGAGAAGTAAATGGGTAAATGAGTAATTGCGTGATTGAGGACTTAAAGACTGAACTTTTAAGGAAAAAATGAAAAATCAAAGTATCTTAATTAGAATCTATCAACTAGTTACCTTTTTCATTTTCCTCAATTACTCATTCACTTATTCACCATTTCCACTCACCCTGTTCAAAAACAATGTCGCGTGGAATACCGGCATCACCAATTCTGTCAAGATCGAGCTGCAATTGTGGCCTGATTACGCCTTGCTCCTGTATTAATTTTGTGGCAGTTTCATAATCACCATCGCCCTGTATTTTTAGTGTTTGCTCAGAAAGCACAAGCATGGCTTCCTGCATTTTATCAAAATCGACCTTGTAAGTACCGGTAACACTGTCGCGAACACAGGCGCCACAATCCTGAAAATAGTTAAAACGCATCATATTGGCTTTACCATGGGCACTGGCAGCACCAAATCTTACTGAGCGGAAAATTCCCGCCATAAATGTCACGTAGTTTTCCATCATTTCCTTTTGGCCGAGTTCACCCATTTTATTCAATTGGTAAACACACCACAAACCCAGAATATCAGCTTTCCCCTCCTCTATTGATGTATAGCTGTCTTTCAGCGCTTCGCGCACAGTTGATGTTTTGTCAACTGTATTGCCAAGTCCCAGTCCATGCGCCACTTCATGAAACATGGTATTTTCGAAGAAAGCATCAAATTTTATGTATTGACGCTGATCTTCCGCAATCAGCAAGTCTGAAATCGGTACCAGGATTTTTTCAAATTTGGCCTGCATCGAGTTTTTCAACTGCAACTTCCTGCTGCCTTTGTCGGCACGAACACGTTCGTCGTTGGGCAGGTTGATGGCAATGGTTTTGCTTCCGGCATTGCAATCGCCGGCATAATAAATGGCATCATAAACATTCATGTCTGAATCGATACCCGGTGTTTCGTTTTTATAAGGTTGTTCGCAGGGAAGGTTCTTTTGCAACACTGGTAATAAAGCCGCAAAACGTTCCAGCTTTTTGCTCCATTCAATGTCTTTTACCAAAATATAGGCTTCATACGAAGTTTTGTAACCGAATAATGCGTCTTCATAACTTTCAATCGGGCCCACTACAAAGTCTATTGTGCTGTTTTTCATTTCCATCCAGGCCACATCACTTTCATAATAGTTGTCAGTCAGCAATGCTTTGGCCCTTTTTTCGAGATAATTTTTAAAACCGGGATCTTCAGCTAAAGCCGCAGCCTGGCTGATTAAATCTGCAATCTTCTGCACTTTTTCGGCATATTCCTGATGATATTGAACTGAAACAAGCTGTTTATCTGCATTTCTTCTGATAACTGTGTACGGACTTGTTTTCGTGCTGTCATTCCATGCTTCAAACTCCTCTTTGGTCATATCAACCGGATAAAACTGAGCACCTGCAGGTTTTTCGCCAAATCCGGGAAGAAAGGGTTTATTATCGTTTAGTCTTTCCCACGGACCATAATTTATCTGGATGAACTTTTTGGTGTATTCATCCCAATTACCAGCCAGCAGCGAGTCTTTATTACCATAAGCCTGCTGCCAGAATAGTTCGTCAATCAGCTTCGAGGCTTCGAGCAACAAAGGTAAAATCTGTTTTTCCTTTTCTGTGAGCACGCTGAAATTGGTCGTTAACGCAAACGGCACAAATTCATTGGCCTTTTTTATCATTTCCGGATTTGCTTCCATCTTATTTTCTTTTTTGTTGGTTGTATTGCAAGCCATCATGAATATTGCAAAAATAGCGATCAGTAACAGACTTTTCATGGATTGACAGTTTTATTGATTTGTCTGCAAATCTAATGAATGTTGTTTTCTGAAACGAAAATGAAAGTCATTATTTTGAAGCAGGTGAAGGAGTATGAGATTTACTATTTACGTATTTACCATTTACGATTTATGGGTCTGCAGAACAATGCGTGATTTTGCGCGTCAACAACCCCGCCCTGAAGGGTGATTGATTGGTGCTGTGAAATAATTGGTGTTCAGATACTTTTTATAAAAGATGGTGTTCTAAAGCTCCGCGGAAGTAAGTGCAGAGAGCAAGCGGCAGAGCCGCGTAATCTTTGTAGATAAAGGAGGCCACCACAACCCGCCCCGCAGTTCAGGGCACCGGCGATGGAAATGACCTGGAATGATTTTGAATAGGTTTTACTCCGGCCCTAAAGGGTGAATGAAATGTGCTGTGAATTGATTGGCTTCCATAAAACTCCTTAGTGAAAAGAGTTTTCCGAAGCTTCGGGGAAGTGAGTGCAGAGAGTCTCCCACCCCCGGGGTCTGGAGACCCTAATTCACTCCCGGTCCGCTGTTTGAAATACCGGTATTGACAACCGCGTCCCCCTTTTAAAAGGGGGAATTAAAGGGGGATTGAATTCTGGTTTAATCCTTTTTAAACTGCACTTTTTTGCCACTGTGCATAACAGCAGATTTCTGCAAGTAATAGTAATTTTGTTAATATATATTTCGTCTGCTATAAAAATTTTTACCCCTGGAAATTCCGGTAATCAAAAAGGGCAGGATCGCTAAAAAAATTAAAGCTGCCTCAATAAAACAGTTTTAAATGGTTCGGATAACGGGATTTTATGGCTGTTGGTATGAACCATGTTACCATCAATATGATCGATCTTCTGGCGGTTCACAATAGCCGTGCGATGTACTTTTAAAAAACCATGTGGCTGTAATTTGTCTTCCCAACTTTTCAATGTGCCATGCACAATCAGTTTCTTATCTTTCAAATTGATTAGAACATAATCACCGCACGACTCAATAAAAACTATATCACTGATATTAATCTGGTAAAGTTTCCGGTCTGATTTTACTGTAATGGATTCCTGATGATTTATTAAATTATGTCTTGCCAATAATTTTTCTTTTGCTTTGTCAACAGCCCTGCAAAATCTTTCCAATGAAAATGGCTTTAGGAGAAAATCAACAATTTCGAAATCAAAACCATCGATGGCATATTGAGAATATGCAGTGGTGAAAATTACCAGTGGCGGGTGCAGCAATGAACGCAAAAAACTTACTCCTGAAATCTCGGGAAGATTAATATCAAGAAAAATAAGGTCTGTTTCATGGTTGTCAAGAAATACACGGGCATCGAATGCATTGCTGAAAGTGCCTGAACAGAGAAGTCCGGGATAATGTGAAATATGGTTTTTAAGAACTGTCTGAGCGGCAGGTTCGTCTTCAATAATGATGCATTTCATAAATTGCTTGTAAATGGTTTTCTTAATCAGGTAATATTTTGGTTCCTGCTAATTTCTGAATTTGTTTAAAAAAATAATATGTTTTACAACAGCCGGCAAAACAGATTTCTGGTTCTCAAAGTCACTGATTATTATTAATTTTAAGTATGATTAAGTGTTATCTTACACGTTCTTTAAATTGAATACAGTACCCGGCATTTAACCCATAATTTACTCCTCTGAAAATATTGTTATAGGTCGCATTGTACTCAACATAAGGCGAAATCATAAAGTTTTTAATACGCCAATTCAATTCTATTCCCAGTGCATAAGAAGTCTCTTCAAGTGGTGACGCCAGCTTTAAAAAATTCATTTTTTGTATCTTAATAAACTAACATAGGGTGAAAATTCGAATGAAGATGACAAAGGCAAATGTATTGCGGTATGTTCAAGAGCCATTATAGCCATTAAAAAAATAATTGGATGATAGCATTTAAAAAGAATAAGCGGTAATGAAAAAATTCCAACACCAAAATGAAAGTAATCATCCCCAATCATAAAATCAGTATCAAAACTGAGAAGGCCACTCAAATAAATTCGGAATTTCATTCCAGCCACAAATTGCGTCCCGAAGGGCTGGTTGTTCACAAAACCTCCGGAAAAAAAAACTACACCTTCGCCTGGTTGATGATTCAAAAACCTTTTTGTAGTTTCATTATTTGCTAAAGACTGGTTATTTAGAGCATCAGAATGAATTGGTTGTAAATATATCACAAGTAAAATGACAAAAATTCTTTTGTACATAACACGACAATTTAATTGACCTGAATTTTAAGCTGTTTTGAAAAAGGATTATTTAATAAACCCCTGAAAATAAATTTGATCAGATATCAATAAATGTATGTTTGATATCCCCGCCTGAAATTATGATTTTCAAATAACTGGCCTGGTCTGCATTATCGTGAATGGCATCCAACTGAATATAATTAGTAATTCCAAAAACATTTTCAGCCCGGTGATGATCATGACCGGTAATAACCATTTCAACATTATACTCCGTGAATAATTTCACGAGTTCATGGATTTCCTCAACAAACGGATTGGTACTGGGCGTATGATGTTCCCTGAAAAAGTTATTATGGGTGAACACAATGCAATGACGGTATATCTTTCTCTTTGTTTTCAGCAGATCTTTCAGCCAGTTTAACTGCTTGTCGCCATGTGTTCCGGACGAAGAATCAAGACAGATAAATAAATCAGTGGCAACCGGGGTTTTTACTTCAAAATAATAAGTAGAGGTTTGATATCGTTGCTGAAATTCTTCCCATCCATTAAAATAAATGTCGTGGTTTCCGGCAACCAGAAACAAATTCGGAATATCAAAACTGGCAATGCAACTGTCGAGGTCATCATAATTTTCAGTATGTCCCTGTGTTATATCCCCATTTAATACAACAGCTGCCTGATTATCAACCGGCAAAAACCTGAAAAATGATTCAAGGTTTTTGGTTGTACCAATATGGCAATCGGCAACCGATAGAACTGTATAAAAATCCTGTTCGGTTTTGATTGTTTTCAGGATATTGCTTTTTCCACAGTTAACCGATTGTTCAAACCTTTCATTGGCTGTTTCTGTGGGAATCATAACAATATAATCATCATTACAGGCTGTCAGAAAAAGAAAAAAAACGATACATTCAAATATTGGTGTTTTCATAATTTGTTGAGATTTATTGTTATTCCTGAACGAACATAATACCCGAAATAGCTGGCATTGATATTAAAAATACCACTGAATTCAAACCAGGCTTCGGTAAACAGCGTTACTGATGGTGTGAACTGGTAATAACCCTGCAGGTTAAATAACGGATTAGTTTCCTGACTGTAAATAAAGAAGTCGAAATTAGTAACGCCTATCGCTGCATTCCACTGATTTCCATTTTCTTTCAACCTGTATTTAAAAGAATACAGCAGGTTAAACGGCTCCTTCAGTTTTTCATTTTCACTATCAATTCCATACTCATTAATGGCTTCATCTCGAAAAGCATAAACCTTGAACCATGTGCCAAGAGTGAGATCAATATGTTTCCATTGCTTTTCAATGTCGATTCCCCAGTTTGTTTCACGAAGCATTTCATCATATTTCTGTACAAAAAAAGCCTGTGCTGAAAATGGTTTTTGTTTGATATTAAAATCATACGAGGTTTTCAACCGGTAACCTGAAAGAAACAGGTCGTTTTCACTTTTCAGGTTCATTAGAAAACCGGCTTCAAAACGGGTGTTCTTCCATTGGTAGTTGCCTAAAACTCCGGAACGGATATAAACCGGAGTTTCAGCCTGGTTACTGCCAAAATCAATATAACCTGTTGTTTTTACCTGGGCCGCAGAAAAAAAAGATACAGGTAAAAAAACAATTACTAATAATTGTTTACATTTCATTTTGCTATGTAATTGATATTAAGGAATTAAACGTTATGAATTATTCAACAACAGTTTGTAACCTGCTGTTGCCATTTTCAAGGATTGAATAAATGTGGGATTCTTTTTTGTCGTTTTGAGTGTTAAACATGGTAAAGTTAAGTATTGAATCTTTTTCCCAGAACCACGAAACGCGGTCATAGCTGGTATCCGTAAGAATAAAAAAATCACTCCGTTCTTTGGTGGTTTCATTATCATTCCAGAAAGTAACCAGTGAATAAAAATCGTTACCACGCGCTGAATCGATGGTTGGGAGATGAATGATTTCCACATCATGATGATGGCGGGTCAGTTTTGTTTCTGGGCATTTGCTCTCAATCCGGCAATCTTTGATGGCTGCTTCTTTTTTTCCCTTTTCAGGTGAAAACCCAAAAACAAGAAGCACAAGTGCAACAAGTAGTTTTGTTTTCATTTCATATTTATTTAGTGTTGGAATTTATTGTGGAACATTGTTAATTGAATCGATGCGGTTAAAACATAATTTACCGGCATTGTATGTAAAACTGTAGGAGAGTTTGTTTGTGGAATTAAACAATTTATAGAAAAGTGTGGTATCGCTTATCCAGCGGTAGCTCATTTTTTCAAAACTATGTTCTGACAGATAAATAAATTTGGTTGTTTGATTTTCATTATTCCTGTATACGTTCAAAGCATAGGCATGTTCTGACCAGATTTTCATTTTATCCGAAACATCATAAATCACAACATCTTTGTTATGTTTCTTCTTAATAATTTGCCTGGCAACATTTTTTACATCTGTAATTTTAATAATATCACCCGAACCACTTTCGTTGTTGTATTTTGTTTGATTGCAGGCTGAAAAAGCCAGCGAAAGAAGGATGATAATCAATCTTTTCATATTAAATATTTTGGTTAAGTGAGTTTTATTTCCAACTTGAGTTTGAATACTCCTTTAGACTCATTGTAACTGAAGGAATGTTTTTCGGGATAAATCAGATTCAGCCGTTTTACCACATTATGAATGCCCAGTCCGCTGCTCTTGACACCGTTGGGTTTGTCGCGCCGTGCAATAACGTTTTCAGTTTCAAAAAAAAGTTGACAACCATCAAACCGAAGTGAAATAATAATTTTCCCATTTTGGCGTCCCTTGCCATATTTAAAACAGTTTTCAGCCAATGGCAGCAACAATAGCGGGGCAATCATCACATCGCCAAAATCACCTTCTTTCAAAAGTTCAACTTTTGTTATTTTAGGATTGATCCTTTCCTTTTGAAGACTGATGTATGTTTCAAGAATCTGTGCTTCTTTCGAAAGTTTGATGTAATCACTGGCTGTATCATAAAGCACATAGCGCAGAAAATCAGAAAGCCTGAGAATTAGATCCGGTGTCCGGGAATCCTGTTCCAACGCCATTCCGTAAATGGTATTCAGGTTGTTAAACAAAAAATGAGGATTAATTTGCGCTTTTAAAGCTGACAGTTCACTCTGAATCGAATCGCGTTTTGCTACCAGCATCATGCGATACTGCCAAATCAATACAACTATGGTAGTAAAAAAAAGGTAGGCGGCATGAATTAAAAATAATTCATAAACTTTATAGTGTGAAATATAAAACAGGGAAGGAAAGATTTTATCGAGAAAAAGATCAAACTGGGCGTAGTTTATTAGCGATGCAACGATGCAAAGAAAAGTGGAAAACAGCAGAAAAAGCCTGAATCTTATTTTATTCAGAAATCTGGTAATCAATATTTTGTAATTAATAAATATACTGATAAAAATAGGAATCAGGAAAATGATAATGTAAAGAAAATAAACTTTGAAATATGAAATTATGTTGTTTAATGCGGTTTCAATTTCACTGCTATCCTTCAGATTACTGTATATTTCCTTCCCTTTAAAAAACCAGAAAACAAGCACTGTAACAAAGAAAATGGTTGAAATAATTTTAAGATTTTTACCTGCATTGGTCATCCAAACCAATGGAAGTAAAAAGTAAAACAGAAAGATGTAATTAATGAGAATTACATAAAAATGGGTGCCTGTTAATTTAAGTTGAAATGGATCGACATTGGGATACAAATACAAATTCCAGAATAAAACTGAGAAAAACCCAAGAGTTACGTACCAGAAACGCATTCCGGGTGCATTCATCTTTTTATTGAAAAGCTTGTTCATTTATTCAGCAATTAATTTTAACATGGTCGATTGTCGATCCCAATTAATAAACCGGGGCGATTTGCCATATTTTTCAATCATCGTAGTGAGTTCATTGGAAGTGGCAGTTAAAGTAAGCCGGTTTGTTTCACCTATCAGTCTGTGTTTTATTCTGGCATGTTTCAATCCAATGAGTGCCTGCATGGTATCGTTGCTTAAAAACGATATTCTCATTTTCTTGCCTTTTAAATCGATTTTTGCCAATGTATGTACCTTTAAGTAGAGCGAATTGGCCAGCAATGAATTTTTCAATCCGTCGGTTTCAAAAGGGGTGAAATCGCCATATAATTCGCCCTTTACCCTGAAAAGTACAAGTTTGAATTTGTATAATGCTGTATAAGAGTTATTTCCGATTAGCTGGACCACATAATAATTGCCAGGCAAATATCCAATTGAATCTTTACCTGAGTGGGTACCGTACTTGGTCTCATAAGCAAACCGTTTGATACTCCATTTGCACAAAGTGTCCATTACTCCCCAATAATAATTGTAAAAAGTTGAACTGTTATCGATAATTTCTGCAGGAAGTTCAGATTCGTCAAAGATTTCAGCTTTCCATAAACCTTCAATATGATCGTTATTAACAATATTTTGAGGTATGTAAAACGGGTAAAGTGAGCAAACAATAAAATTGGAATTACAGGCTGAAACAATTAATATTGAAAATATTGTTATAATTGAAAACCTGGTTTTCATGTTGATCTGAAATTAGTTTTTCTTATAAATTTCAGGTGTAAATATTTCTTATACAAATTATTTCGATGAGTGAGGCAAAATTTTCGATGGGAAAACCAAATATCAGGTATGTTGTTTACACTCTCTGTATTGGCTAATATCATCTCCTTCCTTTTCCCTTAACTTGCATTTTAAGCTTACAGATAGGTAAAATGAATACTTTGAGATGGCAGTAAATCGACGGATTCGGGATTCAGTCCGAAATAAAAATTCAGATTGATATGTGAATTATGTTCTCTCCCGTTCATGAAAGTAAATCACCCCATTTATTTGGAGTATCATCAGCTATTTCCAATTGTAAAATTCAGCAGCTTTTACAGGTTTTGGGTTGATTCTATTTCTTCTCCTCCCCTTTTTCCGGTCTGTGATTTACATTAAACCCGGGAGTTTTATAATCTTCAGGCAGATAACCTGCCGGAATGGTGGATGTATTGCCATCACGTGCAGCACGATAATGGGGCGACATGATTTCGATTCCCGCCTCATTGCAGCAATCCTGAATGTTCTGGTGTAATTCGGAGTAGATGCGCGCCTGTGCACTTGCATCGTGTGTGTAGGCATTTAACTGGTACGACACATAAAAATCGTCGAGACTGGTTTGCAATACAAATGGTTTGGGTTCCTTAAGCAGCGAACTGGTGCGATCGGCAGCAGCAATCAGTGCCTTGTGCATATCTCGCCACGGGACATCGTACCCGATGGTTACCGTGGTGTAAATAATCAGCCCGTCGGCTTTGGCCATGGTGGTATAGTTAGTGGTATTCCCTGAGAGCACCGATGAATTGGGAATGGTGATCTCCTCGTTTTTTGGTGTACGTACACGGGTTACCAAAAGCGACTTTTCAATGACATCACCTGTGACATCACCGATTTTGATACGGTCACCAATTTTAAACGGACGCATATAGGTGATGACAAGACCAGCAACCATATTCGATATGGCCGATGACGAACCCAATGAAAAAAGAACACCGATAAACACTGAAACACCTTTAAATATAGCAGAGTTTGAACCTGGCAGAAATGGGAAAATTAGCACGAACATAAAGGCATACAGTAAAATTCTGACGATACTGTAGGTTGGCATTGCCCAGTCGGGATGGAATCCGGGAATGGAAAGTTTTTCATCATCAATCTCAGAAAAAATATATTTTACCAGTCTGATAAAATACCTCATAATAATGACGATGACAATGATGCTGAAAAGGTTGGGGAAATAACTGACAACGGCAATCAATACTTTCTTTACTGGAGAAATAATCAGTCCGATTAGTTTGTCGGCCCAGCCGCGCGTAAAAGGGAAAATGCTGAATATTAGCGATAAGGCAAAGTAAAGTAACAAAAGATAAATCACCCAGCGCAGGAGGTTAAACATGGTCAATACCGCCTTATTTTGCTGTTCCTCATTCAGAAAAACATAGTCTTTGTATGCCAGATTTTTGAACCAACGCGTTTTGTTGGTTTCCAGAAAAGCGACCAGCTTGTTGTATCCTTTGCCGAGCAACCAGAACACTAAAAGTGCCAATACAATAATGGAAAAAACCAATATAATACGCTTAAGCATCTTCTTCGGACTGTTCTCCATCTTCGCATTTTCAATGGATGCAACCATTTTGTCGCGCAATTCAAGGGCTACTTCAGAGGCGGATTTACCATAAAGCAGCGCGTCGGTTTCCGAAAAGCTCATAATTATCGACTCTCCATAAGTGATATCGGTAAAATCCGCAGTACTGTTAACTTTCAGCGATTCGGCCACAAAGTAGTCATTGTTGTACAATTCATGTATTTCGGCTGATATCCGGCCTGCCCTTTCCGGAGCCGTCAATACACCAAATTTTGTATAGATTTCAAATAATGTGTCGCCCATAACGCCGGTGACCGGAAATCCGGCAGCCGATTTTCTGAGCATTTCAACATGCTGTTTTTTTAATTCATTGCGTCTCTTTTGCTGAATTTCGATCTCCAAAATCTGTTTTTGCAATTCGGCCAGTCTTGATTCACTGATTCTTTGTGATGAGTTTAACTGCGATTGCAATTCTGCTTTCATCAACGAATCGGTGATTAATTCTTCATTGTATTGATTGATTGTCTGAACAAAATCTGCTTCGCTGCTTTGGTTTACCGAATCAGGAACCGACACATTTTGTGAACGGGCATTAATACCGGCCAACAGGAAAAATCCGGCCAGAATGATCAGTTTCATTGAATTCATTGTAACAGGTTTAAAGATTATCTCATCATATTCAGTATAGCAGGTTATTAAAATGTTGTTGTCTGTAATTGATTGTTCCACACAGGAATATTTTTACCACAACAGAAGTTTATTAATTGAAAATCATTAAAGACCGTTTAAAATGTTTCTGAAACATTCAGATAAAAACCCCCTGAACGGTTGCCAAAACCAAAATCGAGGGCCACATTGGTACGGGAGTATTTATCAGCCATCACACGCAGGCCACATCCATATCCCGGTTTCATGGCATCGAAAAGCTGAAGTTGAATGACCGGATTATCGGTAGAAGTTACATTCAGAAATACAACACCTCCCAAAATTCCGTTCCGCGAAATGGGGAATCTGTATTCACTTTCGGCATACACGAGGTTGTTTCCCCTGTACCGGCCCTGCACATATCCGCGACCGCTGCGCCCCCGCTGGTCATAAGCCGTGGCAGGCAACAACATATAGGGTAACTCGCCGGCAGGAGAAAAATTACACATTGCCCAGAAAGCAACCAAATGGCGCGGATTTTTAACCGACACGGCATGATAGCTCCTGTATTCCAACTGGTAAAAACTTGTATTTTCTTTGTTCCCCAACATTTTCAGTCCGCCACGCCAGCTAATCATGGCATAATAACCCTTGTATGGATTGATAATGTTATCGCGTGAATCATAGGAAACACTCAGGTTTACCGCTGATGAATAATAGCGATTTGTACTGTATCCATAAAATGTATTATAGGCAAAATGGCTTGTAATCAGCGAATCTCCGGGATTCAATCTCAGTTTTTCATCTGTAATATTTGAGTAAAGGTCGAAATTGTAGCCGATTCCCACATAAAAATTAGGTGTGAGTTCCATTGAAACGGTTTGGTGAAATCTCGCCTGGTGATATTTCATGGGCTGTGCCAGCGAGTCGATGGTGGTTTCAATTCCGCTTAGTCCAAACTGGTAATCAAGAATTCCGCCATCGGGAGCATTGGTTCCCAAACCATAGGTAGGTTGCGAAAAGATTAGAAAACGCCAGTCGCCATTCAGGAAAAATTTGTTATCGCGGGTATAGATATTGTTTTTCAGGAAAATCATTTTTTGCCCTTTGCTTGTAATCTGAGCGCTCAGGTTAAATGAAGAATAGCGGTCACTGCCTTTCAGTTTCCGTGCATACTGTCCACCGGCACCAACCATAAATCCGGTGGCCGGATTGGAGGCTACAATGGGAATCAGCAACAATGAACCTTTTTCATTACTTTTTGTGACAGGTGGTTTTCCTAACGCACCCCTGATGATTTGAGGGAGGTCCTTTTGCACCCACACCGCGTCATTGCTGACACTATTGTTTTCCTGTGCAATTGTTTCTGACCACGGAAGGCAAAATAGAATTAAAATAAGGACAGTCGGTAACTTAAAATTTATTTTGTTTTTCCTCATTGCTATTTGTTTGTATTAAGAAATTTCCCAATTACAATTCCAACCACAAAAACGGTATAAAAGTGGCCAATCAATCCAATCAAAATAATGGCTTTTTTTGATATTTCGGTTATGGGTACAATGTCTCCATATCCAATGGTCAATAGCGTTACAAAGCTGAAGTAGAGATAGTCGGAAATGGAAATTGGTCCGTCAGGACCCTTGAATGCCCCGGCAGAATCCATTGAAATAAAAATGATACTCGAAAAAGTTCCTATCAGTATAAAACCGCTAAAAGCAGCGGATAGGGTTTCGATACCAAGTTCTTTCTGGAACAGTAAATCTTTGAACAACTGAAAGCTAACAATTATAAAATAGAGCAAATATGCTGTTGCGAAAGTATAGTTGCCGACATCAGGATTAATTTGCGGTGAAATTCGTGAAGCCATTGCAAGCAAAATCAACGTAATAATCGTTAACTTTTTCAGTTTCGATGAACGTTGAAACAGCAGCAAACTGACAAGCATATTTTGCAAAATCAATACAGTTTGGGTTTCGTTGTACCACTCGTGGCTGATAAAAATATCGCCAAAAAGCATCAGCAGAAAGCTGATGAGGAATAGTGTAAATCTTCTTTTGTAGAGCATCGAAGCTATCTTATTTCATTGCTAACCTCTCTAATTGTTTAACATGCCGGCAGCCTTCAGGTAATCGGCCATCGCAATTTTGTTGCTCAGGTTACAGGTTACCAGACTAGTATATGCCTGCAACCAGCTTAACTGCGACGATAATACATCGAGAATGGGCAACCTTCCCTCGTTGTAGCTCAATGTGTTTAATTCAAGATTTTCGGTTGCAATTATCAGACTTCTGCGAACTATTTCGAGTTGTTGCGATGTTACTTCGAAATTGGTGAGTGCGTTATTTAACTCAAGGTTTACCTGGTCGATAACCTTCGATTTTTCGTAGGTATAAACCTGTTCGGCAACCTGCGACTGGGTGAGGTCGTATTTACGACTGTTCCAGTGAAAAATGGGCACATTCACATTAGCAAAAGCGATGGTGTTAAACCGGGTTGAATTATCGGTATTGATAAACGATGTTCCCCACTCTTCCTGCAAACCCACATTTATACTTGGCAAATACCTTGCTTTCACCAATTTGGTCTGGTATTCGGCTATCTCAATATTTTTGCCGGCAATCTGGTATTCGGGACGCATTGCCAGAGCCTGTTCCAGCGATGTGTTTCCAGGCAGCAGCAATTCAGTGTCGATGGGCTGAAGTGTAAAAACCGAGTCGGGCGTAACTCCCATCAGCATGTTTAACTGTTGCTGCGCCAGTTTTAAGTTGTTTTGCGCACCTGAAAGCTGAAACTCGGCTTCAGCTTTGCGGGTTTCGAGCATCAGCAGGTCGGTTTTGCCAATATAACCATCGTTGAAACGGATTTCAACCACACCGTGTAATTTCGACACCAGACTGAGGAATTCTTCTGATAAACTTTTTAACTCCTGCATTGCTGAAGTGTTCCAGTAATTCAGAAAAGCGGCGTAGGCAATATTTTCACCCGTAACATCTTCAGCCAGCACTGATATAGCTTTGCTGACTTTCGATATTTTTAACCGGTTCGAAACGCTGCTCCCGCTATACACATTTTGCATTACAGAGAGATTTGCATTCCACGACTCCTTTTTTAAGGAAGCAGCCCCAAAAGGCGCAGGATCGAACTGATACTGAGCAGTTGCATCGGCGCTTACCCACGGAAGTTTATTTGTTTTAACCGATTTGGTCACAGCCTCGGCCGCCCGTGTATTTTCGCGCGAAATTTTTAAATCCTGGTTGTAACCGAAAACCCGTTGAAGATAGTCTTCGGGTGTTAATTGCTGCGCTTTTCCTGAAAAAAGAAACACCAGCATACCAATTGTAAAGAATATTTTTCTCTTCATATTGTTATTTTTTGGGAACCGAAATTCGGTACATTAAACAATAGGTAACCGGAAGTACAAAAATGGTAAGCATAGTAGCCACCCAAAGTCCTCCCATAATGCTTGCTGCCATTCCGCCAAACATAGCGTCGAATAAAAGTGGCAACATGCCCAGGATTGTTGTGCCCGAAGCCATGGTAACCGGTATAATTCTCGATTTGGTAGCCTGAACCACAGCATCGTACGGAGCGCGTCCCGCTTCGAGTTCAAGCCCGATTTGATCAACCAGCACAATTGCATTTTTGATATTCATACCTACCAGTCCAAGCACTCCGAGGATAGCAAAAAAGTCTAGGGTTTTTCCGGTAGAAACCAAACCAAGAACCACACCAATAAATACCAGTGGCACCATCAGCATAATCATTACCGGTTTTCGGTATGAGCGGAAAAGGAACAGCAACACCAGGAACATCAGCAAAAAAGTGAGTGGCATATTTGCAGCCAGGGCAGCATTTGATTCTGCCGAACTTTCAGCCTCGCCAAAAATTTTCATGCGATAACCTTCCGGAACTTCAATTTGTTCCATAGCGGCAAATACCTTTTGGGCGGTTGCTGCCGTGTTTTCTCCCCTCACCGGAACACATTGCGCCATCATTACACGTTGCCTGTTATATCTTTTAATTGTGGTGTAATCATATTCAACCTCCGACGATTCGATGACCTGTTCAAGAGGGACCATTTTCCCTTTTGCATTAAACACTGGCAACGTATTCAGGTTCGAAAGGTTAAACTGATCGATGTTCTCTTCTTTTAAAAGAATTGGCATAAAAATATCACCTTCGCGGTATTCACCCATTGCCAGACCATTGGTTGCCAGTTTTATAGAGTGGGCCATCGACTGACGTGTGATTCCAAGACGCTGACCTTTTTCCTGTGAATAATTGGGAATCCATACCGGAACCTTATTTCCCCAGCTCGAACGCACATCCGTTACTCCCGGAATTTCGCGCATGAGACTCAATGCTTTTGCGGTGAGTTGTTCGATGGTATCGATATCCTCGCCGATAAAACCAATTTCGATGGGTGTTTCAACGGCAGGCGCCAGATTAAAAAGTGTTGAACGTATCCAGTTGTCAGGGTAGTTATATCGCAAATAGGTGTCGAACCGTTCTTCATAAATCTTTGTCGAGTCGTCGCTGTTCAGTTCAATCAGCACATTGGCATAGTTGGGTTTCGGCCCGAAAGAAGCAGATGCCAGATAATAGCGTAACGGCGATTGCCCGATGGTTATCGATACCTTTTTTACATCGGGCTGTTTCATCAGGTATTGCTCAATTTCAATGATATTTTTTTCGGTATTGCGAATGGTGTACCCCTCGGGGAAAAAGATATCGACCCTGAAATAGGGTTTGTCGAGGTTGGGAATAAAATTGGAGGGCATTAATCCCATTACCACCAGCGAACCAACAAATAATCCAGCAACAGCAATAATTGTGAGCGCCTTGTAACGAATCAACCCGCCGATTAGTTTTTCAAATTTGTGATAAATGGGTTTGTCGTAAGGGTCTTTACCAGCATCGCCTCCGCCCTCTTTCAACATAAAATTACCAAAAGTTGTGGTTTGGGTTAAGGCCAGAATCCAGCTTAAAACCAATGAAATAGCCAGTACCACAAAAAGTGGTTTTACAATTTCGGCAACCGACGACGGTGCAAGATAAAGTGGCAAAAACGAGAAAATGGCAATCAGTGTTGCTCCAAGCAATCCCCATTGAGGAATAGTGGCGCCATCAATTAAAGCCTTTCTTCGCGACAATCCGCGTTGAATACCAATTTGTGCATTATCGGTTACTACAATCGCATTGTCAACAAGCATTCCCATGGCAATAATAAAGCCTGCCAGCGAAGTGCGGTTTAGGCCTGTGCCCATCAGTTCCATGATTAACAGTGAACCACCAATGGAAAAAACCAACGAACTTCCGATAAGGAAACCAGCCCGTGCACCCATGGCAAACAAGATAATAATGATTACAATTCCGATGGATTCAGCAAGATTGATGATAAAACCCTGGTTGGCTTCGGTAGCGATAACATCTTCAGGATAAAGCGATTCTATTTCGATACCAGCCGGTATTTGCGGCAGCATCATTTGCATCCGCTCGCGCACCAGCTTTCCGGTGAGCGCCACATCTACGCCACGTGCGGTGGAAACACCGAAGCCAATGGCCGGTTTACCGTTTACCCGCATCAGGTTTGCCGGTGGTTCATTGTACCCTTTTTCCACTCGTGCAAAATCGCCAAATCGTACCTGTTGCCCTGTGCTTGACGCCATCAGCAGGTTTCTGATATCGTCGAGGCTTTTGTAAGTTCCATCGGCAATTACCTTCATTTGCAGGTCGCCTGTAACTTTTTCACCCGTATTTACCAGCACATTCTGTGCTTTCAAAGTCTGTGCAATGGTATTCAGGTCGAGACCCAGATTGGCCAATTTACTGGCCGAAATAAAAACATTGACAACTTCGGTTTGCTCACCCGAAAGTGATATTTTCTGAACACCTTCGATGGTAATGAGTTCTGTTTTCAGAAAGTTGGCCCACTTGCGCAGTTCTTGATAATCGAAACCCTGGTCGGCGGTAATGGCATAGTAAATCCCAAATACATCACCAAAATCATCGGCTACCGAAATGGGAGAAGCGCCCTGCGGCAACGAAGGCTGCACATCCATTACCTTGCGCCGCAACTCGTCCCACATTTGCGGAATTTCATCTGACGGCGTGGTTGCTAACAATTCAACATCAATCTTTGATAAACCATACGACGATTCGGATTTTATTTTTCTGATTCTCCGCATTGATTGTATGGTACGTTCAATAGGTTCAGTAATCAGTTGTTCCACTTCCTGCGGAGTAGCCCCGGGGTAACGTGTAACCACAGCCACCTGCTTGATAACAAAAGGCGCATCTTCCTTTTTTTCCAGTGTACCGAAAGAAAGCACACCTCCTATCAGCAAAATCGCCAGCAGGAAATAAATGACTTTCGGATTATTAAGCGAATAACTCGGAATATTCATAAACTTAAGCTTTTAATTTTCAAGGATATTTACCTGTTCGCCTTCGTAAATATTATTAACACCGGCAATCACAATCGTTTCGCCCCCGGTAAGTCCCGATTTCACTTCCACTTCCTTGTTACTGAGCAACTGACCTAAATCGACGGATTTTCGTGAAACAGTTTTTGATGAGGAGTTGTAAATCCAAACCGATTTCTGACTGGTTTTTACATCGCCAAAAACTGCATTAACCGGAATTGCAATTACAGGATTTACTCCTGACGGTCCGGGTGTGTTGATTGTAATTGAACATGAAAATCCGGTTGAAATCTGATTTTTATATTCGCCAAAAGCAGGGTCGGTAATAATTACCGTTACCGGAATCCCTGACCCATCGGGCGATGCATCGATATACTCCTTAACTTTTGATTCAAACTTTTTACCTTTCAGTGTTTCAAATTCAACCTGCATCGAAGTCGTGCTTTTGATCAACGACAGTCCTGATTCAGGCAAAGTGAACTTCACATTGATGTTGTTTGGATTAACTAATTTAACAATTGGTTCGCCAGCCTGAATCTTCTGGTAATTTTCAACATATTTCTTTTCAATAAAACCGGCAAATGGAGCAGTTAGTTTTGTATCAGAAATGGTATTCTGTGCATTCTCGAATTTAGCTTTTGCATTGGTGAATTCGGCTCTTGCCATTTCAAATTCCTGCTGAGAAATTGCCTGTTTGGCCAATAGTCGCTCGTTTCTTTCAATTTTCGATTTCGCAGTTTGGAAAGTGGCCCGCGCAGCTTCGAGCTGAAGTTCCAGATCGCGCGGATCGATCGCTGCAATAATCTGCCCGGCACGAAGATTCTGGCCTTCATCCACTTTCATTTCGATAATGGTCCCTGACACTTTAAAGGTCAGATTACTAAATTGTTCGGCAATCACAATTCCCGAATAACTTTTTGAAGAAGACGATACCGAAGTGACCTTCGCTACTTTTACCGGCCTTACAATTTTAGCCGGTTCATTTGTTTCGCCACTACATCCAAAAAGGAAGAGTGCTATGATTCCAAGACTTGATAAATAGATTTTCATATTATTTGAATTTAGTTTCGACCTCAGGGATAAATAAGTTCCAAATCATCAACATACAATTCGCTGCCGGGCGCTCCTTCAAAAAAATCGCCGCGGTGGCTCGAAGCAAAAACCAAAGTAATGTGTGTAGGTTTTTC
Organism: uncultured Maribellus sp.; assembly: GCA_964644015.1. GTDB lineage: Bacteria > Bacteroidota > Bacteroidia > Bacteroidales > Prolixibacteraceae > Draconibacterium. Next base: position 29,822 of record CAZXVT010000026.1, read on the forward strand.
GTTACCGGTTCCATAAACCACCGGAACCAGGCGTTCCTTGCCATTGTCGAGAATGTAAACATCTTTTGGCCGTTCATAAATAGCAGCATTACTGATGGTTCCGTATTTGAAATCGCGTGTGATTGTTTTCCATTCCGTAATATTTTCACCACTTCTGAACCAGACCACTGCTACTTGTTTGTAAGGCTCTGCCGAACGGTCGGTTAAGGTAATTGCGATATCGCATGAATCTTTTGCATTGGGCAGGTTTTTCAGTTTTCCATCCTTCACCACCGGGCCCGGACTATATTTGTATTTTATACTGAACGACTTTGGACGCGCCGAATAGGGAACACCAAACTTTGCCGACGATATCGGATTCGACAGGTTGAGCTTGAAAAACCCTGTAAACATGGAGCCGGCACCAATCCCCTGCCCTAACACCGCCCCCAGCGGCAGTTCAACGGTTTTGAGCAATGCAAAAACATTTTCGGCAGAACCTGAAGGATTTACATTGGGAGCACCCAATGTAACCACACCCGGATTGCCGGTTCCCCAAATGGTTTCGACGCTACTTGTGCCGGGTTCGTAGTAGGTTTTCGACCCTGCAACCTGGTACCAGTCCTGAAAATTACTGTTACTAAGCTGAATTTCGGCCTGGCTGCGTTTGGCAATCACGGTGTAAACCTGAACTGTTCCATCTTCGGCCGTAACCGTGAAAGGCACTTCGGCAGAAAAATTTACAACATCGCCCTGTGCCGGTGAAACTGTGGCAAACGATGAAACCTCGAGTGTGTTGACTTTCAGTTTGCTGATGTCAGCCGATTCGTCAACCAGAACAGTGATTAACAAAGCATCGTGGTCGATATTTACGGTTCCTACCTGTTGTTCAACAGCAAATGCGTTGATTTTCGCCAGGTTGTATTTGCCAAAATGATATTCGTTGATACACGACCCCAAAGCAATGAGCATCATAAAAAATGCTGTGGCTTTTATTGTTTGATTTATCTTTTGCATATCCTTTTATTTATTGGGCCAGAGATAAGCCATTATACCAATGTTCAACTGAAGAATGTCGATTTTAAAATCGATGCTTGCCGTTTCGGTTTTTGCATCAGGCTGATTGGTGGTTTTTATTTTCTCGTAACTGTAACGCACACCTGCAACATTCAGCGTGGTTTCGAAAGCCACATTGCGCAAAACAAAAACGCTGATACCCGGTCGGACACCCAGCAAACCCGTATAATTTACCGAATGTCGCCTCGTAAGCTCTTCGTTTAAAACTGTTTGTGTGATTCCCTGTTCAATTTGTGTCAATAATTCGATTTGCGTAATGATGTTAAACCTGCCATGTTTATCGATGGGCGTGAGGTTTCGCAGAAATGGAATAAACGAATAGCCAATGCCATAAGCATCTTCGGTGTAGGGTACCCCATCCGAATTCTGATAATCACCCGAGCGGCCGGATTGTCCATAAACAATGGCAAGTCCTGCAAAATTCTGATTAACAAAGGCATAACCGGCATCGACACGAATCGAAAAATCATAACTTTGGTTATCTTCCACATACCGGATTAACTCGTTTTTTTCGTTGCTGTTCCTGAATTTCATCGAAAGCGTTCCCCCGGTCATCCAGCTACCTTTTTGGGTGAAGTTTTTCATGTTCAGAAATTTAACAGAGTCGGGAACAGCTTTACCCTTTTCATTCTGTGCACTTGAAAAATTGGTAATGGTGAACAAAGAAATGAACAGAACAAATCCGCTGTAAAGATTGGTTAGCTTGATTTTCATAAATACACTGATTGTTAATTATATCAATTATAATTTTTAGAAACTAAACTTCACCATTGCAACAAGCTCAGTCCAGGGTTTGTTTATCGGGTTGGGCAATACATCGGCTATGCCTTCGCCCGCCCAGAGCGATGTTGCCATCATACGAACATAGATATTGCGTGAAACAAAACGTTCAACAATCAGTGAAGCTTCCTGAGCCACTTGCTCGCTGGCAAATGTAAAAACCGGGGGAGATGGAACCGTATTTAACTGATTGGCAAGAAAAAAGCTGTATTGTGTGGTTACCCTCCAGCCTTTTGGGAAAAGCTGCAATTGAAAACGGCTGGTTTCGAGATTGGTGTTAAACAGAATGTTTTTCATGAGCGGACCCTGTACCCAGGTGGTTACATCGTCGCCGGAGTACAGAATATCCCAGCGTTCGAACCTTTTGGTGTCGGGATTATCGCCGGTGAGCAGCGTATGGCGATAACTGATTGTTGGTCGCATACGAACAGTTCCAAACTGCCATCCGCCTTCCAAAGCCCAGCCATAGGCGGTCATCGGCACTTTTCCATTGAGTTGTAAACCACCTTCGGCTTTTGCGTACAGAAATGATTCTTCGGGTTTGGGCATCCAATGGGCGCGCAGGTTCATGGCATGTAGTCCTTCGCGTGATGCCTCGGTAAAATCGGGGTAGAAATAGGGAAATTCGGATTTAAAAACATTGAGATAGGTAAACCCGGCAGACAAACCGTACGATTGGTTATACTCCATATTAATACCGGCAAGTTTTGTATGGCTCAGGTTTCCCTCGTATTCGTTGGGTTGAATATAAAATCCTTCGAAGCGCCAGTTGTCGTAACTAAAACGGGCATTTCCCACCAGTTTGCCCGAAAAACGTGGCCAGGCATTCATACCACCCCATGTTCCGCCGTTGCCGGCAATCTGACAAATCAACATTCCATTGCCAATCCGGAAAGGTTGTTTGCCAAGCGAAGCCACAAAACGAATCAAATGTCCTGTTTCTGTAGTTTTTGAACCCACAACACCCACATAAGCTTCTTCGATTTGGAAACTCTGTGTGTTGCTGTTGGCATTGTACAGTTCGTCGCCAAGCGTGGTAACGCCCAGTGCATTCAGCGTACCATAAACATAAAGCGGTACTTTGCCTTTGGTAAGCCGGGTAATTCCCGAAATACCAGCAATAACATAAGATTCGAAATCGAGCGCCGGCTCAACACCCGGAGGATTTTTACCGTAGGGATTATTTTCGGTAAACGTTTTGCCGTTGCCCCACCAGGTATTGGTTATTAAAGTTGGCACGAGGCTTCCTGCCAGGTTAAATTTCAGAAAGCTTTTGTTGGTCATAACAAGGGCCGGAAAATCACTTCTTCGTCCGGTGGCCAGCATGCCTGTTTTGTATTCGCCTTCCTTTAATTGCAGGGCAATTCTCACCAGTATAATTAACCTGACATGATTTCCGGTTAAAAGCTCGATTTCCCATTTTGCCTTGTCCACCTCGGGCAACGCCATGACTCTTGCCTGAGCCACATCGAGGTCGAACTCGCTGACCGTGGAGTTGGGGAAAATACGCGCAGCCTCCAGTATTTTTGGTGTCAACGATTTTTGCACATCCAAAGTTGGAATAATTGAATCCCACTTTACTATCACTTCAGTAGCTTTCATTTGCTGGGCCGGATTCATACCGCCAAAACCTTGTGCCAACAGTTGTTTACCAGCGAGAACAAATAAAAAGAGCATAAGAAGGAAGAGCTGACTTTGAGTTTTCATAATTGATATTTAGCTATAAGGTTATTCGAAAAAGGGATGTTAAAAACCATTCTGATGATTTTTGAACATCCCCTGGATATTATTTGAGGCAATTTCAGTGGTGCTATTCCGGCATTTTACTCTGGTAAACACCACCACCATTGATAACAAGTTGTGCACCTGTAACCCAGGCTGCCGCCTTGCTCATAAAATACATCATGGCATAGGCAATCTCCATGGGTTGTCCCCTGCGCTTCATGACAAACATCTTGTTCAGGTTGTCGAGCATTTGCTGTGTATATCCGGCATTCAGCGTGGCCTCGCCATTATCAACAGAGCCAATTACGATGGAATTGAAACGCACTTTTGGCCCACCCACAACAGCCATACTTTTTACCATGTGGAGCAATCCGGCTTTTGCGGTGCTGTATTCGATAAATTCGGGTGAAGGACTTGTTCCCACCAATGAACCTGAAAAAAGTACGCTGGCATTTTCCTCTTTTTCGAGATAAGGCATGCAGTATTTTGTCAGAACATAAGCGCCAACAGTGTTGAGTTTGTAGGAAGCCACCATTTTTTCAGTATCTGAACCAAATGTGGGTGTGGCAGCTCCCCAACCAACGTTGTTCACCAGGCCTGAGATTTTCCCAAATTTTGCCACTGTTTTTTCCACCAGTTCCTTCATCTGGTTTTCATCGGTTGAATCGGCAACCAAACCAAGTACTTCGTTGCCTGTTTTTGCCTGAATGGCTGCTGCCACTGCTGCCACTTTTTCGGCATTGATATCTGAAATCACCAGTTTTGCACCTAATGTTGAAAACAGTTCCACTGCAGCGCTCCCAATGGCACCTGCACCACCGGTAATAATGATTACACGGTCTTTAAAACTAAAAAGTTCTTCTAAAATTTTCATGTTTCTTGTTGTTTTTAAGTTTTATAAATCATATTAATCCAGTGTTTGAACGCCACCGCCGTTTACAAACAACACCTGTCCGCTTACCCACGACGAAATTGGAGCTGCAAAATACAATACAGCGCCGGCGATATCTTCCACTTCACCCAATCGTTTAATGGGAGTTCCGGCTAACATTTTTGCCTCAATTTCAGGAGTTAATACCGAAGCCAACGCGGCCGTTTTGGTTGCGCCCGGACCAACACAGTTTACCCTGATATTGAGTGGGCCGTAGTCGTGTGCCAGGTTGGCCGACATGTGATTTAGCGCTGCTTTTGAACCTGCATAAGCACTCATGTTCGGGCTTTTGTTAATAGAGCCCATCGAAGTGATGTTAATGATTGAACCATAGCCGCTTTTGCCCATTTCGGGAGCGCAAAGCTGTGCGAGCCTCCAGCCACTGAAAACATTCAGCTGGTAAACAAAGGCATACCTTTCAACATTGATCTGAAAAGGATTTTCGCGTCCGCCACCACCACCACCGGCATTATTTACGAGTATTTCGATACTCCCAAAGTTATCAAGTGCAACTTTTACCAAATTGACCAGGTCTTCATCTTTGGTAACATTGCATGCCGCAGCAACGGCTTTGCCTCCACCCTTCTGATTAATTTCATCGGCCACTTTCTGGGCATCTTCTACTTTTAAATCAGATACGACGACATTTGCGCCGTGAACTGCGAGAATTTCGCAGGAACCTTTTCCAATGCCATTTCCACCACCGGTTACAATGGCCACTTTCCCTTTCAGGTTAAACAATTCATTTGAATTCATAACGATAAAATATTTGGTTTATATAAGTTAATCGTATATTAATCAGGAGAGTAATTCACGCTTGGTTGTGTAATCGATTACACCCGCCACGACACCGGCAATAATACCCACCACAATGACCCCTGTAATAGGTGATACGGATATGGAGCCAAAAAACTTTTGCACCATTACCCCGATTGTAACCATTACACCAAAAGCCGAAAAAGTATTTCGCAGGGTAAGAACCAGTGCCTTAGGATAAAAAGACGGTTTGTTTTCCGATTTTACGGTAAAGTACCCGATAATTGTTAAAATAGCTGCCAGCGAGGTGGCCAGCATTACTGCACCGCCCAAAACGGTGTGTTCGGTATTTGTAATGTTATCTACAGTGAGAAACAATTCTGTTTTACCTTTTACCTGAAACCAGTTAATTACCCCGTTGATTACTGCATTGATGACTCCGCCCACCACTGCACCTTTCAAGATTTCACTTTTTGAAGTTTTTGCTGTCATAAATTTGTTTTTTAGTTATTTCACTAC
>CAZXVT010000027.1:0-28006 GCA_964644015.1 uncultured Maribellus sp.
TATTTACATTATCTTACTACTTAATAAGCCTAATTGTTAGCTATATTGTATTTTTAATATTTGGTTGGGAATATATTCACTCTCCAGGGTTCCATCACCTTACTTTTTTGTTGTTTTTAATCGGAGGTTTGGTGTGGAGCATTTTTAATATTATTCAATTGTTCAGAAGAAAGGGCTCTTTTTACAAAGAATCCTTAATTGTTCATGCAATTATTTTTACAGGATTAACTATCTGGTTTTTGATAGCATTTATTATGGTCGAATACCCTAAACAAGAACCTAATATTAGCAGCGGGAATTCAATTACTTTAAAAAAATCGACAGATACTTCATTGTTAATTAATGAATTGAATGATACAATATTCTTGCAAATCAAAGACAGTATTTACATAGACAAAATGAATAAATAACTATCGCTAATAACAGAATAAACCATTGTTGGTAGCGGATTTGCAAAGGTTAGTGCATTAGGTTACCTTGTACTACCTAGACAACAAAGCGCCCTGAAAACGCAAGGGTTCATACCTGCGGACGTTGAGTTCAATTGTAAAAAAGACCTGATAAATCTAAAATATGAGCATAAAAAGACTTGACTGCGAACCACCTTTGGCAACATCAGAATGGGGTTGGCGGTATCATCATTTAGGAATACCCACGGATAAGCCGATTCTTGGTGAAAAATACCTGCCCCAGTTTAAACTATATGTTTCCGGATTTGACACAAGTCCGTATGGTGTTGAATGGATGAGGTACGATGAGGATAGTCCTGTCAACGACTTTATAAAGAATGTCCCGCACATAGCCTTTGAAGTTGATGATCTGGACTTTGAACTAACAAGATGGGAATTCAACATTATCACACCTCCGAATTCTCCAGGTGAGGGAACAAGAGTTGCAATGATTGAACATAACGGAGCTCCGATTGAATTAATCGAATTTGAAAAAAGACAAAAATAACAACGGAACAAAACAAGCGGTCATACGCAATACAGGGTACTTTGCCTGTTTCATTTGCAGCTCATTTAAAAAGCTTGTCGCAACTCGAAAAGTTAGCGCTTCGAATCCCGCCACCGTTTGTCAACGCTTTCATTTTTCGTAAAACCTGAAAAAGAAACTACTGACTAAACGCCTCTTCGTTTTTATCCACACACCTCACCGCCTGTATTATTGCTTTTGGGTTTTGGATGGTAAAAGGCTGGTCTGAAATATAATTCCGCATCCGGCAGCCAAATAAACTGATGGTACATTTTTCTTCCCCTTTCACTGGTTAATTATCCCACGATTTGCCAAAATTAGTGTTACAATACGTCAAAATTCTATCGGAGTGTTTTTTCGCTATCGCCTATATTTGAGACATATCAGTTACAAATGACGACAGAAATGATTTTTGGGAAAATTTTCGCACCTTTTTGTTTGATGATATTTTATCCATGGTCTTCAACAGAAATTAATTTGCAACAGCCCGGAAAACAGGTTACTGAAGTCGATCCATTTCGCCAACCCAAAAACGGAAAAACCTATGTTGTGGCACACCGCGGCGCTCACATTGGAATACCTGAAAACTCACTGCCTGCCTTTCAGAAAGCAATCGACCTGGGCTGCGATTTTGTGGAAATCGACACCCGGCTTACCAAAGACGGCCAGATTGTGAGTGTTCACAATTCCACCATCGACCAATATGTGGTAGGACACAAGGGAAAAGTATGCGATTATACTTTGGCGGAATTGAAAGCGATGAGTATCGGCGAAAAACTCGGACCGGAATGGAAAAACACGACAATTCCCACTTTCGAAGAAATTCTTCAGCTCTGCCATGGAAAAATCGGAATTTACCTTGATTTAAAAGAACCGCTGATAAAGGAACTTTTACCCATCATCCGGAAATACGGGATGGAACGCGATATCATCTGGTACATCTCCGCGGGCCGGATAGAAGAAATCAAACTTTTACAATCTCTTTGTAAAGAATGTCTTCCCATGCCCGACCCCGGACCGGAAAAAAATATTGCCGGAGTCTGCAGCCAGGTGCATCCACTGGTTTTGGCCACCGATATGGGGAATCTCAGTGAAAGCTTTGTAAAAACAGCCCACGAATACGGCGCCAAAGTGATTGTGGATGAAAAGACAGGAACCCCCGAAGAGTGGGAACAAATTCTGAAATGGGGCACCGATGGTATTCAGACCGACAACCCGGAAGCCCTGATCCGGTTTCTGAAAAACAGCTTACCTTAAGTCTATTAAAATACATTTACCATGCAATTCATCAAATCTCTCATTTTTTCACTTTTTATCTCTTGCTCGCTTATTTCAACCGCGTCGGGAGTCTATTACAATGTGACTGATTATGGTGCCAAAGGCGATGGCTTAACCAATAACACCTTAGCCATCAATGCGGCTATTGAAGCAGCAGCCAAAAATGGCGGCGGCACGGTTTTTTTTCCGGCCGGTGAATATCTTTCGTTTACGATTCATCTGAAAAGCAAAATCACGCTCCACCTTGATAACGGAGCGGTTTTAATTGGCGACCAGGAAAAAAACGGCGTTGGTTACGACCTGCCGGAAGAAGATGCATGGTACAAAAAATTCCAGGATTTTGGGCACAGCTACTGGCGAAACAGCCTGATTTACGGCGACAGCCTGCGCGATATTGCCATCACCGGGCAGGGGTTGATTTGGGGAAAAGGTTTGTACACCTACGATAAACCTGATATCAAAGGCTCCGGAAATAAAGCCATCGCATTGAAAAACTGTTTCAATGTCACCATCCGCGATATTTCGATTTTACACGGCGGGCACTTTTGTATTCTGGCCACCGGTGTCGATAACCTGACCATCGACAATGTTCGCGCCGATGCCGACCGCGATGCTTTTGACATCGACTGCTGCAAAAACGTGCGCATTTCAAACTGCAACATCAACTCGCCCACCGACGACGGGCTTTGCCTGAAATCTTCCTTCGGGCTGGGGTATGCACGCGCCACCGAAAATGTGACCATCACCAACTGTCATGTTTATGGTTACGACCACGGAACACTGATGGACGGTACTTTCAAAACAGAATTTAAAGACGAAGCGCCCAACGCCAAACACAGCATCACCGGTCGATTGAAAATGGGAACCGAATCAAACGGCGGTTTTAAAAACATCACGGTTTCCAACTGCATTTTCGAACATTCGCGCGGGCTTGCCATTGAAACAGCCGACGGCGGAATTATCGAAGACATTGTAATAGACAATATCACCATGCGCGATATTACCGACACCCCGTTTTTTATCCGTCTGAATGCCCGGATGCGCGGCCCCGAAGGAACACCGGTGGGTGTGTGCCGAAGAATCACCCTCAGCAATATTATTGTTTACGATGTAGGTGGCCGGCCCAAATTTCCCGAAGTGGGCGCCGGAATGGTGATGGGTATCCCCGGTTATTATATCGAAGACCTCACGCTCAGCAACATTCGCATCGTGTATCGCGGTGGCGGCCCGAAAGAAGCCATTGACAAGGAAGTTGCCCAGAACATTGACATGTATCCCGACCCGTACCGCTGGCATTCGCTGCCTGCCTACGGAATTTATTTCAGGTATGTAAAAGGGCTGCAGGTAAACAATGTGGTGCTGAAAACCCTGAATCCCGATGAACGTCCGGCTTTTGTTCTCGACGATGTACACGATGCCTCCTTTTCACACGTCGATGCACAGAAACAGGAAAATACCCCGGTTTTTATCCTGAAAAATGTAACCGGAATCACCACCCACCAGGTAAAAGGTGTTGAGGATACCGAAATCAAAAAAGCTGAAAATCAAAAACTTTAAAAACTGATACTATGAATCGATTCGTTTTGCTGATCGCCCTGTTGTTTGCATTCACCCAGTTAAAAAGCCAGAATATTGTTTCGCAGGAAGTTGTTCCCGGACAATGGATCAAACAATGGTTATTGCTGGGGCCGGTGCCGCTAAAGGAGCATGAAGATATTTCAAAATCAGGGATGCACTATCCCGGTTTCGAAACCGATTATCTTACAAAAGCAGGAGGCGAAACCAACCTGAAAGTAAAAGCCGGCGACGCGGTAAAACTGAAAACAGGAACCATTCGCTGGAAACAGGTATCAGCGGAAGATTCGGAAATCGACCTTGTAAAAGAGGTTTCAAAAATGGCACCGGCACTCGCGTATGCTTACACCGAAGTGGATTGTCAGCACGATGGAATCTGGCTGGCCTCTTTCGGCACCAACGATGGTGGAAGGGTGTGGGTGAACGGACAGCAGGTGTGGGATTATCAGGCAGAACGAGGATTGAAACCCGATGCCGACCAGGTTCCGGTTTTTCTGAAAAAAGGGAAAAATTCCATCCTGTTGAAGGTGGAACAACGCGGTAACAATTGGAGTTTCTGTTTCCGGTTTCTGGCTTTCTCGGCAAAAGAAGCGCTGGAACGTGGCGATTTTTTGTACATCACCGCCGATAAAAACAGAGAAAACCATCTTGCCTCAAAATTCACGGATAACGTGCTGAACAGCCTTGTGCAAAGTATTCAGCTGAAAGTTTTGGATTTCCAGGGGAAGGAAGTGCTGAACGAAACCCGCAACGGCAATTTCAGGGGAAAAATCAACCTGCCCGGAGAAACTTACAGGCCCTACTCAGCTGAAATCAGCCTTCAACTGAAAACCGGCGAAACGCTTCCGTATAAAACTTCTTTTTATGCAGGAAAAAGAACAGAATACACACTTTTCAGCAAAGGAAAATCGGGTTATAAAATTGAACTTTCGCCCAATGCTTCGGAATCAGAAAAATGGGCAGCCAAAGAATTGCAGACTACTCTGAAAGAAATGAGCGGCGTGGAATTGCCGGTGACAAATTCTGCCGGAAACAGCCCCAAAATAGTGATTGGATATGATGCAAAACTGCTTCAACTGGCAGACATTCCGGAGCCGGCAAACAACGACGAGTCGTTTGTTTACCTCAATGCCGGACCCGATATTTATATTTTTGGCGGGCGGCTCCGTGGAACGATGTACGGGGTTTTTACATTCCTCGAAAACGAATTGGGTTGCCGCTGGTACACCCCAAAAGTCACGGTGATTCCAAAACGGACAGAGCTGAAATTTGATTATTTCGGTCATATCGAAAAACCGGGAATCCGCGTGCGAAATGACTTCTATTTCGAAGCTTTTGACCCAATCTGGGCAGCGCGGAACAAAATGAACGGCACGCTCGATTTTGCCGATGTGCCCCGCCAACAACCCGGCGGCGTGGAAGGTTATTGGGCGGTGCATACTTTTTATCCGCTGATGCCACCCGAAGAGTTTTTCGGCAAACATCCGGAATATTACAGTCTCATTGATGAAAAACGGATTCACGAACGGGCACAGCTTTGTCTTTCGAACCCCGATGTTTTGCGGATTATCACCGAACGAATCAGGGAAAGAATGCGGAAAAGCCCCGATTTTCTGATTTATGATGTGAGCCAGAACGACTGGTACAACCCGTGCCAGTGCGAAAAATGCCAGGCCATTGCCCAAAAATATGGCGGCGAAGCAGGCATTCTCATTTGGTTTGTCAACCAGGTGGCCGAAGCCGTTGAAAAGGAATTTCCCGATAAATTTATCGGAACACTGGCGTACCAGTACACCCGCCACGCACCGGTGAATATCAGTCCGCGTGACAACGTGGTGGTGCGTTTGTGCAGCATCGAATGTTGTGTGGCCCACGATTTTGAGTGCGAAGCCAACCACTCATTTCTGACCGATTTACAGAACTGGTCGGCCATTGCGCCACACTTGTACATCTGGGATTATGTGGTGAATTTCGGACACTATTTGTTGCCGCTCCCCAATTTTGCCACACTTCAATCCAAGATAAAAGCCTTTCAGCAAAACAATGCAATCGGCATTATGGAACAGGCGGCTTACCAGAGCCGCGGCGGCGAATTTGCCGAACTGCGCGCTTATCTGATCTCAAAAATTCTCTGGAATCCCGACTGTAATACAGAAGAAGTGGTGAATGACTTTATTGCCGGATATTACGGGCGGTCAGGGAAATACATCCGCCAGTATTTCGATTTACTGCAAAGCCTGGTTACGCCCGACAACCACTTCCCGTACGGAATTTCGCCACAGGATGAAATCTACACTCCGGCCTTTACCGAAAAAGCTTTTGAACTATTTCAACAGGCTGAAAAAGTGGCCGATAACGAAGAAATTTTGCACCGAGTCGAGCTTTCGGAACTGGCCATTTTGTACCTGAAATGCAAACAAAGACCAGTACTATCGCGCATTGACGGCAGTTATGCAAAATTTTGTGAGATTGCCAAACGCGAACAGGTGACGCATTACGCCGAAAGTGGTGAACCTCACCGGAAGGCTTTTCACCTGGGAGTTGAAAACGCAGTGGAATAAGTGGATGTAAGAACTTTCTCGCTCAGGGTGAAAATCATACTTATCAAGGTTGAAGCCCGTCTTTTTAATGAAACGATATTGAATTGTAAATTGTAAATTCGTACATCGTAAATATCTCAACATGAATTCACGCGAACGTATTTTAGCTGCCGTCAACCATCAGCAACCCGACCGGGTACCCATTGATCTGGGAGCCCATGGCAGCTCCGGGCTTTCGTTTGTAGCTTACCACAACCTTGTTCGTTATCTTGGAATGGAACATTTACCCAACCAGGTACACGACGTGGTGCAGCAACTTTCGCAACCTCCTATAGAACTGATCGATTTTTTTGGTGCTGATGTGGTGGACGTGGGCCGGCATTTTAACCAGACTCCCGGTTACTGGCACGAAATTGAGCTGCTGAAAGGAGTTCCCGCGCAGTACCCGCATTGGTTCAAGCCTGAAAAACAACCGGATGGTTCGTGGCTGGCACCCAATAAAGATGGCTTGTTTGTAGGCAAAATGCCGGTTGGCGCCACTTTCTTCGACCAGCTCATTTTCCCTTGGAAAGATGGATTTCCGGATGATTTCTCCTGTTTCGGGGAAGATTCAAAAAAAACGGTTTGGGGTGGAATGGGATTCACACCGTACGACTGGATGGATGAACCCAATTTCTGGGAGATGTTACGTGAAAAAACCATCGACCTGCGTTCCAAAACCAACAAGGCAATGATGCTGAGCGTTGGCTGTAACCTGTTTGAAAATGGCACCTTTATCCGCCGAATCGATAATTTTCTGATGGATCTTTTCCTCCAGCCCGAAACCGTGCACCGGTTTCTCGATTCCCTGCTTGAAAGACACCTGGATTTTTTAGGCAAGGTGTGTGCTTCTGTGGGCGATGTGGTGGATATTCTCAAATTTGGCGACGACCTGGGTACAAATACGGGTCCGTTCTTCCCTGCAGAAACTTACGCCGAGTTCTTCAAACCCCGTCACAAACAGTTAACCGATTATGCAAAAAAACATTCATCAGCACACACTATGCTGCATGTTTGCGGCGGTATTTACGAACTGATTCCCGAACTGATTGAAGCCGGTTTTGAAATAATCAACCCGGTGCAGATCAGCGCTATCAATATGGAACCAGAACGGCTGAAACGCGAATTCGGGAAAGAACTTACTTTCTGGGGAGGTGGCTGCGATACCAAAACCATACTGAACAATGCCACACCTCAACAGGTTAAAGACCATGTAAAACGCAATCTCGAGGTGTTTTATAAAGATGGCGGTTTTGTTTTTAACCAGGTGCACAATATCATGCCCGATGTGCCTCCACAAAACATCGTGGCCATGTTTGAAGCTGTGAAGGAGTTTGCATAAAACCTTTGTTGTTAAGCAAATGAAATAGTAATTCGTAAATCAATGTCGTTAAGTTGGCTGTCCTTTTTTTTGCCCCCAGTTCCTAAAGGGGAGCCGGGCAGGTCCCCTTCATGGGATTTAGGGGTAATTCGGCGGTGGAAATTTTTAACTAAACGACATTAATTCGTAAATGGTAAATCGTAAATTACGCCATGAGTAAAATCGAAGAAAGAATCAGGGAACTGGGGCTTGAATTACCCGCCCCACAGGCACCCAAAGGAATTTATCACCCGGTGGTGATCGTTGACAAACTGTTGTACGTTTCGGGAATGGGACCCTACAAAACGAATGGTGAACTGATAAAAGGCAAAGTGGGAAAAGACCTCACGCTCGAAGAAGGACAAATCGCCGCGCGTCAGGTGGGACTGGCCATGCTTTCAACGATCAGGGCACAGATTGGCGATTTAAACCGCATCAGACGAATGGTAAAAACACTGGGAATGGTAAACTGTCTCCCTGATTTTGAGCAGCACCCGCAAACCATCAACGGGTTCAGCCAGTTAATGGTCGATTTGCTGGGCAACGAAAACGGGAAAGGTGCCCGCAGCGCAGTGGGCATGACCTTGCCCCAGAACATCGCCGTGGAGGTGGAGTGCATTTTTGAGCTGGAATCCTAGATTTTATCCGGTAACCGTTGTTATTCCCCTTTGTGAAACTTCGTGAACTTCTTAGGGTATTTTGTGTAAAAACTGATGACTCAAAGAAACACAAAGATAACACAGAGAAAACACAAAGTTTTATCTCCTGATTCAGTACATATTCTTTTCGAATTTTTTTAATCTGTTTATTATGAACAGAAGAAAATCTATTTTTATCAAAAAATCATTCAACCATGAAGAAACTGATTACCATCACCGCAACTATTCTATTATTGTCTCTGTTTTCACAAACAATTGCCCAGCAAGTTTACCAATGGCGCGGGCCCAACCGCGACGGCCATTACAACGAAACTGGTCTGCTGAGCCAGTGGCCGGAAAACGGCCCGCAACTGCTCTGGTCGTTTAGCGACCTTGGCGCAGGCTACTCGGCACCGGTGGTTACACCCGACAAAATTTATGTGAACGGCGTTTCGGGCGAACAAAGCCATCTTTTCTGTTTCGACCTGACAGGAAAAGTGCTCTGGAAATCGCCCAATGGGAAAGAGTTTACCGGAGAAGGTTATTCGGCCAACTTCCCGGGGGCACGCCCCTCTCCCACCGTGGTGGGCGACAAAGTGTACACGTCATCGGGAATGGGAAGAATCGGCTGTTTTGATGCCGCCACCGGCAAAGAACTCTGGGCAGTTGACATGCTTGCCGGTTTTGGTGGTTTTCTGAACCAGTTTGGTTATGCCGAGTCGTTTGTAACCGACGATAAGCTGTTGTACTGTTTCCCCGGCGGCAAAACCAACAACATCATGGCCCTCGACCGCATGACCGGCAAAACCGTGTGGACCAGCAAAGCTGTAGGTGATACCACGCATTTCTGTTCACCCATCCTGGTGAACCACAACGGCACAAAAATGCTGGTTTCGGTATCAAGACATTATGTTTTTGGCTTGGATGCCCAAAACGGCGCTCTGCTCTGGAAATACCCCATTGCGTTTAAATACGATGGCGACCATGTAAACACCCCGGTTTACCAGGCTCCTTTTATTTATTGGGTTACCGGCGACGAAAACAGTTGCGGTGCGGTGAAACTCGAAATTGCACCCGACGGTAAAAGTGTAAAGGAAATCTGGAGCAACCCGCCGGTGCGCAACAGCATGGGCGGATTGATTGTTCTGAACGGCAAACTGTACACCACCACCGAAAATAAAAACCTCAACGCACTTGACCTAGCCACCGGAACAATTGCCGAAAAAATCAAAGCACCCTACGGACAAACCATTTTTGCCGACAACAAATTCATTGTTTACGGAAACAACGGCGATGTAAGCCTTTTTAACCTCACCGGTGGAAAACTCACTCCCGGCGGCACCTTTAAAATTACCCAGGGCAGCCGCGAACATTTTGCCCACCCGGTACTTGCTAATGGTGTTTTGTACATCCGGCACGGCGAAGTCTTGATGGCGTATAAGGTGAAGTAAAGAATAGATTTTTACCTCAAAAATATATCAATGAAAGGACCGGAATTTTTAAAATATGTAAATCCAGTATTAAAAACACTTCAGGAAAATGGCGGAGCTGGTGAATCTTCTGATGTTATTGAAA
This sequence comes from uncultured Maribellus sp., assembly GCA_964644015.1. Taxonomy (GTDB): domain Bacteria; phylum Bacteroidota; class Bacteroidia; order Bacteroidales; family Prolixibacteraceae; genus Draconibacterium. The sequence continues at coordinate 9,981 of CAZXVT010000027.1, forward strand.
AAGTAATTGATAAATTAGGTATTACTGAAGTTGAATTGGAAGAAACAACATCAAATGGACAATCAAGAATTCGCAACCAAATACAATGGGCAAGATTCTATTTGTTTAAAGCTGGATTAATAGATAATGCGCAGCGTGGAATCTGGAGGTTAACGAATGATGGTCTTGAAAGTAAATTGAACGATGAAGGGGTTTACAACCTATTTAAAAAAGTTCAGGATAGTGTGAAAAAATCGGATTCAACCACAATCAAAAAAGAAGTTCCAAAATTTGAAAGTATTCCAACAGAAGACGAAGAGCATACAATTAGTTTAATTAATTTAATTCAAAGTTTGTCAGCGTCTGGATTTGAAAAGCTTTGTAAAAGATTACTTACTGAAATCGGAATTAACGAGATAATAATAACAGGAGGCTCTGGAGACCAAGGCATTGATGGGAAAGGTGTTGTTAAGTTGAATGATGTTGTTAGCCTTAATATTGTTTTTCAATGTAAACGGTATAAAGAATCTGTTTCACCGCATCATGTTCGCGATTTCAGAGGGGCTATGCAAGGAAGAGGAGAAAAGGGCTTAATTATAACAACGGGTCGTTTCACAAAAGAGGCAAAATCTGAAGCTAGCAGAGATGGTGTAACTCCAATTGAATTAATTGATGGAAACAGATTGGTTGAACTATTTGAAAAATATAGATTGGGTCTAAAACCAGTTACTGTTTTTGAAATTGACCATGATTTCTTCAGAAGTTTCAACTAGTTGTATTTATGACTAATCGGTGGGGCATACCAAAGGAAGTTGAAAATATTGTTATCGAAAGAGACAAAAAATGTGTTTATTGTGGAGTTGAATTTTCAACTTCTGAAAACAATCCAAAAGCAAGGCAATCCTGGGAACACATCATTAATGACATTAAACTAAATAGTGGTGATAATATTGCACTTTGCTGTGTTTCCTGTAATGCAAGCAAGGGAAGTAAAGATTTGAAAGAATGGTTAAAAAGCAATTATTGTTTGAAAAAAGGTATAACTGAAGAAAATGTATCTATTGTAGTTAAGAAATATTTTAACAGCCTATAAACGATAATAATTATGTTGACAGAAATAAATCCGAAGTTACCGATGCGAAACAAAGCAGTAACAATAGACTTTTACATCAATAAACTGGGGTTTCAGGTTTATGGCAACAATGACTACGACGGCTACCTGATGGTTTATAAAGACAACGTTCAGATTCACTTTTTTGAGTTTAAAGACCTTGACCCCAAAGAAAATTACGGACAGGTTTACATCAGAACAAACAATATTGACCAACTTTATCAAACGCTTGCCGACAACCAGGTTTCCATTCATCCCAACGGACACCTGGCAACAAAACCCTGGGGACAAAGGGAGTTTGCCTTGCTTGACCCGGATAACAACTTACTGACTTTCGGACAGCCTGTATAATAGCAACAAGACCTACCGGAGCATCCCCTCGCTCCCGTCCGATTTTTACCGCGTGGTTTGCAGACGGAACAACAATTGATAACTTCAGCCTGGTAGCAGCAAAAGTAAAAGGAACTGTTGTTTTTTGGAAAGAACGGTTCCTTTTTCAGGCTATAATTAAATAATGATAATCCCACTTTTTGCCCGGGCGGTCCTTCATTAAATAATGATGCCTTCCTTTTTCAGTCTTTTTGTCCTTCATTAAATGATTTTGCCTCCACTTTTCGTTTGGGCGACCTGTCATTAAATAATAATGGCTTTCATTTTTGGTTTTTGACCCTTCATTAAATAATGAAGCTTTCCTTTTTTGTTCGGGCGACCCATAATTAAATAATACCGGCCTCCGTTTTGGCCTGTTAAATTCTTCAGGATCAGTTCAATAATTATACCCGCTTTCGCGCGCATACTTTCGCGTGATAAGTGACATTGTAGCCATGAGCCTCATACGATAAAACCTTGCGAGAGCAGGGTTATGAGGTGAGTTAGCATTAATCCTAAAATTTCAACAACAAACAAACTCATCAATCAATGGCACCAGCAACAAAAGCCAAAATACTCATCGCACTCGTTATTATCACTTCGTTGTTTGGGCACCTTGAATGGGGACAGAATAACCAAATGTTTTTGTTTCAGGCTGAGGCTGAAATCTTTATAAAGATTATTACAGAACCTCTTTCGGTGCTGCACCCGTTTACAGTGCTGCCACTGCAGGACAGTTGTTTTAACTGTTTTCGCTTTTTCAGAAAAAACAAAACAAATTGCTTGTTTATCTGGGAATTGCAGGAGTTGGCATTCTGCTGACACTTATATTTTTTATCGGCATAATCAACCTAATTGCAGCATTCTGCTTTCAACAGCTCCGTTTATGGTGGTGGTATTTTAAACCATCTGGAAACTTAGAAAATGAAAATTTCCTTTGAAAATTAAAAGGTTAAGTACTTCCTTATTACAGGTCAGGTGAAAGTTGAGGTTTTTTTTCGGCCGGAATGAATCGGAAAAATTTTGAACTTCAATCTCAAACCGGCGGGGTTTTCAGCATAAAACAGTTATGAAATCCGCGGTAAAAAGCTATGTTTGCAGAAATTACAGTGCCAGGCATTGACAAAACGTACTGTATTGCGAATTGACCAAAACCATTTTTACAAAACCTAATATACACGCTGTGAGAAAGATACTTGTTATTCTGTTGCTGTTTTTTGTCAGCTTTCCGGGATATACTCAAAAAATTTCGCCATTGTTGTTTGGCCAGAATGCCTGGATGCCTTCGTGGTTTTACTCGGGCCACCTCGACAAAATATGGCGACATGCCCAGCCCGGAAACTTTAAAGTTATCCGCATTGGTGGAATTACCTACGAAGACAACTTTGACCCACACATCGACGATTTTATCCGTTTTGTTGACAGTATCCGCATGGTTTGCAATGCCGAGCCTGTTTTGCAGGTACCGCGCACTTATACTGTTCAGCAAACTAACGACTTGTACAACTACATCAATGTGGTAAAAAACAAAAATGTAAAATACTGGTCGATTGGCAACGAACCCGATTACCACAATAAAAACACGCTGGCAGAAACCGCTGCCTATTTTGTGCGCATTGCAAAAGCGCTGAAAGACAACGACAGTTCGCTGGTGATTTCGGGACCCGATTACGCCAACTTCTGGGTGCATCCGGGCGATATTTATGATGCCGGCAAAACGCAGTACACAAGTTTCATAAAGGCAGTTGGGATGGAAATGAACACCCGGCAAACCGCGTACCTGCTCGATATTTTCACATTTCACAATTACGTGGGTTATACAATCGACAAAGCAAATGATAACCAGGATATTGAGAGGGTTTTGGACAATATAAACCTAACGCTGAAAGAGATAAATGCCAAACGTGTAAAAGGGTTGAAAAACAAGGCCAGCTGGGGTATCGGCGAGTTTAACATTTCGTCAGACGGAAGTCAGCAGCGAAACCGCTGGAGTTTTTATGCCGGCCAGTATTTCGCCATGATTTTTGGTGCAGGCATGAAAAAGGAAGCCGCCTATATAACTCCCTGGAGTTTGATTGAAGGAGAATACAGAAAGTCGACGGATTTGTCGATGTTTGAAAATGCCTCCAACCAGTACAAACCGCGCAGCACATTTTATCATACCAAAATGCTGAGCGATAATTACCGCGAAAATTATATGAACACAACCAGTACGCAGGGAGCTGTAAAAACCATCGGGATGAAGGATGAAAACGGTTTTACACTGATGGTGATGAATACAAGCGAGAACACACAATATAAAACAAAAATCAGTCTGGATATCAAATCGGGCATTTCGGATGAACTGGCGATTAAAGCTGACGGAGGGGTAAACATAGAACACAGCACCCAAATTCCGGCAAGCTCAACCAACACTTTTATTTTCGACAACCAGGGACACTTTGTTAAAAAAATAACCTACACAAAATCGGATACCGACAGCTTTAAACCGCCCACCGAATCGTCGGACCCTTTGCTTGGCAGTGAAACGCTCAACAAAAATACACTGCTGGTTTATCCCACTGTCACCAGCGATTTTCTGATTGTAAAAAACAGTCTGACACAATTTCCGTTAACGGTAAAAATTGCCGACATGACCGGAAGAGTGTGCTTTGAAAAACAGATAACCAGTGAAAAACTGGATGTTTCAAAACTTGGCAAAGGTATTTACCAGGCCATAATTTCCGGTAATGGAAACGTGCAGACATTCCGGTTTATAAAGCAGTAATACAGGCTGTTAACTCTTGAGGTTTTGAATGAAATTTAATTGAATATCAGAAGTTTACCTGAAATTTGATTGTTGCAATTGGCTTGTGTTTGCTTCTTTGAAAAGTTTAAAAAAGATATTAATAAGAAATCGCATCCGGATTTAACTCCCTTTGAGATTTCTTATTAAAATATCCTAATTCAGCGAATCAGTTTTACCGATTGTGTTGTCCACCAAAATCTTTCCGGCCAACAAGAACTGTGGCTTCATTAATTCGTCTTTGTTAAAAATATTTTCGGCTGGCTGGACTGTCAGTTGGTTTAGCCGCTTAAAAACAGTCACTTCCTTTTTCATCCCGAAAACAAAACGAAGCACAGCACTCTTTCTGATTACACGGAACAAAACCAGCGAAAAAGGAATTGCAAGTGCTGTCAGCATAAAAAACTTTACCCAAATATTTATTGAGATACTGACAATGAAATACCCGAAAACTACAATTACTGTCTGATGCAGAATATAAACCGGTAAAACCGCCTGGTTGGCCAGTTGCAGGTATTTGTGACTGAAATTCAGTTTTGTTGCTGCCAGTGCTGTAAAAAACATGACCCAGCTAAATTCAATCAAAGCGGTAACCAAACTTGTAATCAATGGCTCAAGCCCGTAAGCCGATGACTGTCCTGCCGGTTTGCCCTGTTCGCTGATAAAAATAAAAACCGAAACTACACTAAGTACAAAACCGATGTTCAGAAACAGCCATTTTCTGTCTTTTAAAACATCGATAAATTTTGCCTCTTTTATCAACAGAAATCCATAAATAAACAGCCACATGTAAGCAAAAAAATCGGCCCAGTCGGTGTAAGCCGGGAACAGAGGTTTCAGGGCGAAGCGTGTTATCCAGATTGGAACAACCAGCAAAAATACTCCCCACGGATGCTGAATGATATTTATTATGCGGTCAAAAAACGGCATTCTGTTTCTGAAAGTCTTGTACAGATAAACAACCGGAATTGTCATTACAAACAGGTAAGGCAGGTAGTAAATATGTGCGCCGAGATGGCCAAACCACAACAGAATGCTTTTCCCGAAATTAAACGAGGACGCAATGCCGGGCCATTCAGCCATAAAATCGAAGAAACTTCCTTGAAATCCGTGAAATGAAATGGCTTCAATGTATTTCTGTGGTGGAATAATCAGCATTACACCAAAAATGAATGGAACAATCAGTCTTTTTATCCTGTCGGCTAAAAAGGAACTGCTTTTTGATTGCAGCGCAAACCATGTTCCCACTCCCGACACAAGAAAAATCAGGTCCATCCGCCAGCCATGAATAAAAATGGTGAGGACATCAAAAAAACCTGACTGTTCAGCATTTTTCACATGCCAGCCAAAATGGTCGAAAGGCCGCCACGAGTGAAAAACAAACAACAATCCGAAAGCGAGGATTCTTAACCAATCGATATAATACAATCGTGTACTTTTTGTTTCCATAATTTTTGATTTTAAATTTTGCGGCAAACATAAAAAGCACAACAACGCCGGTCGCCCGTGCGTGTAAGGTTGAACCACTGCCTGTAAATACGGACGTTCAAACCATTAAATTACAACGGATTGATGTTTATTCGGTTTTTAAAAATTCTGATGGGGTTTTGCCTGTGTACTCTTTAAAAATGGTATTAAATGATGATTTCGAGTTGAAGCCGCAGTCGTAGGCAATCGATAAAATGGTGTATTTTCCGGCTTTGTCAGCCAAAAGTTGTTTGGCTTTTTCAACCCTGTATTCGTTAATGAACCTGAAAAAATTCTTCCCCGTTTTCTGATTGATAATTTGAGAAAGGTAATTATTACTGATACCGAGTCTGTCGGCAACGTCTTTTAACAACAATTTTCCATTCTGAAAAAGTTCTTCTTTTTCAATCAAATCCAGTAGCAACCCATAATATTTTTCAGCTTCGGTGTCCTTTAACCCCGATTTTACATATTTAGAGACTTCAGTCTCCTTCTGTTTCAATTGTTTATCTGCTGTTTGAAGTGTATTATCATTGACTGAATTGTAAATTAATTTTTGCCGGAATCCCATAAAACCAACATAAAAAACCAGCAGCACATTGCTTGTGTGCATAATATTGTCGGCAGTTTCAACGGTTATTACGCGAATAAAATCGCTGAATAAATTGGTCAGCAACATGATGAAATCGGATAGAATAACCAGGTACGAAACGGTTTTCAGCCACTGCAGACTGATTCCTTCTTTAAATGAAAAATATTTACCAATGTTTTTAGAATGTTTATACAACCTCAGCAAACATAAAACCGCATAAACGGGACCGCTGGCAATAATAAAAGCTTCGCCTGCAAGTATCATTCCCCACGGATGCATGGAAGCCCTTTCATAAAACGCAATTTTCTGAGTAACGGGCAACAGGTAGTAGGTTGCCAGGTAATAAACAAAAAAGAAAATGAATGGCAATGTGAGTAACAAATACCGCCTGTTAAACCGCTGAACCTGTGTTGTTATTAATACTGTTTAATAATACATTAACGGAGCAATCAGTAAAGGGAAACAGTAAGTTATACCCCACAATCCCGGATAAGTATTATAAAATCCTGTGTTTCGCAGGTAGTTATCAAAAAAAACCAATCCCAGCAAGAGTAGGAACAACAGCAAAACATAATCGCTTAAAACCTTTTTCTTTTTTGAATTGAATAAAATCAAATAGAACAAAGTCTGTACAGCACCGATTAATGAAATTACTGCCATGGTTTTGAAAGTCGCATACTATTGATGCAATTGTTTTTGATTCGTAAGAATTCAGGAATCCAAAGTAATATCTTTTAAAGAAATTTTTGCATTGCAAAACATGCTTTCGGCTGTCAAATTTTTGCAAATATGTAACAAAAAAAAATCGTACCCGGATTTATACCAGATACGATTTTTATAAATTCCAGAATAAACTGATATTAATTCTGACCGCCAAATCCGCCACCCTGGCGCATTCTTTCGCGACGTTCAGCCTGAATTTGTTCGTATTTTGCAAACTGTTCCTCTGACAAAACTGCTTTAATTTTTGCTGTTTGCTCTTCCCGCATTTTCTGCATTTTTTCGCGCATTGCTTCACGGTCGCCATCCTGCATTTCTTCGCGTGCGTTGCGCATGGTTTCAAAACCGGCAACAATAATTTCGCGAACCTGTTTTTCCTGGTCATCAGAAAGCTGCAATCCTTCTTTTAACTCTTCCATCTGGCGATCGACAAATGCTGCAGGGTCGAAATTACCACCACCCATACCGCCGCCACCGGGGCCAAATTGTGGCTGTTCCTGCTGCTGGTTATTTCTTTGTAACTTGTCGCAACTCATTGTAAATACCGCTAATAAAGCGATCAATAATAGACTGAATTTGTTCATTTTTTCAATTTTGGATTTAATTATTGAAGTATGTTTAATAAAAACCAAATATGCTAATAAATTTTTTTTGTTGATTGTCTGTTGTGGATTTTTCAGGTTTTTCATCCCCAACTTATAATTTTTATAACAATTTCCACTTTTACCGGATGTTGAGATTGGTCTGTTTTTCATGAAAAAAAACCACATTTGCATAAACCTTTACCAATGGTATCCGGGGCAGTAAAATGTCAGGTAAAACTGAAAAATATGAAGATAATCGTGATAATGTTGTTTCTATTCGTTGCACTTCAGGGAATTTCGGGAACGGCGAGACCTGCAAAACAAACTGAGAAAATCAATATTCTTATTTTAACAGAGCGGGGTGGACAACACGAAAGTTTTACTGCCGCAGCGCTTCAATGGCTCGAAAACGAAAAGAAGAATCTTGATATTTCATATACCGAAATCAACAACACAAAACCTGTAAATGAAAACTTTCTGAAACAGTTTCAGTTGATTTTACAGCTTGATTATCCGCCATATTCGTGGACGAAAGAAGCCGAAAATGCTTTTATAAAATACATTGACGGGGGTTTGGGTGGCTGGGTTGGATTTCACCATGCCACACTTTTGGGCGAATTTGACGGCTACCCGACGTGGAACTGGTTTTCAGAATTTATGGGAGGTATCCGTTTTCAGAATTACATTGCCAAATTAGCCGACGGAACAGTGCGGGTTGAAGATAACACCCACCCGGTGATGAAAGGCGTTTCGGCATCATTCGTGCTTTTGGGCGATGAATGGTACACTTTCGATAAATCGCCGCGCCAAAATGTACATGTTTTGGCGAATGTGGATGAAGCCAGTTACAATCCACAAACCGACATCAAAATGGGTGACCATCCTGCCATTTGGGTGAATGAGAATAAAAAAGCCAGGAATGTTTATTTCCTGATGGGACACAGCAATAAACTTTTCGAATCGGAAGACTTTAAAACTATGTTTGCCAACGCAATCATTTGGGCTGGCAGTAAATAAAAAATCAACTAACAACCAATTAATCAATGAAACTTAAAAACATCGTAATCAAATTTTTACTATTTTTTTTCACATTCAACATTCAGGCACAGGAAATTGGCAGCTATCCGGCCAATTATGCAGGCGCCCCACGATTTAAAGCATTGATTTATTTCACCACCAACGCCGAAGAAGCACACGTTCAATTTGCTCAGCAAACCGTTGATTTCTTTAAAAGACTTAGCTGGGGCGATGGTTATATACTGGAAGTGACCACCGATTTTTCGCAATACAATTTTGAAAAACTGAAAGAATTTGACATTCTGATTATGCCTGATGGTTGTCCGGGCGGAGCCGCCGAAAGAAAAGCATTTGAGCAGTATATGGAAAACGGCGGTGGCTGGCTGGGTTTTCATGCTTCGGCTTATAACGACAAAAACACCAACTGGCCCTGGCTGGTAAATTTTCTGGGTGGTGGCGTTTTTTATTGCAATAACTGGCCGCCGCAACCTGTTCTGGTTAAAACAGACAACAATCAACACGCGGTTACCAAAAACCTTCCACAGTCATTTGTGGTTCCTGCCAGCGAATGGTACCAGTGGAGCCCGAGTCCGCGGAAAAATCCAGATGTGGAAGTCCTTATTTACATCGCTCCTGAAAATTATCCGCTCGGCATCAAAGATGTTGTCAGTTTTGGCGACTGGCCCATTGTTTGGACCAACAAAAAATACCGGATGATTTATCTGAATATGGGACACGGAGACGAAGAATACACAGACGCGACTCAAAAATTGCTGTTCATCAATGCTTTTCGTTGGGTAGTCAGCCAAAGCCCGAAAGGAGATCCATTCAGAAAATAAGTCATTGCGGTTTATTTTTCTGATATACCCTGACGTAATCTACCAGAAAAACATCGGGGAAAATGCTTTTGGCAATCTCTCCCCGGTTATTGGGGTATTCCATACTCAAAATCAGGTACTCTTCAATCTGCGAGATTCCTTTGGTGATTTCGTAAAATTTCAGCCCGTCGATATAAAAAATGTAGCGGTCTGGCAGCCATTCGAGCGCAAATGTGTGAAATCCATCGCCCACTCCTTTCAGATAACTCTGGTAGCCACGAGTTGACTGCTGGTTGGGTCCGTAAGCCCAGTGAACGTTGTGCGAAACAATGTCGTCGCCAAGTTTCCGGAAACATTCCATGATATCGATTTCAGCACCAAACTTCGCAGGGTCTTCACCTTTTGCAATTTCAGCGGATTGGATCCAGAATGCCGCCCACACTCCACCCGGCGATTTCTGAACCTGCGCCCGGCATTCGTACCAGCCGTATTTTGCCATGAACAAACCTTGTGTTCCCACGGCACTGCCAAACAACGTATCGTTTTCGTTCAGTGCATAAAGTTTCAACAGCCCGTCTTCTATTTTTACCGCTCGTGGCGAAACATAAGCAATCGCCCGCGGACCAACTCCGCGCACCCGCCATTTGACAGTATCGAGATGATTGCCTTCAAACTCATCGTGCCAAACCAGTTTGTAACCCATTTCCACGGGATCATATTTTTTATCTGAAACCGGTCCCTGTGCCGGACGCTGCGCCAGGCATTTAATTCCATTGATAAGAATCAGTAATGCAACAAAAAGAAATTTCATTATAAAATCAATTACTTGAAAAATCCATAATACCGCCCCATCCAGTAGGCAAACAGGAAATAAGTTCCGGTTTCTTCGGTTTTGCCGCCATTTCCGGAAACATAGCTTTTGGGATTTGTATTCCAGCGCGAGACGCCGCTTTCAGGAGTGGAAACCGGATGCACCGTCTGCGGATTGCCACCGCGGCCGGCCATTTGGTCTCGTTGCAAATCCCAACGATGACGGTTGTCCATTGTCCAGTTTACCTGGTCGATCGGGAATTGCTGCAATTCTTCCAGCGCCGTGTTTAATCCGCAGTCTTTCCCCAGAAGAGCGCTGGCCATGATGTTCCATACCGGCATTCTGTCAGACTCAACCGCATTCCAGCTTCGTTCAAGACTTTGCCTGTACAGCGGAAAATTTGGTTCGTCTTTGGCATACTGAAAAAGATTGTAATAGGGAAAGAAATTCAGAATATCATCAGAATGACTCGTTTCAAAAGGGCCGTATTGTTTGGCCTGAACAGCATTTTTTGCATACCCGTGTTTTTCCACCAGATCTTTGTATGCCTTTTCAAACTTCGGATTTCCGGTTAAATGCACGCCTGTTTTCAGATGCGACAAAATCTGAAGCGAATTCAGACCACGTTCGTACATCCAGTTTGTTGAATGGTTGAGTGAATCGGGATTCCAGATTCCCCAGCGGGTGGGCTTTCCATCAAAATCGATGAGTACAAAATTGTTGTCCACAATGTTGTTCAATATACGTTCAATAAGACTGATTGACCGTTTTTTATAGATTTCATCAGCCACCAGATCGTGAAAAAGCGCGATGGTGAAAATATGCCCTACAATTTCGTCGGAGCTGGTATCATCAAGCCATTGCCATTTCCCATCGGGCGAAGGATGCCAGTGTTTTGGGTGTGGCGAACGCGACTGTTTTACACTGTCGGTGGCCAGCGCGTAGGAACGGGCCGGATAGCCGGAGATTCCGGTTACGGTTTCCAATCGTTCCAAAGCTTCGAATGTGCGAACTGCTTTTATTTTTGCATCCTCGCTTTTTGTGACTTCATAACGGAAACATTCGGCAGCCAGAAAACAGGCTGTCCACAATCCGTCATTATCTTCATTTTCGGTATAACTTGTCGAAAGGTCACCGGGGATTTTCAGGTAAGCATGATTTATCAGTCCCCGCCGATTGTGGCGTTGCTCAATATTTTCCTCAAAAATGGCGGCTTTTTGTTCCAGGGTCATCTCCACCTGCTGTATCTGGCTGATTCCGGCAGGTGTGGCAATCCAGACTGTTTTTGAATCAACCGGTAAAATGTCATTTATTTTGTCATCAGGCAGCCAGCGGCGACCGTTAAAATAATGCCAGCCCGAATCTTTTTTTATTGCTCCTTTTTCGGTTCCCAGCCAAAGAGCATTTACTGCCTGACTAATCACTCTTCCCGGACCGTACGGCAAACCATCAGCAGCACGAAATGACCTATGATTGCCATCGCCAGCAATACATCCCACCGACCACGGTGAACTGAAAAGAACATCTTTTCCATCATTTTGTGTGGCTAGTGAATAGTAGGTACGCTCGTTTCCACTCGCCATCAGCGCATCATCCAGGTTAATCCATTTTCCGTCCGACCGCTGCCAAAGTCCGTCGGTTGTTGCTACCCAGAGATTTCCTGAGGCATCTTTTTCAATGGCATTTATCCTGGCTTTTATTTCAGACAGAATAGTCCATTTGCCGTTCCAGGTAAGAAATCCTTTGGTTGTACCAACATGAAGTGTTTTGTCATTTTCCCAAAAAAGGCATAAAATGGTGTCGTTACCGGCAGATTCGGGCATTGCAATTTTTTGTTTTCCGGATTCATCCTGAATGAAATTTGCAGCAGCCAGCCAGATTTTTTCCTGCTTGTCAACAGTTGCTGAAACCCAGTTTGAACCATTTGACTTTCCACCCCAAATGCCGTTTTTATATCTGAAAACTCCATTCGATGTAACAGCAATCACACTTTGGTTTGCTGAAAAAAGTTTGATGACGTTCTTCCCGGCTTCAGATGGAAGCGCAATTTCGGTTTTTACATCCTGTAGAAAACTTCCGGGGACCTGTGCTTTTAGTGAAACAGAAACAATTATCAGCAAAAGCAATACAATTAAAAAGTTGGGTCTCATATATTCAGTTTTTATCGTTGTACTTTTCCGAAATTTGGTGACAAATAGTTACCAGTTCCCTGACTTTTTCGTCGGGAGTACCAAATTCAATATCAGCCGCCACTATATCGCAGGGACCATATTTTTCAGCGATTAATTCCATGTCATTTCTGATTTGTTCCTTTGTTTTATTGGCCAGGTCCATCGGTGTGTACATAATGGCACGCCGGGTTTCACGGAATAGCAGTTTTGCAGTTTCCAAATCCGAATCCATTCCCATATCGATGTAAGCAACTTTGGGAACTTTTGCATAATCAGCCAGATAAGGTGTTGCGCTCCAGGCACAATTGTGAATACCAATTGTTTCGAATTCCGCGGCAATTTTCTGGTCGAATGGCAGAATAAATTCGTTGTATAATTCAGGAGAAAGCATGTTCACCAGGCAATTGCTGACTGTGAAAAATGTGAAATCAATGCCACTGTCGTGTTGTTTTTGCTGCAGAATTTTTGCCGCTTCAATCATGGTGGTAGAAACGCAATCGAGCAGGTTTTTCACCCCGCCGGGATTCATGTAAAAGTCCATAAACAGCTCCTGTCCCCGGATGCGTTGGGCGTTGTTGAGCACACCCTGCCAGTTCATAAAACCATATACTTTGCCTTCATTGCGGGCTATCCAGTCAACCTGCTCCATGATTTTCAGAAAAAAAGGATTGACCGAAAGGTCGGGTGGTTGCAGGTTTCCCATTTCCTCATCTGATATAAAAACATGCTCGCTGACGGGCCACTGGTCGGCTTCAAAACGGATAGGCACACCATAAATTGCTGCGATAGAGCACGCACCAAATAAACCGGTAAGCAGGTCGGGGGTTTTGTTTTCATGTTTACCGATTTGATTTCCGGGAAAACGATTGTCAATTTCGATGCGCATTTCAGCCAGCGATTGTTTTCTGTACGCAGGATTGATGTGCCATTTTTCGCCAAAATCAATTCCCAGCACCTCGTTATACCATTTGGGGGTGAAGCCGAATTCTGGTCTTAAAAACGGGAGTTTCCCTGTTGCCGGTCTTCGTGTGGCTGGTGCTCCCAAAGCGATATAACTGATGAGTTGCTGCATAAGTTAATAATCAAGCCCCCTCCAAACCTCCCCCGAAGGGTGAGGCTTAAAAAGGCAATTCATATTTTTTGTATTAATAATCATTTTTTTGCTTATCAATTACCTGACATTGACGTTTCATAAAGTGTTATCAAATTGACATTTAGAGTTTTTTCCCTTTCTCTTTTATTTCGTTTTCAATTCCGATAACAATATCGATTAATTTATCTGTAATTTCCTTATGGATTTTATCGAAAGGCAGAATCGGTTCGCGAACCAAATCGGTGGGATAAATTCCCTGTTTAAAAAGCAGGCGTTTGAAAAAGTGGATGGAAATGTCGAGGTGCTGGTTGGAAAATGCCAGAACCGGAAGAATCTCTCCAAAAAGAAGTTCAGCTTCGTCTGTTTTGCCTGCCCTCCACAACCGGTAAATTTCACAGTAAATCCGGTGCATCCCGGTGGGCATAAAAGCATGAACACCTCGTTTGAGTCCTTCAATCATCTGCGAAACGGCCCAACCGCCGCTTACATTCAATTGCCCGGTTGTCATTTCAAGAATCCGTGAATATTTAATACCCGCCGGAACGGTCTCCACTTTCAGACATCGGAAAGCTTCCACAGTTTCAAACAGTTCGAGAATCAGGTGGTCGGGAAGTCCGTAACCCGAAGCGTCCCAATCCTGCAACATAATCATTTCGGGGCCGGTTGCCGCCAATTCGAAAAAGTGGTTTTTAAACTGATTTTCGTTCTGAAAAGGAATCTGAAACAGTATATTTTTACATCCCAGCCTGATGTATTCTGAAATCAGCCGCTTGCTTTTTACAAGGTCGGTTTCACCGGCACCGGCAATCACAGGAACTTTGTTTCCTGTGGTTTCCAGCACAGCAGCCACCATTTCGATTCGCTCTTTTTCTGAAAGTTTGTAAACTTCAGATGCCATGGCAGGAACCAGAAATCCGGCTACTCCGGCATTGAGTGCATATTCGATGTTTTTCTGCAGGGCGGAAAAATCAATCTCTCCATTTGCAGAGAATGGTGTATTCAAAACTGTAACGATACCTTGTAATGGAAAAAGTTGTTTCATTTTTCATTCTAGTTAAACTCCATTCAGTCCGCAACCACAATTGTTTTTCAATCCATGTTTCTACGCGGACGGAGTGCGTCGTTCGCATTTCATCCCCGGGGTTGAAACCCCGGGCTACCTATATTTCGCACCTACGGCGCTTGGTACCGGATAAAATTTAATCCTTTCTTTCATCAGCGACAGCGTCGCGAAATCTTTGTAGAAATTATCATGCCACACAATCCTGAGCTCTGTAGGAGCGAAATGTCTTCCGTCCGCAAAAACTATTGCTTTTCAATCCTGGTCTCTTCGCGGACGGGTGTCTTTTCTGTTTCATTTACCCGGGGTTACGTTCGTTCCTCACTCACCCCGGGCTACCAATATGTCGCACCTACGGCGCTTTAGAATTTTCTTCATTCACGCATTCATGTATTAAAGAATTCTCGCATTACTTCTTCAGCAACCAAACATCTGTAACCCGCGATTGCTGGCGCCAGTTGAGGTGATCTTCGTCAGGCTTGTCGAAAGTGATTTTCAGTTTGCCGTCTTTTATAAGTTCTTTGGAAAGCGGAAATTCCTTGAACTGTTCAAATCCTTTTTCGTATTTCGTGGGAGTCAGCCTCTCTCCATTTGCCCTTAACAAAGCCTCGCCAAAGCCAGCCACCCGAATCAGATAATCGCTGTTTGGATCGAGTTCAGTATATTCCAGAACCGGAGTAAACTGGAAGAGCTGGGTTGATAAACGTTTGCGGCTTAAACCGTCGTTTTCCCATAAATAATCGATGGCATCGTCGGTTTCTGAAACCACATGTAAGGCATCGGCACTCGAAATGTTGTCGTAGAAACTGCCTTCGCCGGGAGTTTCGTAGTTACGGATAAAATCGAGCCGGGTCACTTTTTCCTCTTCCGATTTCATTTCTGCCACCTTTTTAAATTCGTCTTCGAGCCACCAGCGATTGTTGAGCGGATAATCGATAAAATCGAGAATGGCACCGCGTTCCGGGCCACGTGCATTGTATTTTGGTACGCTGGTTTGCAAGCCAACCGACTGAAACAATGCTTCACAATAATCCACCACCTTTTGTTTTAAATCCTGCGCAACCGGTTCGGTTTCTGCTTTTTTAAGTATTTCCAGCGCTTCTGTCATTGCCTTTTCCGCTCCAATAGTTCCGGAGGTGGCAAGAATTTCATAAGCTTTGCTTTCCAAACCTTTTTCATAGGCCTGCCTTTGCTGAACAAATGCATCGTAATACGCGCGCATCACCATTTGTTGCCAGCGCCAGTTCGAGCCGTTCAGTTGTGGATTTCCGGCTTCCAGTTTTTTCCATGACTCAAGTGTTTTACCCACTGTTTCGTTGCCCATTAACGGACCAACCCAGTTTTGTTCGAGGGCAAAAATTCCATTGGCAGCTGTTTCAGCAATTTTATTTCCGAAGAAAAACCGTGAATATTCGAGCACTATATTTTTTACATCGGCTTTTGAATCCCAGCCCAACTGGCTCCACACCACCTTGTTTACATCGTCGTGAACCCCATCGGAATACGAAAGAAATCCATCGGTAAAAACAGCATCTTTTCTGAAAACTTCGGCATAATACAAGGGTTGCGGATTGGTACATTCGCGCCCCAAAGTCAATGCAAAAGCCTGGTCCCAACGTTTTACCGGGTACTGACAGCGAACTGTGTGTGTCAGGTCGGGGTACAAACGGTGCTTGTATTTTGCGGGCAAAAGTTGCCGTTCCAAATCCACAGCCGGACTGCTCGGACCGTAAACCACGCCGGTCAGCCAGTCGGGACTTTTTTCGTTCAGGTAATCGAAGAAATATTTCACCTTTTCATCCTCAAAACCCTGTAACGAAATCCACATAGTGGCGTTTGGATGGTATTTATGAAGGATTGTAGTCAGTTCATCGAGAAACGGGAGTACATCAGCCGGATGGTTTTCGCCGGGGTCGCCGCCGGGAAAGAAAACACCATCAAGCCGCGGACATTTTTTGTAAAATGCTTCGTGTTTTTCAAGTTCTGCCTGACGTAATTTTTTGTCTTTCAAATCGATATCGGCAGGTGCCCAAATCCAGTAATCGGCATCGTATTTATTGCAGATTTTACTTAAATGAATGTTCATCTCCTCGCGCGGAATTTTCATGTGCACACTGGGTGGCCCATCCTGAAACGGAATGTCTTCGAAACTGTTGGCGCCAAAAAGCATCTGTTCCCTGAAATGCTGGTCAAATTGTTCCACTGTCCAGGCATCCCACGAGTTGGCTGTATTGCGGTATCCAAACTGGTGGCCACGCAACGGATATTCGGGAGAGGATGCAATGTCAACCGCTTCAGGTAAAATCAGTGACTGCTCATTCATTTCAGCAATCCGTAGGAATTTTCCGATTCCATACAAAACACCGCGTGCATCAGCTCCTATTATCCAGAGAATCCTTTTCCCGTTTTCTTCGGAATATTTTAACCTGAATCCCTCTTTTTTAAATTCGGGACCATCCTGTACTTCACTTGCAGGAAGCGGTTGACCCAGCAAATCCTTGTCGGTTGAAAGTGCCAGTGCAATAATGGTTTTACTGTCCCAGTTATCACCAGTTTTCAATGGCAGCGAAGTTCTTTTCGCTACTTCCTCGGATAAAACAAGTGGGGCAGTTGAATTCATGGGAGCCGGAATTGCCGGTGAAACCAGAATGACAGCTTTACTTAAATTGGGCTGTCCTGATTTTTGGGTGCAGGATGTAAACACTAAAATAGTGGAGAATAACAATGAGAAAATATAAAATCGCTGTTTCATTATAAAGTTGATTATTTGTTATTTATCATTTTTTTCGATTCATTGGAAAGAGATTCTTTACTTAGTTATTTATGAAAGATTCTTTTCTCATGTCATTTCGACGAAGGAGAAATCTGCCTGTTCGAAGAGATTTAGCTTCGCTGATTTTCAATTCTCCTCGCGCAATCGTCGAAATAACAACATTGATGTTGCTTTCTGTCATTTCAAGTGTTTTCGTCCTTTGGTGGAAATGTGATAGAATCTTTTTCAAACATGTCATTTTTGTCAAATTATTTATTTTTTGACAAAGGCTCCGAAACTTTTAAGGCTGAACCGGTAATAATTTCGCCCAGTTTAGGGCCGTAAAAACTTACACTGGCTTCGTAACCACTTCCATTTACATATTCCTCTTCGGTGAGAATGTAACTAATCCACTCGTTGGCCAGTCCGCCGATGGCAACGTGTTTTACCTTGTCATTTTTCAGTGACTCCTTGATTTTAATCCCAAGTTCGGCCACCAACTCGCCCGGGATTCCCACCAGCACAAAATCGCCGATTCTGACTGAACCCATTCCGACTTTTTTAGGACCAAGTGCGTCCATAATCACTTTCACGGTTTGCTCGTTCAGACCGTATTCAGCGCCGCCGGTTTCCATAAAATCAGGATGCGCCATCTGTTCAGGCAAATCGACGACCTGGTAGCTGTAAACCAACTCAC
>CAZXVT010000027.1:28016-35399 GCA_964644015.1 uncultured Maribellus sp.
CTTTCTTTTTTAGTCTGAACCGAATTGTACACACCCATCGCCTTTTCAGCCATTAATTTTCCATAACCCTGAATTTTTTCGTAAGCGCCACCTTTTCCGCTGTACACCGGCGACTGGTCGCCCTCGGCGCCATTGTAATACATCACAACAACCCCTTTCCCGATGGTTTTTTCCATTTCGGTTTGCAGATAACCCGGCCACTCTGCCGAAACCAGCATATCGTCGCCACCGATAAAAGTGGGGTGGGCAGTCCAGTTTACCAATACAGCAAGCGGCTGTCCGCTGGCAAGGTCAACGCGAGTAACTGTGAGTTCGTTATCCACAGTTTTGTCGCCACGGCGGTTACGGTTCAGTCCGTCGAATTTGGCGCTGCCGGTTCCGATTTTTACTTCACGGTAATTTTTGTCAGCCTCTGCAACCAGCTTTTCTATTTTATCCAACAGAAGACTGAGCAGTTCAGGCTGAAAAATGCCAATCTGTGGAACGCCAAATACATTTTTGCTGTTGATGGCTGCCATTTCGAGACTGCCGTGCGAGTGACTCGGAAGCAGCATTATATTTTCAGCTTTCCACCCATTTTTTTCAATCCGCTTCTGCAAATCGGTTTTAAAATTTGAGGGCAATCCCAGAATATCCATCGTGATGATGAGATATTTCACCTCCCCGTTTTTAAGTGCCAGCGCTTTGGCCATTATCGGGTCGTGGATTCCTTCTGCAGGTTTGTTCATCCGTTCGCCGTAACCACCCAAAGTATATTTCATTTCGAGCGGCGGGGTAATATTAACCGTTGCAACATTGGCGGTTAAACTTTTGCCATTTGAAAATAATACTATCAGAATCAAAGCAGCAGCTACAAATAATTTCTTCATATCTGTCTTATTTGTTTGTATTTTACCACATAGACACATAGGCCACATAGAATAAAAGCAAATCTTTTTTCGCCTTTGCCTGTCTTCATTTTATTCTGCCACCTCAATTTTCCAGTCCGTGAACTCTACCCAGTACTGGCGTTTGTCGGGGCCACCGGCTGCCAGACCTATATCAATCGACTCGTTGATTCCGGGAATGTCGGTGGTGTGGCGCTCAATAATCCAGTTCTTGCCATCGAGACTGATGTATCCGCTGAAACTGTTTCCGTGACGGACTATTTTCAGGTAAATGGGCGTTTTCGAATTTTCGGGCAGGTTGGTGCTGCTGGCTTTGTGCATGCAACCGTTGGCAAATTCGTCGTATTCAATACCGGCACGGCCGGGAGAGGAAAAAACCAGCACAGAACCTTTGCTGCCAGGCTGCACATCAAAACTTTGAGCCATATCGTTCCGCACAAACAGTCCAGTCCGGAACCATTCGTGGGTGCGGTCGCCAAATGCGGTGATTTTTACCGTTGCCACGAAATCGCCTTTGATTCCTTTTACATAGGCCGCTGCATAAGAATCTTCGGCATGCATAAAATCGGAACCGCCGGCTGTGATTTTAAACTTGTTGACTTTGACATCGGCTTTTATTTCGTATGGTTTGGCTTTGGCCGAGCAATATTGCAGCACTTTTGTTTTTGTCAAATCGATGGTTTTTGAGTCGAAAACCGTGAGTTCTTTGACTGCACTGTTTTCAATCCTGACTCCGTGTATCCCAACCGGCGCTTCAATTTCAAAACTGAGTTGTTTTGATTCACCCGGATTCAGTTCAATCGGTTTTGTAAGAGCTTTCTGATTTCCCACAAAAACAGAAGCATCCAGTTTCTGAACGTTGGTTGTCAGGTTAACCGCTTTGGCCGTGCCTTTTACGGTTTCACCTTTCAGCATTCTTTCCGCAGAGAGTTTAAAATCTTCAAAAACAATGGCGGGTTTGCTGCCATCGACTTTAATCTTCTGATAAGGAGTGTCGCCAATAGCCAACTCGTGTTCACCTGCATCGTAAATCCTGATTTCGAATTCCACCTGACATGTATTGTTTTTCACCACAGGAAAAGATTTGGTTTCGAGTACTTTTCCATCCAAATACAAATGAACCGGAGCAATTCCGCTGGCTCCGCTATTTTTAACATCTGCAGAAATCCGGATAGAACTTCCGGCAACCACGCTGCCACCAGCTCCTGCTTCAATTTTCAGGTTGCTGACATGAAATTCAGGTTCGCCTTCGATGATGATTTCAGGAGCAATGGCCGGTGTTTCGATTTTGTAATTATTGCGGTAAATATTGTCTTCCAAAAGCGCGGCACACAGCTTCATTTCGCCCTGTTCGAGGTTGTAAAAAATATTTTCTTCCGAAATCCATCCCTGCGACATGTTATCGAACCAGAATCCCACGTTGTCATTAAAAAATCCGGCATGAACATCGTGAATCAGGTTGCGGCGAACGACCGAGTTGAAGGTCATTCCGGCGGTTTTGATGGCACCCGAATCGTCTGCATCCAGTTGAACATCATCGAGATGGTTGTATTCAACAAGGTAGCCGCCGTCAATGGCTTCTTCCTGGTTGGCCCAGCCACCCACGTCAATACCGTAGCGGCCGCGGGTTTTGGTGATGTAATTGTGCGAAATGGTGGTCATCAGCGAATATTGTGCATAGATGTTGATGCCACCGCAATCGAATAGCTGGTTCTTTTTAATCAGCGTTTCTCGAATAATATCGCGTCCATCGCCGGGTTTGTTGGGTCCGTTTACGTAAATTCCGCCACTGTCGATGGTTTCGAACCGGTTTTCAAAAATGCGGGTCTGGTAGCAACCTTTGTGCACGTAAACACCGGTTCCGCTGCACGAACGCACTTCTCCCTGTGCCAGTTCGCATGCGTGGGCATATTCGAAACTGATGGCGCTACTTCCGGGAGTTGCCCCTTCGAAAGTCAGTCCGTAGAACCGAAGGTTGCGGACCGGTTTTGCCATTTCTCCTGATACTTTCACGAGTTCGCTTATACCCGGAACTTCGGATGAAAAATCGTTGGGATTACTGATTCCTTCTGCCGGAATGTAGCTGATTTCCTTTGTATTTTTATCGAAATACCATTCGCCGGGTGCATCCAGCAGGGCTTTTACATTTTCAACGTAATATCTGGGAGGCACAATTACAACGCCTTCCTGGGGTGATTTAAAAGTGGCCACACCTTTTTTCTCATCCACAGAAATAATACTATTGATGCCGGTGTGCCAGCGAAGCAACATCACTACGCGGTTGCCTGCCATGTTATCCCAGTTTTCGATTTCGCCTTTTCTGAAATACAATTCGGATGTAGTGGCCGAAATTGCCGGTGGCACAAAATAGCCGGTATTCGGCGTTCTTGCCAGAATCTGACGTTTGCCATTCACAACGAGCATCTGCACTGTATCGGCATCAAACGGGGCAGTCCAGACATTGCCGTTTTTTTTCCAACCTGAAACTTTTTTGCCTCCCGAAATCACGGGTTTTTCACCCGGGTAAGCTGCATAAGTTACATAGTGGTCGCGGAGTTTATGGTATTCAAAAGCGCCGGCCGGAAGATTGGTTTCCACTCTTTCGCCACCATCGGCAGCCGAAAAAACCAGTGGCTCCGAAAGAGAATAAAAACCCTGGCGGATGTAAACCGTGATGTCTTTCCCGCGGCCAAAAGGATGTGGTGAACCAATCCAGCGTTTCTCCACCGGTTCGTCCTTTGGAAAATAGACCTTTGCTTTCAGGTAGCGCACGGCTTCCTGTGCTTTTTTGAGCGTGGCAAAAGGACCGTCGGTTTTGGTATTGTTGGGTTCTGGCAGAGTTCCCGACCACGCGTCGTTTCCATTTTCTGCCACATAAAAATCGGCTTTTTCTACCGGGACAAACGGTTGCCAGGTTTCACCCTGAAGCAGGCGGCCATCACGGGGTTGCTGGGCAAAAGAAATGATTGTTATCGCGAAAATTATGAGGGTCAGAAAAGTAGCTTTCTTTTTCATGATATTCTTTTTTCAACTCTGTGGCCCTCTGTGGAAACCTTTGTGGCCCTCTGTGTTATCAAAATTTTTAACACTGAGAACCACAGAGAAGGCACAGAGGAACACAGGATTTTATTAATGTAATTGCTGGTAAAGCGCCAGTAAAAAATCGCGGTTGTCGGCGGTGAGGTAGTGCATTTCGCCACCCATGCGGTTAAAAGTTTTGCAGTAACGCAGGTAGTACGCCGGGTTGTCCATTGGCGGTTCTCCGTCTTTCGACCAGTCCCATTCCGATTCGGCCAAATCCACAATCAGCATGTAATGCCTGTCGATGTGGCTACCCCGCTGAATTTCGAGGTTTTGTGACATCGACAACGATTTTTCAAAAATCATGGGCGACATTACTGCCGAACCCACCGAAAGATAAACCCCGTCTTCGAGATTGCTCACACTTTTTGCATAAGCCAGAAAATCGTTTTCGGCGGTACGTCCAATGGATGCGCCATGGTTCATCGGATGGTTGTAAATAATATCGTGCCCGAACATGGGGTGGCCGGTAAACGGAATGCCCATTTCAAACGCATTTGCCTGTACCGAATATTTTTTGTGCGGGTGTGGAATGTTCATTCTTCCAGGCTTCAATCCGAAATGTTTGATGACACCGGCAAAATCGATGGCGGCTGCAGCAGTTGCCGGTTCTGTTTCCATTTTCTGACGGGCAGTGGCATACAAAACCGAAAGTTCAGGAATATCCAGTCCTTCTGTGTGAATCATTTTCCCGACCGACTCACCGTAACCCAGTCCTTCATAAGCGCCGGCAACCAGCGCGAGGTTGATGTAAAAACCTGTATCGTCCCAGATTCCAAACTGCCCAAGGTTGACGTTTTCACGCACATCTTCGCTCGATTTTCCCTGGAAAGCAAATTCCCAGTCGTGAATAATTCCCGCGCCGTTGGTGGCCAGGTGGGTCACCCAGCCCTCTTTAATCAACGCAATGAGTGTTGGCGCCATGCCGTTTTTAATGGTGTGCGCGCCAAAAGTAAGCATCACCGGGCGATTCAGCGAACGGGCTTTTCTGATTCGTTCAGCAGTTTTTTCAATAAGTCCGATTCCCTTTTCTGAGAGTTTTTTTGGTAGTTCTGTAACCGGAATATGGTCTTTTTCGATGTAAACTTTGTTTTTTCTGCTTGCCAGTTGCTTTACATCGAGCAGGTTACGGTCGAATTTTGGATAAGGCATGTTGAGATTTACTATTTTATTATTTACGATTTACTATTTAAAGTTGCCAAACCTAATCCAAACACTCTTCCCTGCCCGTCCGGCAGGCGGGGACTCCGCTCAGGGTGACTGTCAGACTGAGCGCAGTCGAAGTCTGAATCTAACAGCTTGCAACCATGAATTTTTATGCTTTAATATTCAACAATTCCAGCAGTTTTGGTAACTGGGAAAAATCGGGAATAAGTACATCTGCGCCGGCTTTGATAAGGCGTGAACGTTTGCTTTGGTTCAGACTGTGACGTTTCAGTTCATTGCTGGCGATTCCAATGGTTAAACCGCCGCGTTTGCGTGTTTCACGGATTTCAACAGGCCCGTCACCAAAAGCAGCTACCTGTCCGTTTCCTGAATTGCCGATTGTATCCAGAATCCTGTCGAGTACAATTTTCTTGGCTTCCTTGGTAACATCGCCCACTGCACCGTAAATTCCGCCCTCAAAAAGGTGGTCGTAACCCAGAATACGAGCTTCGTTTTTTACATCTTCCTCATCGGTTCCGCTGGCCAGGTACAATTTCACGCCGGCTTTGTAGAGTTTTTCGAGCAGCAAAACAGCATTTTTCAGTGTAAAATCTTCCAGCGACAATTCTCCTTTTGTAAGTTTTGCCTCACGAATCCGCACCATTTTCAGGAGTTCGTCGTTGTAAATTTCCTTGTAACCAAATTCGTCGAGAATCTGGTCGGCGGGAACCAATCCAAATTCCTTGACCAGATCAACCAAACCTTTCATCTGCACAAGCGTCTGAATACCTGTGGTTTTGTCGATAAAATCGACAACTCTGGTGTAAACTTTATGATACAAAGCTTCGTCGGCATCCTGAAAATGACTGCCCAAAATGGCTTTCATCATCATGGGCTGCATGATGTGTTCCCAACCTTCGCGCAGTGTTGATATGGTTCCGTCGTGATCGAATATAGCATGTTTAATATTCAGTGGCTGTGGCCATTCGTTGATGATTTCGATTTCGGAGCCGTTCCAGTAATTGGCGTGACGAATATCTTCGGCAAGTTCGGGACTGTATACAAAATCGGGGTCGGCACCAATATTCAGAATTTCTTCCGGACTCGCCGTTCCGGTCTGGAAAAGCTTTTGCACGGTAACACCGGCAACATACGAACCGATTCGGGCAGCGGTTTCCATATCGTAACCGGCAGCCAGCGTGGCAGCAGCGCCCGCAAGGTAACTGTCGCCAGCCCCCACCGGGTCAACCTTCGAAATAATCATCAGGCCGTCGATTACAGTAACTGCTTTTTCATTCACTATCACCGAACCACGGGCTCCGCGGGTAATAAACAATGGCTTCCCGAATCTGCTGAACAACTTTCCGGTTGCTTCCTTTACTTCTGAAAAAAGTACAACATCTCCCGGTTCTTTCTGTAAGCCACTCAGAATGGCGGCTTCTGTATCGTTCATTTTTCGCCAGGCACCCTCGTATGAAGCGCTGTAATGACGGCTGTCAACAATAAAGATCTTATCCGGGAAACCCTGAATCACTTTTGTGATTTCATTTCTGAAATAACTGGTATGAATTCCTGAAAGCACTTGTTCGTTGATGATAATAATGTCAACATCAGGGATTTGAGCTGTCAGGTTTTTGATGAGCAAATCGGCTGTTTTTTTAGAAAGCTGGTTAAAGTTGCCAAAATCGATACGACCCTGTTCAGTATCGCCAACATAAGGCTTGGTGTAAACATGGGTTGACCAGTCTGATTCCTGAATCAAAAGATTGTCAGGATTAATACCATTTTCACGCATTACTTTTATCATCTCAGTTCCAAACGGATCGGGACCGATGACGCCGAATGCCCGGACATCTTTTACGCCCATCGCGGTGATGTTGTTGGTAACGTTTCCGGCACCACCCAGTGAATAGCGTTGCTGTTTCACCGGACGTGTCATCTGTCCGGTTTCGATGGAAATTTCGCTTTTCGACTCGTCGATGAACCAGTAGGCATCGAGGCAAAAATCGCCCAAAACGGTTATTTTCACCGATTTAATGTCTTCGATAATCTTTTCTAATTGCTCCTTTTTCACTTTATTTCCTCTTATATTTTTCAACTGATTGATTTCTGATTAACTCAGGATTCCAAAAGATTGACTTCCCTGATTTTACCATTGCTCAGCCTGAGCGTTTTGATTTCGCATGCTCCAAAACTGCCACTCCACTGTGTTCCTGCAAATTTCAGGTCGAGTTTTGCTTCGGTTACAACGCCATTGGTTTCAACACAA
>CAZXVT010000028.1:0-21004 GCA_964644015.1 uncultured Maribellus sp.
ACTGCCCGCACGTGGCGAAGGCGGAAACCGCAGCCGCAGGTGCGAGGTGTCTATTTCGTCCACCTCAAGAATTTCAAGCTTTTCGAGCATTTTCACACGCGACTGCACCTGTAGCGTTTTCGAGTAAGTTCCCTTAAAACGTTCGATAAACTGCTCGGTTTCGGCAATCATTTTTTGCTGTTCGTCGTAGGCTTTTTGTTGTTGTTCGCGGCGTTCCTTCCGCAGTTCGAGGTATTTCGAGTAGTTCACCTTGTAGTCGTAAATCCGGCCCATCGTAACTTCAATGGTGCGGGTGGTGATGTTGTCCACAAACCGGCGGTCGTGCGAAATCACCATCACCGCTTTGGCTTCGTTCACCAAAAAATCTTCGAGCCACTGCACCGACTCAATATCAAGATGGTTGGTAGGCTCGTCAAGCAAAATCAGGTCGGGTTTTTTGAGCAGGATTTTAGCCAGTTCGATGCGCATCCGCCAGCCACCGCTGAATTCGCTGGTGGGCCGCTGAAAATCGTTACGAAGAAAACCCAATCCGAGCAGGATTTTTTCCACCTCTGCGTCGAAATTGATTTCGCCCTGACTGTAGAGTTTTTCGCTGTATTCCGAAACCTGTTCAATAATAGCCGCATATTCATCCGATTCGTAATCGGTGCGCACGGTGAGCTGGTGGTTCAATTCATCCAGCAAAGTTTGCATGTTCAGCACATCGGCAAAAGCCTGCGATGCTTCCTCAAAAAGGCTGCGTTTGTTTTCGGTCATCAAATGTTGCGGCAGGTAGGCAATCACGGCATCTTTGGGCGCCGAAATCTTGCCGTGCGTGGGTTTTTGCGCACCCGCCATAATTTTGAGGAGCGTCGATTTGCCCGCGCCGTTTTTGCCCATCAACGCAATGCGGTCTTTGTCGTTTACCACAAAGTTGATGTCTTTGAATAAAGTGTTTCCGCTGAATTCAACACCCAGCCCGTCAATGGAAATCATGCAACAGTTTTAAAATTGAGGCGGCAAAGATAAAAAAATGATGGGTTTTCTTCGTTCTTCACCTGGTGACTTCAAGTTCACCTGGTGAATACTATTAATATGGGCTTTTCCTAAACCCGAAGGGTTTGAATATGAATAGCCTCCGGTGAAACTGGAGGTGCAAATAAACAGGGAAACAAGAGCCCTGAAAGGGCTCAATAACTGTATGTTGAATCCCTTCAGGATTCCGGTTCTTTGCGTGTTGTTGCCCCACACTTCGTACGGGGTTATTCACATTCTGCCACTTTGTGGCAGGAAGAAGTGCAGTTCATTCAGACGAAACATTATTTTATTGCCGGTAAATTAAAAAGCTGTATTCCATAAAAAAACACACCGCTGCAAACACCTGATAATCCGTTGTTTTATTACATTTGAGAAAAATTAACCTGACATGAACGGTTTACCACCCATTTTCAAATCAATCAGTAAAGATTTCGCTTCAAAAACGGCAGACAAGTGGATCAAATTTAGAATATGCCCGATTGATATTTTTATCACCCTTGTCCAAAAACGCCAATATGACATCGAATAAATCCATGTTACATAAAAACCCCAATTTTATTGAATTATCAACACCCAGGATAATAGCCGGAGTAATTTTGGGGCTGCTTTATTCTTTCTCCTTTTACTCATTTTTGTATATAATCAGAGAGACATTCAGGGTTCTTACAGTTACTGAGAATTATGATTTGTGGGTTATCACAGAAAATGAAGTGAGTTTTTACAACCTGTTTTTTGCATTTCTGTCTGTAATTCTTGGCCAATCCGTTTGTTTCGTTTTCTGGTTTGACCAGCCCAAAAAATTATTTGGAAATCGCAATTACAGAAAGTCAGCCATTGTGAACGACCAAAGGTTTTTAAACTGGTATTTTTTAAGCTGGTTTTCAAAAGCTGCCGTCGTTTTCGGAATCTTTTTCGGATTTACATTTCCTGAAAGCCGAAATGTTTTCAGCCTCTATCCAGACTTCGGTTATGTCTTTATACTCATACTAATCACACTTTTTCTTCAAACCTGGACTACAATCAGGTTGACATACATTCGCCGAAGTTTTAAATGGTTTCTTGTGTCAATGGTTTGTGTTTCAGTTATTTCATTTGGATTGTCGAAATTTAACCTTGTCAATTACAAAAGCATTAATCAAAGTATTCTCAGTAAAAACATTCATTACAAATATAAACTTGACCTGCCATTTTCGAATTCATTTGAAAAGCCGAAAGGAAAGCTTTCTCTGGTTGAAGACATTTATGTTGTATGTTCAAAAGATGACAGTCTGAATTTGAATCCGTTTATTATCGCTGAAAACAAAAAAATTACATTAGATAGTTTGCGTTATCAAATTATGGATTGGCAGTCGAAACGGGATTCGGTTGAAATACCTCTGATGGTTTATCGGCTTTACATTCACAGGGGTATTAAAAATGATTTTATTACCGGATTAAAAGCAGAATTATCAGGGTTGGGAATCAACCGCATTTCCTATGCAGTCATTCCTCAGGATGCAAACTTTGATTCTCACTATTATCACAATTACGTTTTTGCATCAGAAATATACCTTCAGTAGTACCACATAAAATCCTAACTTTACCCAACAAACTACAGCGTGAAAGTAAAAAATGAGCAACGCCAAAATATCCATCCGCTTTTTTGAAGACCGTGAAGTACGTGCTGTTTAGGACGAACAAAACGCCAAATGGTGGTTTTCGGTGCTGGATATTATTGCCGTGCTTACCAACCAGAACGACTACACCAAAACCCGCAACTACTGGAAATATCTGAAAGCCAAATTAAAGAAAGAAAACAGCCAAGTGGTTAGTATCACTACCCAGTTGAAATTTTTGGCACCTGATGGTAAAAGGCGTTTTGCCGACATGCTGGATTACGACGGAATTATAGCCCTTGGCAAAGAATTTCCGGGCAAAAAGGCCAACCGGTTTATCGAATGGTTTACTTTCATCGATGGAAGCATCGACGGAAAAAGCAAAACAAAAGCCTACGCTTTGTTTGAAAGTTCGTTTATCGACAGCATCGAAATGGGCATCACCAAAGGTTTGCAACAAATTCATGCTTATTTGTTTGGCGGGTTGTATGATTTTGCAGGACAAATCAGGCAAAAAAATATTTCAAAAGGAGGTTTTCAGTTTGCAGTTTCACACTTTCTGGGCGAAACTTTAAAGCAAATCGATGCGATGCACGAAACCACATTTAACGAAATCGTCAGCAAATATGTGGAAATGAACGTTACCCATCCGTTTATGGAAGGCAATGGCAGAAGCGCCCGAATCTGGCTGGATTTGATACTGAAAAAACGTCTCAGAAAATGTGTTGACTGGAGTACCATCAGCAAACAGGATTATATGAACGCCATGAAGCTGAGTCCCACAAACAGTGATGTACTGAAAACATCGCTGGAAAAAGCGTTCACCACCCAAATCAACGACCGTTAAATGTTTATGAAAGGGATTGACTACTCTTATTATTACGAAGAAAACGAGTAGCGAAATGGCTGCCAACAGAGGGGTTGAAAAGCAGACAGAATTATTTCCCCTGCTTCCGCAGATTTTCAATCCTATCGTTTTGTAAAAGCGTTGCGAATTGCTGTTCAAATCCATCGAGTGGCGCCTTGGCCGGGGCCAGTTTTACCTTGTGGTTTTCATCCAGTAAAAAACACAGTGGGAACGACCTGATTTTATAAAGCTGTGTGAATTCACCGTTCTCGTCGATGAGTTTTACACCGGGCACCTGGTTTTCTGCAAAGAATTTTTTCAGCGCGCCCTGTTCAGTTTTCCGGAGAATGATAAAAATTTCAAGGTTCTTCTGAAACTTCTGTTCCACAGCGGCCAGGTATTTCAGGTGTTCTCGGCTCACCGCCATTTCGGTGTCGGCAAACAGGATGTATTTGTATTTTCCTTTAGTGGTGTTGGTGCAGGTTTTCGCACCATCCATATTTTTCAGGCAAATGGCTGGCGCTGCGCTGCCGGTTTGCAAAAACGAAATCTTGTCGGTGATATTTTTTGCCGTTTCGCGGATCACCTGGTTTTGATACCCTGTAAACCGCGTCACTTTCAGCATTTGCTGGATGGAAGTTTTTGAAAAGTCGCCCGAATACCAGCCGTCGTGCAACATTTTCAGCAGTGCCAGGTCGGCTGTTTCGCCGGTGACTTTGTATTTCTTTCTCAGGTGATCGAGCAAAGCCTGCGTGTTTCCCTGGTTCACCGCCTTTTTCAGATCGTCGCCACCCACGGTTTTGGCGTCGAAACTCAGCAATCCCGAAAATGCCTTTTCAAACAGGTCGGTAAAAGCCGGAAACTGCCAGAAAACAGGTTTAATATCATTAAAAACTGTCGCATAACTTTCGGGTTTTAGCCTGAAAGCATCCACTTCCACCTGTTTCAGGGCAAATTGTTTGTTCAGGATAAAATTTTCGTTTTTTACCGCACCAAATTCCTTGTCGATTCTGATTTTCAGTGAATCGAGATAGGGTTTCGACTGCCTGAAATACAGCGGGTCGAAATACTGGTCGGTCAGTTGGTTGAGCCGCGCGGTAAACCGGGCAATCTGGTTATTCAGTTGCGGGGCGTTTTCAGTTTCGAACCAGAAAGTAACCGGTTTGAAATAGGGATTTTTTTCGTCGGCAAAAGTTTTTTCGCGTACTGGCGGCAGTTTCAGCGTGATGGTTTGTCCGGGTTCGAGAAAAAGCAGTCCCCTGTAAATTCCGAAATCGCAAAAAACAAATTTTACAGTTGTTATTTCAACCGGCTTTGAGGCTTTCCCATTTCCATCGGTTTCAAGTGTGAAAACCGGGTTGGTTTGTTGCGAAACCGGATCGGAATAGCTGTAAAAAACCAGTTTTCGGGATGCATATTTCGGATTGTTGCATTGAATGGTTACCGCAGAAAAAACGGAAAGTGGCAGGAGAATTACAAAAAAAAGGAAAAGGATTCGTGACATTATAACCGGCTTTTTTTGAGAACCTGCTCTTTGAACTCGTCCATATCAAAACCCTTGGGCAAAAATTGCCGGGCATCGCCGCCATGAAATACGATGTCGCGGATGATGGTGGCGTTAATCGGGGTGTGTTCCGGAAGTGTTAACAGAAATACGGTTTCAATTTCGGGATGCATCTTTTTGTTCATCTGTGCAATAGCCCGTTCAAACTCAAAATCGGCCGAGGTGCGGATACCGCGTAAAATATAGCTTGCGTTCACCTGTTTGCAGAAATCAACCGTTAATCCTTCGTGAACTTTAATTTCGATATTATCGATTCCGGCAAAGATTTCCCTGATCCATTTCAGCCTGTACTCCACCTCGAAAAAAGATTTTTTGTTGGCATTGAAACCAATCATGATAATAATTTTATCGAAAAGCGGAAGGGCGCGTCGGACTATTGATTCGTGACCTATGTGAAAAGGATCGAAAGACCCCGGGAAAATGGCTATCCGGTTCATTTTTTTTTCTTTTGCGATTCCAAAGTTACACTTTCTGACTATTAACAAAACCCGAAGACAGAATTTTTATTGTATTTCCGCGGAGCATTTCAATCGTGAAAACAGTTTCAATACAATGAATCCGGGTTGAAATCGTTTAATTTGTATCAAAAAATAACGGCAGACTTTGGAAAAAACAGCCAATCAATTTCTTTGGATTTTTGCTTTTTTGTTAACCGGGCTTGCCTGGCTGGCAGGTTTGTTGATTGATACAACCGGCGATTCGGGGCTGTATTCGGCCATTGTGCGGCAAATGGTGGAATCGGGCGACTGGTTTAACCTGAAAATCAACGACGCTCCTTACCTGCAGAAACCCCATTTGTTTTTCTGGCTGGCTGGTTTGGGTGTTCAGCTTTTGGGAAATTCCAATTTTGCTTTCAAACTGTTCCCGTTTTTATACGGTTTGTCGGGGATTTATTTCACTTATCGGTTTGGACGACAAATTATTTCTGTGGAGGCTGGTAAGTTTGCCGCTTTGGTGGCGGGCACTTCGCAAATCTTTTTTCTCTATTTTTTCGATATGCACACCGATTTAGTTCTGCAAACCGGTGTTGTAATGGCGCTGTGGCAACTGGCTGCGTATTTTCAAACCCAAAAGCCACTGAATTTTGTGCTGGCTCTTGTGGGAACCGGGTTGGCAATGCTTTCGAAAGGCCCGATCGGCGCGGTTTTGCCGTTTCTTACTGTGATGATTTTCCTACTGGCAAAACGAGATTTTCGACAGCTTTTCCATCCAAAATGGTTGCTCGGAGTTCTGATTGTTTTGGTTTTGATTTCGCCATCGCTACTGCATTTGTACAAAAGTTTCGGGTTGAGCGGGCTGAAGTTCTATTTCATCAGCAATAATATCGGACGAATTACCGGGGAATTGGCAGGCTCTAACACCGATTACTTTTTTTATCTGCACACTTTTTTGTGGGCTTTTTTGCCGTGGACTCCAATAGTGTTGATATCGGTGGCGAGAATGGCGAAAACAAAATTGAAAGGTTTCGAGAATAAAGAATTTGTTGTCGGATTGTCGGGCAGTGTGCTGATTTTGTTGCTGATTCTCAGCATAGCCAAAGGAAAAGCACCCAACTATTTTCTGATAACCGTTCCTGTCTTTTCGGTTTTTACGGGTGGCTGGCTTGTTGATTTTGTAAAGAGAGAGGTTGTAATGCAAAAGAGCTTCATAAAATTCAACTTTGTTTTTGCCGGACTATTCAGTTTGTTTTTTGCTTTTGTCGTGTGGTTTCTGGGTGACAGGTCGTTTTTTTTACCGCTGATAATACTGGCTGTTTCAGGGTTGGGACTGTTTTTCGTTTTTAAGTCGGACAGGAATATTTTTTTGAGGATGATTCTTTTCCAGGTAATCATTTCAGCAGGATTAAACCTTTTTCTGAATGCAAAAGTTTACCCTGAACTGGCAGCGTTTCAGGGAGGCAGACAGGTGCTGGATTTGTATGAAAAGCATAAAAAACCCGGCGATAAACTTTATAATTTCGATCTCGAAGATTACAACCTGTTTTTTTATTCGGTCGAAAAGGTAGAAAACATCGAAACCTGGGACGAATTTTATAAAGTGGCCGCTACCCCGGGATCCTGGATTAATACCCATGAAATTAAAGTGAAGGATTTTGTGGATATGAAAATTAAAATGGATACGGTTTATCAGGTGAGGCAGCGGGGGATGAACAAAGTAACCCTGAAGTTTCTGAATCCGGAAACACGCGATCAGGCATTGATGACAAATTTCCTGATAGTCACACCCGGAAATGATGCAATTAATGACCGATAAAATGGATAGTTTTTTCAGTAATTATATCTTTGACAAAAAATTAAGAAAATCACCCTTTTTTGATGGAAGACCAAAAGAAATTATCGATAGTTATTCCCGTTTATAACGAGGCAAAAACGATTCACGAAATCCTGAACAGGATCATCGATGTTGAGTTGAACTACGGATTTACCAAAGAAATTATTCTTGTGAACGATTGCTCAAAGGACAATTCGGGTGAGGTGATAGACACGTACATTCTGAATCATCCGCAAGCAGATATGAAACTTTTTCACCAGCCGGTAAACATGGGAAAAGGAGCCGCGCTTCACCGCGGAATAGCTGAGGCAACCGGCGAATGTATTATTGTTCAGGATGCCGACCTTGAGTACGACCCGCGCGAATACAACCATTTGCTGAAACCCATCGCCGAAGGAAATGCCGACGTGGTTTACGGCTCCCGTTTTCTGGGTGGAAATCCGCACCGGATTCTGTTTTTCTGGCACTCCATCGGAAACAAGCTGCTAACCATGGTTTCTAATATGTTCACCAACCTGAACCTCACCGATATGGAAACCTGTTACAAACTTTTCAAATCAGAAATCATCAAAAATATCAGGCTGCAGGAAAACAGGTTTGGTTTTGAGCCCGAAGTGACGGCAAAAATTGCCCGGATTCCAAAAATCAGAATTTACGAAGTGGGCATTTCGTATTATGGCCGAACCTACGAGGATGGTAAAAAAATTGGCTGGCGCGATGGGTTGAGAGCATTTTACTGCATTGTGAAATACAATGTTTTCAGCCGCTGAAAAGCGAATTGGAAAACCAATGAAAGATTTTACAGAAAAGAAACTTGTGATTGCCGGGTTATTCGCAACCGGCCTTGTTTTGGTATTTCTGGCTTTTCTCACCCCGGTTCCCGAAGGTGGCGCCGATAATTACGCACATTTTAACATTGCACGCTGGGCTTTTCGTTACCCGCATCTTTTTCTCGATCATTGGGGAAAACCGGTTTACACGATTTTGGCAGCACCATTTGCGCAATTTGGTTTTGTAGCGGTCAGAATATTAAATTCAGTATTGGGCCTTTTAACAGGATGGTTTGTATGGAAACTTGCCGGCAAACTGAAACTCGAAAATGGCTGGTTTGCAGTGGTGGTGGCAGTTTTCACGCCTATTTATTTTGCGATGTTGTCAACCGGAATGACCGAAATAGTTTTCAGTCTTGTGCTGGTTTTGTCGGTTTACCTGTTCTTCAATGAAAAATATATTGCATCGGCTGTGCTCATTTCATTTTTGTTTTTGGCACGCACCGAAGGGCTGGCATTCGAATTGCTCTTTCTTTTCGCACTTCTCCTGAAAAAAAAATACCGTGCTGTTCCCTGGCTGGCCACAGGTTTTCTGGTTTTCAGCTTTATCGGGCTGGTATTTCATTTCCACGATTTCTGGTGGTTATACAACCAGCGGCCATATGCAAAAGGTGGCCCGTCGGTTTACGGGCAGGGCGACTGGTATTATTTTATTGTCAGAATTCCGGAATATTCGGGTGTGATAATAACAGTGCTGATGGTAGCCGGAACAATTATTCTTCCGGTGAAATGGATGAAAGAAAAGTTTTCATTCTCTGGTAATTATTTCTTACCCATTCTGCTGATTCTTGGTACTTTCTGGGGTTATATTTTTATTCACAGCTACCTGTGGTGGAAAGGTGAAACCTCTGCCGGGCTGATCAGGGTAATGGCTGCCAATGCACCACTGGCGGGAATTATCGGACTGTATGCCATGCAGGAGGTAGCGGAATTTTTAAAAAAAGAAAGGATATTAACCGTTTTGCTTGTTTTGCTTTCAGCAACACAGATAGTTTTAACGAGTGCTTACTACAAAAAGCTAGTTGGTTTTGATTTAACTGCCGAAGTGTTGCAGCGCACAACCGATTGGCTGAAAGAATCGGGTAGTCTGAAACACAAACTGGTGATGTACAATCCCTATTTTTCGTTTTCAACCGGAATCGATGCATGGGATAACAATGTGGTGCAATATGGTTTTAGTAACAACGACAAACCAGAAGATGGTTTGCCCGACAGCACCCTGTTTATCTGGGATGCACATTTTTCGCCAAACGAGGGAAACCTGCCATTCGAGAAAATTGCTGACAACCCGAATTTTGTATTGATTCAGTATTTCGAACCCAAAGTTCCGTTTAAGGTATTGGGAAACAACGATTACCGGATTGTGGTTTTTCGTAAAATTACCAATGCCGGGGTGAATAATTTCGAAGTGCTGGAAAATATGAAAAAGGAACAAAACGGGGAAGCAGTTTATTTTGATGAAATATACGATTGTGAAAAACCATTTCAAGCTAATTATCTTGAAAAACATCGGATACAGTCGCCGGTTGATTCAACAAATCACCTGTTTGACCTAAACGGGGTTGAATTTGGTCCGGTTTTTCATGTGCCCGTTGAAAAAACAGACAGGGAAAAGGAGAATATATTTCATGTTTCTGCCGATTTCATGCGAAGCGATTCATTGGGTGTCAATAGGTTGCTGATGGTTTTTTCGGTGGAGACTGAAAACGAGACCCTCCATTATGTTACGTCCGATATTGGCAAACAAACCCCCGATAAAAATGTTTGGTATAAAACTCATTTCACATTTTATGTTCCCGAAAATCTGAAAGACGGGAAAATGCTTAAAACGTATATTTGGAACATCGATAAAAAAGCTGTTTTATTTGATAATTTCAGACTTGAAATATCGAAACAGGCAAAAAATTAGTATGAGCGAAATACTTGGAAACTCGAAATATGGTACCGACACGCTGGAAGTGATTTCTGAAGCAGACCGTTTTAACCGCTGGATGTACGAAACCATCAAACCGCATTGTCGTGGTGAGATTCTGGAAATTGGAAGCGGAATTGGCAACATTTCACAATTCTTTATTCACGATGGTGCAACCATTTCACTAAGCGACATCGAAAACAGTTACTTCCCGCGGCTGAAGGAAAATTTCGGAAAATACCCGAATCTGCAGGCCATGTACCGGCTCGATTTTTCGGACAAAAAGCTGGAGGAAAACCACCCCGGTCTTATTGGAAAGTTTGATACTATTTTTGCCCTGAATGTGGTGGAACATATTCCCGACCACGTGCAGGCCCTGAAAAACGCCATGAAAATGTTAAAACCTGGCGGAAAGGTGGTGATTCTTGTCCCTGCTTTTCAATGGTTGTACAATGGTTTCGACGAACAGCTCGACCACCAGCGGCGTTACACACAACAGTCGCTCCGGCGGCTAATCGAAGGTGCAGGATTTAAAGTGGTACACCGTCAGTTTTTTAATTTCATCGCTATTCTGGGCTGGTTTGTTTCAGGTACCATACTCCGCAAGCGAATCATTCCCGGCGGACAAATGCGTTTCTACAATACCATGGTACCGGTGTGGAAAATCATCGACTTTTTTACACGGCGACTGGCAGGTGTTTCGGTAATTCAGGTAGGATTAAAAGAATAAAAATCAAATCAGGATATCAACACTTTTACTCAAAATTTGTTTCCTGAAAAAGAAACATTTATATTTGTCTCTGCATAGAAAACATGGTTGATCGGTTCAAAATTAAATTGTTGGAAGAGGTTGTTCAGTTTCTTGATAAACTGGATGAAAAATCAAGAGACAAGATTATTTACAATCTTACAAAATCCAGATTTTCAACCGACATGGAATTATTTAAAAAACTCAAAGGGGAGATTTGGGAGTTCCGGACATTATATAACAAATCTCACTTTCGGTTATTGGCTTTTTGGGATAAGAATGCTGAAATTCAAACCATTGTTGTTGCGACGCACGGATTTGTGAAAAAGCGCGATAAAGTTCCGCAAAGTGAAATTGATAAAGCGGAACGGATTCGGAAACAATATTTTGAAAATAAAAAACAGGGGAAATGAGCGACAAGGAATTAAAATCTTACTCTTTAGACGAAATCACAGATAAGTATATAGGAAAAATTGGCACACCAAAACGGGATGCTTTCGAAAATGAACTTCGGCTCGATTTACTTGGAGAAGCAATTAAAAAAGCCAGAAAAGAGCGAAAACTAACACAGGAACAACTTGGAGAACTGGTTGGCGTTAAAAAAGCACAGATTTCAAAAATCGAAAACAGCCTCACCGATGCAAGGTTTGAAACGATAATAAAGGTTTTCAAAGCATTAAATGCCAAGGTTAATTTTAATGTTGAATTGCTGAATCAGACAGTTAAAATTGCTTAAGCGAAAATTACAGGAAAACACAAAAATTAAATTTTCTGACTTTCACGCGAAGTGAGGATAGAAATCTGAAAAAGAACTTTTACTAACGCCGGATGATAAAACTAAACATATCAAAAACAGCCATTGCACTGCTCATATTTATTTGTGCCTGGTATGGTAAGAACCTTGATACATGGGGAAAAAACAAAGTGATTCAGAACGATGTAATTATGTATTACGCGTACCTGCCCGCAACATTTATATTTAACGACCTCAATTTCGATTTTACCAAAAGTCTGCCTGCTGACTTCGGGGGGCAAATCTGGTTGCAGACCACACCCATCGGCAAACCCATTTTGCGAATGACAATGGGAATGGCCATTCTCTGGATTCCGTTTTTCCTGATAGCACACGGAGCCGCGCATTTGCTGGGTGTTTCAACACTTGGATATTCGTGGCCTTACAGTTTTTCAATATTTGTGGCAACGCTTTTTTATCTGTTTGTGGGCCTGTTTTACCTGCGAAAAATATTGCTCAGGTATGTTTCTGAAGTTACCACTGCTGTAACATTAATTTTGGTTGTACTTGCCACAAATCTCATGTATTACGCAATTGCCGAGCCCGGCATGACCCACGTTTACAACTTTGCTCTCATTTCAGCTTTTATTCATTTCTCTTTAAGATGGGTTGAAAAAACCGACGTGCGGAATTCCATAATCCTGGGTTTATTGGCCGGTTTGATCGTATTAATCCGCCCGGTGAATATTCTGGTGGGTTTATTTCCGGCGTTAATCGGAATAACTTCGGTTAAACAATTGGGTGAACGAATTACCGGAAACTGGAAAATGATTTTGCTGGCAGCCGGTTCTGCATTTGTTGTGCTTATTCCGCAAATGATTTACTGGAAAGCACAATCGGGTCAATTCCTTTTTAACTCATACATGGACCAGGGGAAATTCTACTTTTTGCAGCCACAGTTTATTAACGGATTATTCAGTTTCCGGAAAGGCTGGCTGATTTACACACCGGTGATGATTTTCGGTCTGGCCGGATTTTTCTGGCTCCGGAAACGCTCACCCGAACTGTTTCTGCCGGCACTGGTTTTTGTGGTGCTGAATATTTATGTGGTTTACAGTTGGTGGTGCTGGTGGTACGGTGGTTGTTACGGCTCGCGCCCCATGATTGATATGTATGGTATTATGGCATTGCCTCTGGCTGCTTTTATCGAAAAAATATGGACAAATAAAAATTGGGTTAAAATTCCGGTTGCGTTTGTTTTGGTGGCCATGCTTTGGCTCAACCAGTTTCAGACAAGCCAGTATCGAACTTCACTACTGCATTGGGACAGCATGACCAAAGAAGCCTACTTTGGTATTTTCGGAAAAAAGACATGGCCCGAAGGATACGACAAAATGATTAAAGTACCCGACTACGAAAAAGCATTGAAAGGAGAAACAGAGTATCCTTAATTGCGAAGTGAATCAACCGGTTCGGGTTGTATCGATAATCTGAAAATAATTTCCCCCGTTTTATTATTCAGAAACACAGTGTCATTCTGAATATTGAATGGAGCCCCGTTTTCTTCCTGTAATTTGCTGATGGTGCGGTTGTATAGTTCCTCTTCGTTTCTTTCAAGATACAGGTAGATTTTTTTCCCTGAAGCAACTGCTTTTTGCGCATTAAACTTTTCACCCCAGTATCGCATCGAGTTGTCCCAGGTAAAAAAGTTATATGTATCAGGATATAATTTGTTCAGAATGGGCTTGTACTCTTCCTGCTTTCTGTGGTTGGCCCAAACCGTGCTGTACATCAGCGTGTATTCAATAAACGGGCACCCATAATTTTGAGAGGCAATTATTTTGTAGCAGTTTTTATCCAGTGATTGTGCCACATGCCATGTATTCATGCGGTTTTCAACATCGGTTCCAAGGGCTTCGGTTTTTACTGGAAGCCATTGACGGTTAAATTGTACATTCCAGATTAAAATGCCAACAATCCCAAGGTTAATTATGGATGTAATTATTTTCTTCGGATAAAACTTTTTAATCATCTCCGCTATTATGAAAATCATCAACGGAGAAAGCAACAAAACGGGTATAAAATAACGGTGGGCGTAATGTTTTCCGGTAATCAGCAATTGTACGGCAATGGTCAGAATTACTGAAATAGCAAGGAGTACCATAGTTTTTTCCGCTTTTTTTCTGAAATAAATCAGGTAGCCCGAAAATACGCCAATGAGACTGAAGTAAACATAGAAATACCTTTTTTCGTAACTGTAAAGCTCTTTCAGATTAGGTATTAACGAGGCAAAATCAATGATATTTGACTCACCACCCCCATATTGACCGCTGTGTATAAACAGGTTTTTTACCCAACCCCAGAAAACATTCAATTGTAATGTTACCGGAATAGCCAGCAAAAAAAACAGGATAAATGAAAGACCGGCAAAGAAAAATCTTTTTCTCCAGGTGTCGATTACAAAAAACGGAATCATCCAGAGCAGAACATAGGTAAGTTTCAGTGAAAGACCGAAAGCCGAAACAAGGGCTAAAAGAATGACTGTTTTATAGGAAACAGAATTTTCGGCATAATAAATTTGAATGACTAACAGTGTCAGCAAAATAATCGGGAATGGCATCATTAATTCAGGCGTGATCCTTCCGATGAGATCGTACCAGATAACGGGCAAAAACGGAGCCGTTTGAACCAGCACAGCATAAAAAACCGATTTGGTGATATGAAAGGTTTTAAAACCTGCATAAACCAGTAATGCAGTGGTTATTACCGTAATAAATAAGTTGGCTGACGAAAGGTACAAATCGGGATGCAAAAACACATCTTCAATATAACTCACATTGTTTCCCCTGAAAAGAAAAACAATACGAAATATAATGCCAATCAAAATTTGCAATGGAGTTCCCGGATGGTCAATGTGCCCGACTTTCAGAAACCCTTCTGAAATACTTAACCCGCTCATGAAATAAACATAATCAGGGTCAACCGAACGAAGTGATAAATTACCCAATAATAATCTGAAATAAATACCTGCCACCAGATAAAGAACAGGGACAAGAATGAGCAGTAACTTTTGGTGCTTTTCAACCCGGGAAAAATCTATTTTCACAGCTATCAGAATTAGTTTTGTACAAAATTGGTTTTACTTCTATAACATTTGGACTGAAAGGTAAAATTATAAAAGTATTGTTATTTTTGGAATGCTTTTAAAAAAGCAAACAGCCAATGAGCCAAAACAGGAAATTCTAAAATTAAAATCCGGAAAATTCAAATGGATATTTACAAAGAGAAAAAACTGAGAATTAAATCATATTTCGATACAGTTGCCAAAACCCGCATTCAATACCGCAAACGCAAACATTACTACTGGGACAGCATAACCGATTATTGTAATTTCTTTATACAGGCTGATTGCTCGGTCCTTGAAATCGGATGCGGAACCGGTGAATTAATTGCCCAGATTAATGGTAATGAAAAAACCGGGATTGATTTCAGTGAGATAATGATTGAGGAAGCAAAAAGACAATTCCCAAATCTCGAATTCATTTGTATGCCTGCTGAAGATATCACGATCGAAAAAAAATACGATGTTATCATTCTTTCGAACCTGGTGGGATATTTGCCCGATATTCAGCATGTTTTTGAAGAGTTGAAAAAGGTGAGCCACGAAAAAACGAAAATCATCATCACCTACTATAATATCTTTTGGGAACCGCTGATAAAATTTGCCGAGTTTATTGGAATTAAAAAGAAGGGGCCGCAACAAAGCTGGCTTTCCACTAAAGATTTATCAAACCTTTTATACCTGGCAGGATTCGAAACTTACAAGCAAAATTCATCAATGCTTTTTCCTTATTACGTTCTCTTGTTTTCATCATTGATGAATAAATTTATTTCAAAACTGCCTGTATTTAACTGGTTTGCGTTGAATCAATATACTTTTGCACAGCCAATTGTGCCAATTAATGAGGAGGAAATCAACAAAAAATATTCAACCACAGTTTTGATTCCGGCCCGAAACGAAAGCGGGAATATTGAAAATGCAATTTTACGTTTGCCTGAATTCGGAAAGCATATTGAAATAATTTTTGTTGAAGGAAATTCAACCGATGATACCTGGGATAAAATTCAGGAAATTCAGGAGAAATATAAGGATACGCACGACATAAAAATTATTCAGCAGCCCGGAAAAGGGAAGGGTGACGCGGTGCGCGCCGGTTATGCCATTGCCACCGGCGATATTTTAATGATTCTAGATGCAGATTTAACGGTTCCCCCGGAACAACTTCCGAAATTTTACAATGCAATTGCGCAAAACAAAGGCGGCTTTATAAATGGCACACGTTTGATTTATCCGATGGAAAAAAATGCAATGCGGTTTCTGAATACACTTGGAAACAAGTTTTTTAGCATGGCATTCAGCTGGTTGCTCGAACAACCGATTAAAGATACGCTCTGTGGTACAAAAGTTATGTTTCGCAAAGATTACCTGAAACTGGTGGCCAATCGTCACTATTTTGGCAATTTCGATCCATTTGGTGACTTCGATTTGTTGTTTGGTGCCTTTAAACTGAACCTGAAAATTATTGACATGCCCATCCGCTATCAGGAAAGAATTTATGGCGACACGAATATTTCGAGGTTCAAACATGGATTATTGCTGCTGAAAATGTGGTGGTTCGCCTTGTTCAAAATAAAATTCAAATAATAGCCGGAAATTATTTTAACGTTGAATAAATCAAATGCCATTTAAGTATAACATTCCTTTCGATCTGGATTCGCCGGAAAGAACCATTGCACATCAGAAAATAATCAGGGAGAAATATTTTCTGCGGAAATTGTACGAAGAATGGTACCATGTTTTTACCGGTGTTCAGTCGCAGGTACCAGCTGGGAAAATGATAGAACTCGGTTCGGGTGGGGGATTTTTAAAGGAAATCATGCCATCGGTTTTGTGTACCGATATTTTGGAATTGCCAACCAACGACCTGACTTTTTCAGCTTTGGAAATGCCTTTCGACGATCATGAACTCAGCGCCATTTTTATGATTGACACTTTTCATCATATCCCTGATTCAAAGATTTTTCTGACGGAAGCAAAACGGGTTTTAAAAAAGGAGGGGATGATTGTAATGATTGAACCCGCAAATTCATTCTGGGGACGGTTTGTTTATAATAATTTTCACCACGAACCGTTTGACCCGAAAGGTGATTGGCAAATTCCGGCATCAGGTCCATTAAGTGGGGCAAACGGAGCTTTACCCTGGATAGTTTTTGAACGTGATTCTGTTAAATTCAAACACGATTTTCCCGGTTTCCGGTTGGAAGAAATCAAATACCATACACCTTTTATGTATTTAATCAGCGGGGGAGTTTCTTTTAAACAGGTTTTTCCAAACTTCTTTTACCCGGTTTTTCGAACCATTGATAAGATTTTGCCGGCAATTTCGAAACACATGTCGATGTTTGTATCCATAAAAATCAGAAAAATATAGCCTGAAATTACAAGGTTGACGCCATTTAGAATGCCTTGTTGCAGCACGATTTCTGGTTTCCGCCGTAACCCTTGTTTTGTTCGTGAAGAACAATATCGAATGATGATTTCGGATTCATTCAAAGTTTCACCCGCCCTGCCAGCCGTGTCACAAAAGTGGCAAAAGCGACTACAGAAACCGAACTGATGGGCATCAGAATCGCCGCAACTACCGGTGTCAGTAATCCCGAAAGTGCGATGGAAACGCCGATAACATTATAAAAAAATGAAATGATAAAACTGAGTTTTACAATATTCAGCGAAGTTTTTGTGAACCCGATGAAATTTGCCAACCTGGCAAACTGACCGGCTTCGAGCACTGCATCGCTGGCCGGTGAAAAATGGTAGGCTTTGTCGGCCACAGTCAGCGCCACATCGGCCTGCATCAATGCCCCGGCGTCATTCAAACCATCGCCTGTCATCAACACTTTTTCTCCTTTTTCCTGCAACTGGCTGATAAATTCTGCTTTGTCGCCTGGCTTCTGGTTGAACAGCATGTTTTCTTTGCCAAAAAATACGGAAAGATTCTGTGCTTCGGCATCGTTATCACCCGATAAAAGATAAAGTTTAAACCTGCCTCTCAAAGTTTCAATCACCTTGTCAAAACCTTCTCGGTAATGGTTGCTGATAGTGAAATTGCCTTTTATTGTTCCATCAACAGCAATAAAAACCTGCGAAGTTTTCTTCAGGTTATCAGAAGTTTTGTCGCAAACAAACTCTTCCGACCCCATTTTTATTTCAAGGTGATTTGCTTTCCCAAAAATTCCACGGCCAGGCATTTCTACAAAATGTTCCGGTGTTTTGTATTCGCGGTGATTCAAAAAGGCGGCAATGGCGCTACTCAGCGGGTGAGTCGATTGTTTTGCCAGCGAAAACACAGCCGACTTTTCTGTTTCCGAAAGTTCTGTTCCCGAATATTCGGTGCGCGTTTCGTTGGGGCGGGTGAGGGTTCCGGTTTTATCAAAAACGATGGCTGTGATGTGTGACATTTTTTCGATTACACTGGTGTTTTTGATGTAAAGTCCGGCACGGCCAAAAATCCGCATGGTATTTCCGAAGGTAAACGGAATGGAAAGCGCCAGCGCACAGGGGCAGGCAATAATCAAAACCGAGGTGAAAACAAAAATGGCTTTGTGGGTGTCGCCTTTCCAAAACCAGAACAGAAATCCGATAATTGAAATGATAATGATGACAATGGTAAATCGTTGCCCGATTTTGTCGGATAAGGTTTTCAGGGAATCAACGGGTTTGTCGTAGCTTTTATCCTGGTTCCAGAGTTGGGTGAGGTGGCTCTGGTTAACCGCTTTCTGCACTTTAATTTTGATGATTCCACCCATTTGCCGCCCGCCGGCATAAATAAATTCGCCGGCTTTCTTTATCACCGGACTCGATTCGCCGGTTACAAAACTGTAATCAATTTGTCCTTCTCCTTCCACCAGCACCGAATCAGCCGGAATCAGTTCCTTATTGCGGATGACCAGCACATCATCAACTTCTATTTTTTCAAGCAGAATGCTTTCTTCTATTTGTTTGTTGATTTTGGTTACAGCGATTGGGAAATACGATTTGTAGTTGCGTTCAAATGATAGCGCTTCGTAAGTTTTTCCCTGGAACCATTTTCCAAGCAGCAGAAAAAAAATCAGCCCTGAAAGACTGTCGCAGTAACCAGCCCCGCCTGTAAAAAAGATTTCCCAGGTGGTGACCAAAAATAGCACAATGATTCCGATGGCAATCGGCAAATCGATGCTGATGTTGTTTTTGCGGATATTTTTAAACGCCGAAATGTAGTAATCGCTGCCACTGTAAACCACCACCGGAATTACAAGAATATAACTCAGAATACTCAGCAGCGACTGCAGTTTATCGTCGAGCGGGCGGCCGTTAAAATAGGCGGGAAGGCTGTAAGTCATCACATTAATAAAAACAAAACCTGCCACCCCGATTTTGTACAACAGTTTTTTGTAGCTCTGTCTGTCGTCGGGTTTGTCTTTCAAACTCTGCGATAGATCGGGAATATAGTGAATGGAAGAAAGCAATTCGACTAATTGCCGCAGTGTAATCACCGATTCATCG
The DNA here is from genome assembly GCA_964644015.1 of uncultured Maribellus sp. Lineage (GTDB taxonomy): Bacteria > Bacteroidota > Bacteroidia > Bacteroidales > Prolixibacteraceae > Draconibacterium. The sequence goes on from CAZXVT010000028.1 coordinate 19,121, forward strand.
AAAGTAACATCGACTTCTTTTTTTGTGAAATTCACAAACGAAAATCGGATACCGTGATTGAGTTTTGCAAGATTTTCGAGCAGCCAGATACAGGAAGCACAGTGAATAACCGGCACAAAAAAACGCACTTTTGAAATTGTTCCTTCGGTAAAGGAAACCAGTTTTTCGCGCACTTCGGCATTATCTAAAAAAGCATATTTATTGCCGAATTCAGAGGTTTCAACTTTTATTCCGGGTGAATTTTCGAGTTCGTAATATTTGTAAAGTTTGTTTTCGTGCAGCAACTGGTAAACCGTAAGACAGCCATTGCAACAAAATTTCATGTCGTTCCAGATTATGGGGCTTTTCCCACAATCGGCTCCACAATGGATGCAGGTATTATTATCTACTGAATTCAACATTTCTCATCAACAGATTTGAAATAAACTTTTAACGCGAAGAACGCAAAGAAATCGCAAAGGACACAAAGCCTGATAGATGAATTTTGATTTTTAGCGGTCATTGCGTAATACCTTTGTGAACTTTGCGTTAAAAGAATATGGACAACTACCCACTTTTTACATTTGAAATTGATTCTAATCGATTGTTATTGAGTCTGCCGTTGCCGGTTTCTGGCAACAGGGTGGCAATTGTTTTTCGGTAACCACAATTGTATCTTTTCCGGTGAGGTTATTTTCAAATTTCTTTTCAATCATTTGTTTTTTCGGGCTTAGGTACGGAATACCCAAATCGAGGCCGCGCAAAATAAAAAGCAAACCCACCACCACCACCAAAACCGGGATTATTTTGTTGATTTTCTGACGCACTGCCAGCCCCAGAACATTTCCGGCCAGCGAAATACCCAGCATCATCGGGATGGTTCCCATCCCGAAAAGTAACATGTAAAAAGCACCTTCTGCAGTACTTCCGGTACCGATGGCACCTGCAATGGCAATGTAAACCAGCCCGCAGGGAAGCAGCCCATTGAGCAGCCCGATAAAAAACAAGCTTTGAAATGAGCGCACGGCAAAAAGTTTCCCGATTGATTTTTTGAGTTTTCCGACTGCCGAAAACACGCTTTTGTCGAGGTTGTACTGGTTGCGGAAAAGTGCCGGAAATAAAACCGAAATTATCATCAGCGCACCCATCACAACCGAAACTTTCTGCTGAAATCCGAGCAGGTGAATTCCCTGACCCAGCATTCCAAAAAGGGCACCCATGATTCCGTAGGTGATTGTGCGGCCAATATTGTACAAAGCTCCGCCAAAGATTTTCTGCATCAGGGTGTTACCGTGCAGCGGAAGCGCCACGGCAATGGGGCCGCACATACCAGCGCAGTGAAAACTGCCCATGATACCCAAAACAAAAGCTGATATTAAAATTGTCATTTTTTTGATTAGGTTTATTTTTCTAAAACCACCTGTTTGTCAACTTCATATTTTAGTCCATCAGCGAACCAGCTAACTTTCAAAATGTATCGACCTGGAATGAGGTTTTCTGCAGCAAACTGAAAATCGGTTTTGTTTTTCTCCAACTGAAATTCAAGGTCGAAATCCTTTCCTGATGGCCGGTAAAGAACAATTTTCCCGGAGTCAATTTCAGTCGTCAATAAAGAATCAATTTTTATCTGTAACCCGGATTCAGCAATCAGAGTTTCAAATTTTCCGGCGAATGGTTCCGAACGCGAAATTACTTTCATTTGTTCAGTGTAATCGACGCCTTTTTCGTAATAATCTTTGTGAACCAGGTTTACATCCTGGTTGAGTGCAAAAATGATAAAAGCGGCACTGGCTGCCAGAAACAACACGAGTACCAGTAAAATTCCCGTCCCCCAGTTAAACTTCATTTTGTTTGTTTTTATTTCGAAGGCCCAACAAAAGTGGCTTCGTATTTTTCGATTAATTC
>CAZXVT010000028.1:21014-29319 GCA_964644015.1 uncultured Maribellus sp.
TTTGTCTTTTGGTATGAATAAAATAAAGGTCGATTCGAACCTGTCCTGATCTGCGATCTTTATTTCGTTGCCTGCCATTTGTATTTTTCCTTCCTGCGAAATGAGCCTGAGTTCAAGATGCATATCATCGTGTGTTTTATTCACGATTTTGATATTGTACACATTCGAAATCGTATTATCCTCATTTTCCTGGAATAATAATCCGGGTGTGCGTAAAATTGTGGTTTCAACCGCAGGCCTTGAAAACAGTGTGTAGATAAAAAATGAAAATAAAAGGATCAAAACCACTGAATAAGCCCGGTTTCGGGCGTTCCAGACTGATGTGTGACCTTCGCGGATTCCGGTTTCTGAATCAAACCGGATCAGGCCTTTTGGTTTGCCGGTAACTTCCATAATTTTGTTACACTGATCGATACAGGCAGTGCAGTTAATACATTCGAGCTGTGTGCCGTTTCTGATGTCGATGGCGGTCGGGCAAACCGAAATACACTGGCGGCAGTCGATGCAATCACCGGTATTTTTCGGACCCCGTGGTTCGCCACGTTTGTAATCATAAGTCACAACAATCGATTTTGAATCGAGTAAAACGCCCTGCATTCGGCCATAAGGACAAACCATGGTGCAGATCTGCTCACGGAAAAAGGAGTAAATCCAGTAAAAAACACCGGAAATCAGCAGCATAATCAAAAATCCGGTCAGATGTTGGCTGACAGGTTCTGATATTTGTTTCAGCCAGGCATCTGAGCCAATAAACCACATCAGAAAAACATTGGTCATTGCCACCGAAATCAATATAAACAGGGCATGTTTGACCGTTTTTTTAAGTACTTTTTCTGTTGTCCACGGGCTGTTGTCAAGTTTATGGCGGCTTTTGTAATCGCCTTCAATCATAAATTCGATTTTACGGAAGACCATTTCCAGGAAAATGGTTTGTGGGCAGGCCCAGCCACACCAGATTCTCCCGAAAGTAACCGTGAACAGAATGATAAACAGCACAAAAGAAAGCATCAGCAGTGCCAGGATAAAAGTATCCTGCGCCCAGAATATAGCTCCGAAGATGATAAATTTCCGGTTGGCAATATCAAGGAGAATGAATGGATGACCATTGAGCCTGATAAACGGGGCACCCACAAAAAACAGCAATAATATCCAGCTAACTATTGTTCTGCGGTTGTACCATTTTCCCGAAGGTTTTTTGGCATACACCCATTTTCTTCCGCCCTTTTCATTCAGGTTGATGGGGCGGTCGCGGAAAGAAAGGTCTTCTGTCATATTGAAAATCCCCAAAATCCCCCGGCAGGAGACTTTTGGGAAATTATTAAATGAATAATTCTAAAATATCCATAAGGAATAAAAAATAAGAAGGTACTTAAAAAAGTTTGCTAAGCTAATCCTTCGTTATTCACACTTAACTCCCTGTGCAGCTTTGGCATTGGCCGGTTTTGTACCTTTCAGCGAAAGCACATAACTAGATACTTTCTGTATTTTTTCCTCGCTGAGCTGGGCTTTAAACGGCGTCATCCCTTTAGCCGGAACACCATTTTTAATCACATTTACAACATCCTGAATTTTGCACCCATGCAGCCAGAATTCATCAGTAAGATTGGGGCCGATGGCATTTCCCTCTCCGTTCATTCCATGACAGGCAAAACAATTCATTTCCTTGTAAATCGTTTTTCCATCCTCTAATGAGGCTGCATCAGTGAGCAATACAATCTCGCCCGACGACTGGGTATTCAGTTTGAATTTTTCATCGTGCAAAGCTGACTTTCTTGCATATTCGGCATCCTGGTGGTCGCCTTGTTTCAGCCAGAAATAGTAGGCGCCATACAAAATCGAAAACCCTATGGTGATATAAAAAAGCGCCATAATCCAGAGTGGCGGCGGGTTGTCTAATTCATGAATCCCGTCGTAATCGTGGTCTGTGAGTTTTTCCTTATGCAGGTCGTTAATATTATCTTTTGTTGTCATAATTAATAAATTTATCTGTCAGCATTATTATCGGTATCACTATCGTTCAGAATTGAATTTTTAATTTTTTCCGCATCCTGTTTTGGCATTTTCCAGGTTCTGATGGATATCACAATAAATAGTGTTACAAAAATCAGCAATCCGATTATATAATATATCCGGATGCCATCAATATCTTCCAGAAGGTTGCTGATTATCTTCATTTTTTATTCAAAACGGTTAATACATAACTGGTTAACTGAGTAATCTGTTTTTCAGAATACTGCGTTTTGTAGGGAACCATTCCCTTTGCAATATTTCCTTCGGCAATTGCGTGATAAACTTCAGCCGGGGTATTTCCTTTTATCCAGACATTGTCGGTAAGGTCAGGAAATGCAGGTGGAATTCCTTTTCCCTCAGGACCGTGGCAAACCGCACAAACTGTTGTGAAAATGGTTTTGGCAGCCGCCATATCTTCAGGACCGGTTAAAAGTGTAATTTCTTTCAATTCAGTGGTTTTTGCCGTATCGGCGGGTGCCGGGGCAGGAACAATGTCTTTTCCCAGTTTGTGCAGATAAGCAATCATGGCAATCATTTCTTTTGTGGGTGCCAGTTCAATTCCTGATGCTTTTAAATCATCGGAAATCAGTTGTGCCTGTTGCAAAAGATCGCCAACTGCCTGCTGGTCGTAGCCTTCGGGATAAGGCACACCTAAAGTTTGCATCGCCCTTATTTTAGCAGGAATGATTTCAGTATCAATTTCTTTATTTGCCAGCCACGGATATTTTGGCATGATGGATTGTTCATTCATTTTTTGCGGATCCATGAAGTGGTTATAGTGCCATGCTGCATTTTTATACATCGGCCCGCCCATCACGCCGGCTCTTGCCAAATCAGGTCCGGTGCGCCGCGAGCCCCACTGGAACGGATAATCGTAAACAAATTCGCCGATTTTTGAATATTCACCATAACGGTCGGTTTCCCATCGGAATGGCCGTACCATTTGCGAGTGGCAGGTGTAGCAACCTTCTTTCACATAAATATCGCGGCCTGCTAACTCAAGCGGTGTATAAGGTTTTACCGATTCGATAGTTGGTATATTCGATTTGATGAAAACCATCGGGATAATTTCAACAGCGCCTCCGATAGCCAGTGCAATGAATGCAAAAATGGAGAAAAGCACGCCTTTTCTTTCAAGCCAGCGGTGAACAGTTTCAGTATCGGGATTGCGAGCACCTTCACTAACCAACGCAGGAGCCTCGGCTGCTTCGTTACTTTCGCAAGTGCCGGCAGCCATGGTTTTAAACAGGTTGTACATCATAATAACGAAACCTGCGAGAAACAGTGTTCCACCAAGAGCCCTGATAAAATACATCGGCAAAATCTGGGTCAGCGTTTCAATGAAATTCGGGTAGGCCAAAAATCCTTCAGGAGTGTATTCGCGAAGCATCAGCCATTGGGTAACTGCCGACCAGTACATCGGAATGGCATACAGCAAAATGGCAAGCGTTGAAACCCAGAAATGAATATTGGCAAGTTTTTCAGAAAAGAGTTTTGTCCTGAAAAGTTTGGGAACCAGCCAGTACAGCATCCCAAAAACAATTCCGCCATTCCAGCCCATTGCGGCAATGTGAACGTGACCGATTGTCCAGTCGGTGAAGTGGGTGATCTGGTTAACCGATTTCAATGACATCATCGGCCCTTCGAAGGTTGACATTCCGTAGGCGGTAACACCCACAACCAGGAATTTCAGTGCTGCGCTGTCACGAACTCTGTCCCAGGCACCGCGGAGTGTTAGCAACCCATTTATCATACCGCCCCACGACGGGGCAATCAGCATAATCGAAAAAGTAACACCAAGTGCCTGTGCCCAATCAGGTAATGCCTGGTAAAGCAAATGGTGAGGCCCTGCCCACATATACAGGAAAATCAGTGACCAGAAATGGATAATTGAAAGTTTATAAGAATAAATCGGGCGGTTGGCCGCTTTCGGTAGATAATAATACATCAATCCGAGGAATGGCGTGGTAAGGAAGAAAGCCACGGCATTGTGTCCGTACCACCATTGTACCACTGCATCCTGCGCTCCGGCATAAATCGGGTAGCTTTTCAACAGCGACACCGGAATCTCAAATGAATTGACAACATGCAAAATGGCAACTCCCAGAAAAGTAGCGAGGTACCACCAGATAGCTGCATAAATATGCTGAACACGTCTTACAATTATTGTCCCGATCATGTTGGCGCCAAAAGCCACCCAAACAAGCGTAATCAGAATATCGATCGGCCATTCAAGTTCGGCATATTCTTTTCCGGTGGTAATTCCGAAAACAAATGAAAGAGCGGCAAGCACAATTATTAACTGCCATCCCCAAAAATTTACCTGGCTTAATGTGTCGTTAAACATGCGGGTTTTCAGCAGCTTTTGCATCGAATAGTAAACGCCGGCATAAATGGCGTTCCCAACAAATGCAAAAATGATGGCGTTTGTGTGCAGTGGCCGCAGCCTGCCAAAAGTGGTAAATTCAATTCCGAGGTTAAAAACCGGCATGGCAAGCTGAAGCGCAATCAGAACGCCCACAATTACACCCACAATACCCCATACTAAGGTAGCCAGTATAAAAAGCCTTACTATTTTGTTGTCGTAATAAAATCTCTGATTTTCCATAAATTCAATCTTAGTTCGTTTTTTTTATGTTGTTTTCTGCTTCCGGCAACTCTTCGGGCTCATCGTCGAAAAGAATCCGGTACGAAGGAGTTTTTTCATCATCGAACTGTCCGTTTTTTACAGCCCAGATAAAAGCTGCCAGAAAAATAAGTGCAGCCAGTAAACTAACCCCGATTAACAGATAAAAGATATTCATTAACTGATATTTGACGATTCGGTTTTGCTTGTTTTCTTAATTCTGAAAAGCTGAAATGCCACGTAACCGATAGTCAGCCAGGCAGCACCTGTTACACAGATATAAGAAATTAACAGCCAGATCTGAATGTTTTCGTTGGTTGACCAAAGCACACCGGGCCTGATGAGTTTCTGCACCTGTTTTAACTGTCCGACTTTGGCTTTATCAAGTGTAACCACATCGGCAATAAAGCTTTCATCGAGCGCAACTACAATATTTACATACCCTTCTTCATCACCAATCAGTGTTTCAGGAATGGTAAAAATAGCACGCCCGCTTTCGCTGGTTCTTACTTTACCGATTTCAATATTCCCGAAATTCTTTTTGGCACTGATGGTAATTTCGGCATTGGGCAATCGTGTAAATCCATCAGCCGCCATATATTCAGCAAATATTTCAACTTTCTTTTCCTGTTCGTTTACCGATGCCAGCAACTTGGCTTTTGTGGCAGGTGCATTCACAAGCATTGGCTGTTTAGCGGGATTAAAATTCTGGATATAATTCACAATCCGCCAACGGTCGTCGTCAGAAATGGTGGCATTAAACTGAGGCATTGCACCGCGCCCGTGGGTGATTTTGTAAAACATTTCACCCTCGGTATTTTTCTGCATTTTTTCAGAAGTGATGTCAACAGGTGGAGGAACCAATGGCAATACGTTGTTTTTGCCCGGATCGCCGTGACATGATTTACAGTTTTTCAAAAACAGTTCTTTCCCCTTTTTTACATTTTCGAGGTTGTAAGGAAGCGGATTTGCCAGGCTTTTCTGGTCATCCGGAACAATCCAGTCCTGAGCTGAAACCGCTAAACTCAGGAGAATCATGATTGCTGTAATTTTTAAGCTTTTTATTTTCATAATCCCTGGTTTTTATGGTTTTTCAGAAAAATATTTTTTATCGATACCCTTTTCTTCGGCATATTCCCAAATGGTAATCACCGGGAAAAGTTTAGCCAGAATTGTTATAATCAGCATGGCTGATACAAAAGAGAAGAGTGTGATCATGATTTCAGTACTGGTGGGTGAATAATGTTTAAAATGATCGGGCACATTCTGAACCGGTAAAAACGGGTGCTCAAGTGTGGGAATTACAATGATGTATCTTTTCAACCACGATGCTATCAAAACCACAAATGAAATAACCATAATCGGGAATGGTTTTCTGAAATAACGGAAAAGCAATAACACAATGGGCAGTACCAACCCGGTCAGTTGCACAAACCAGAACATGACTGAATAATTTCCCACAAAAAGTTCGCGCAGATGAATTCCTTCGCCCAGTTTCATTTTGTACCCGGGAACGAGATATTCGTTAATGTTGAAATACAGGTAAACCAGGCAGACAAAAACCAGCAGTTTTCCCATGTAATCAAAATGGAGATCTTCGAAATAATCTTTCAGCTTGTACCTGACTCTGTAAATAAACATTACAATAATAACGGCCGCAGTACCCGCCACAAAAGCGCCGGCTACAAAGTAGGGCCCCAAAATGGTTGTATCCCAGCCCGAACGCAGGGTGGCAGCAAATAGCCATGAAGTTACCGTATGAATGGACAATCCGACCGGTATAATCAGCAACATCAGGATTCTCATCGAATGATAGATGATTTTGTATTGCTCCGGATTTCCTTTCCAGCCCAATGCCATGATGGTGTAAAGTTTGATTTTCCATTTCGGTAATTTATCGGCCATGTGGTCGCGCATCAACGCCAGATCAGGGATTAATGGCAGATAGAAAAGCAAGACTGAAATTGCAAGGTAGGTTGATACTACTGTAACGTCCCAGATAATGGGCGATGCAAACCTGCCATGCAGAAATACATTCAGAAACCTGTCGGGGCGCCCCATGTCCATTACAATAATAATTCCGGCAAGCGCAACGGCTGCAATAGCCACCTGCTCGGCAACCCTTGAAATCGGTTTCGACCAACTGATTTTCAGTAATGTAAGCGCTGAGCTGATCAGGAATCCGATTAAACTGACGGCTACAAAAAACACAAAGTTGGCAATGTACATTCCCCACGAAACATAGTCGCGCATGCCGGTAACTCCCAGTCCGGTCCTGATTTGGATAATCCAGCCCCAAAGCCCCACAATAAAAAACATGATGAGCAGGAAGAACCAGAAACGGGTGAGTTCATCTTTTTTTGTGATTGACCGGGTAAGGTCAGTCATTATTTTATCGAGCAATTTCCGCGATTCAGCGGGTGATTCGATTTTATTCATAGTGCCGGTTTTTCAGGTTATGATTTATGTTGATTTTCAATTTCACCCTGGAACGGGAATGCCCGGTCTTTTGGTGGCAGATAGTAAACCCTTGGTTTTGTACCCAATTCCTCCATCAAAGTATAAGCAGCATTCTTTTTGATGAGTTCGCTGAAACTGACTGTTTCTTTGGTTGTTCCGTTGGTTACAGCATCTTCGTTACGATCGCCGAACCAGTAAACTCCGTTCGGACAAGCCGAAACACATGACGGAAGTTTTCCATCTCGCAGACGGTCGGCACTGAAAAGGCATTTCGAAATAGTACCTTTTTTTTGCGGAACATTGGCTTCAATATTATAGGTAACTCCCACATATTTTTCGGCATCACGCGGTTCGAACCAGTTGAAAACACGCGCCGAATAAGGACAGGCGGCAATACAAAACCTGCAACCGATACAGCGCTCATTATCAATCAGTACAATGCCGTCATCGCGTTTAAAAGTGGCATTAACCGGACAAACCTTTGTACACGGCGGGTTGTCGCAATGCTGGCAGGGTTTGGGCATATAATACGGCGCGGTGTGCTCGGCATCCTGCATTTGTAACACATTCATATGATGCTGTTCGGGTCTCAATTGGTGGTGGTTCTGACAGGCTTTCATACATTCGCGTGCATTCCGGCATTTCGACAAATCAATTACCATCACCCAGCTTTTTCCGGGAATACCTGCCCTTCCACGTTTCTGGTTTTCGGCAAGTGAAGGCATGTCAGCAGGTTTTAATTGCGCCTTATCCACTTCAACCAATTCTCCGCTTGAAGTCAGCAGCTTAATTTTATCCCCGGTATTTGACTCTACACGGGCACACGATTGCAGCAATCCCGAACCCGCTGCAACACCAGCCACTCCAATCGAGGCGCCCAGTGTTTTCATAAAACTACGGCGTGAATTTTTCTCCATATAATCCGATTTTTGAAGAACTTTTAGTCAGGAAAAATTTTTAATTCCTACGAAAATAGTGATTCAGTTGGAAGTTGCAAATATTCTGAAAGCTGAAATATTAAAAGACAAAAAAGGGTTTATTTATTCATAATGAGATATTTACAATATGTTGAAAAATAGGCTAAAAATTACTTTTGCTTAAATCGTTGATTCTAAACTGCAACGAAAAATCGGGTAAAATATTTTTTTCCTGTCGGTCAACAAATATCAGATATGGTTGTTTTAATCAGGTTAGACTTTAAAAATCTTC
>CAZXVT010000028.1:29329-35227 GCA_964644015.1 uncultured Maribellus sp.
TGTTATAAAACATACTTTTTTAATTTTCACCTTTTGTTGGATCAATGCAAAAAACCTTTTGGAAAGATAATTATCAGGAATAAAAGATAAAAAAATCGACTTTTTGTAAACAAATAAGGCGTATTTGAAGTTTTTAGTGTCGGAACTAAAATAAATATCATTTTAATCTGCAACCGTTTTGAAAACTTTAGTCAGAATTGAGTTACTCAAATATTCATTTTTTGCGGTTTTTGTTTTCCTCTTTGTGGAAACTTTTTCACAGGAAGTTATAAATCCTGCCGGATCGCAAACTGATCCTGAAATAGGGGTTGTTGAGCATCTTGATACCTACCTGCCCGACAGTATTCTGCTTGTTAATGAAGAAGGAAAAAAGGTTTGGCTGAAAGATGTGATTGATAAACCCACGGTTATCAACTTTGTTTACTACCGCTGTCCCGGTATCTGCAGCCCGCTGATGGAAGCTGTTGCAGGAGTAATGGACAAATCGGATCTGGTTCCCGGGAAAGACTACCAGGTTTTAACAGTCAGTTTCGATCCGACTGAAACCATCGATCTGGGAATCAGGAAAAAGGCCAATTATTTAAACCTGATGGACGTAAAAAAAGAAGAAGCAAAAACAGGCTGGTTATTTTTTACTTCCGACAGTGCCAGCATTGCCATTGCCACCCAGGCAACCGGGTTCAAATACAAAAGAACCGGCAACGATTATTTACATGCTGCCTCATTAACTGTTGTGAGCAATGATGGAAAAATAACACGCTATTTAAATGGCATGTATTTTTTACCATTTGAATGGAAAATGGCAATTGTTGAAGCCTCGAAAGGTCAATCGGGACCAACACTCAACAAAGTGCTTCGTTATTGTTATTCATACGATCCGGTAGCACAAACTTATGTGATGAATATTACCAAAATCAGCGGCACACTAATTTTATTTTTTGCCGTTGTTTTAATTCTGGTATTAGTACTGAAACCTAAAAGGAAATTAAATTTAAATTGAAAAGCATGCAAAGCGAACATCTGGCAAATGCATCAAATTATCTGACCTATAAGGGCAAACACAAGGGTTTGCTTGGATGGATACTTTCCACCGACCACAAACGGATTGGTTTGCTGTATCTTTATTCCATCCTCACCATGTTTTCGGTTGGGGTACTGCTCGGACTGGCAATGAAGCTTGAATTGCTGGCACCGGGTAAAACCATCATGGAAGCACAAACCTACAATTCAACATTTACCGTGCACGGAGTAATCATGATTTTTATGGTGGTGATTCCGGGTTTGCCGGCGGTGTTTGGAAATTTTCTGATGCCGATTATGATTGGGGCCAAAGACGTGGCTTTCCCGAAACTCAACCTGCTTTCGTGGTGGCTGTATGTTGCAGGCGTTTTCCTGGTACTTGGAGCCCTGTTTTTCGGAAATGGTGCACCAGACACAGGCTGGACATTTTATGCACCTTACAGTTTTAAAACCGGAACCAATCTTTTGCCCGCTGTTTTTGGTGCATTTGTACTTGGTTTTTCATCCATTTTAACAGGTTTGAATTTTCTGGTAACTATTCACAGACTTCGTTGCCCGGGAATGAAATGGTCCAAATTACCGCTATTTGTCTGGACACTATACGGAACCGCGTGGATTCAGTTGCTGGCTACTCCTGTAGTGGGAATCACGTTGGTACTTATTGCGCTCGAAAGGATTTTCGGAGTGGGTGTTTTTGACCCTGCATTGGGTGGTGATCCTATATTGTACCAGCATCTTTTCTGGATTTATTCGCATCCGGCTGTTTACATTATGATATTGCCAGCAATGGGAGCTGTGTCAGAAATCATCCCTACATTTTCACAGAAACAGGTATTTGGTTACAAAGCCATTATTGCCTCAACCATGGCTATTGCATTTGTGGGTTACCTGGTTTGGGGGCACCACATGTTTACAGCCGGGATGAGCGGAACAGCGCAATACTATTTTTCATTGCTCACATTTATAGTGGCCATTCCCAGCGCCATCAAGGTTTTTAACTGGATTTCGACGATGTACAAAGGATCGATAAATGTGCAGACGCCACTTTACTGGGCAGCATCCTTTATTTTCGTTTTCATGGTGGGTGGTTTGAGCGGTCTTGTCCTGGGATCACTTGCTACCGATGTTCATGTTCACGATACAGCGTTTGTAGTGGCACATTTCCATTACATTGTTTTTGGCGGAACCGGATTCGCTTTTATGGCAGCCATTCACTATTGGTTTCCGAAAATATACGGAAGGATGTATGATAAAGGCTGGGCAAACGCCGGATGGCTGATCTTTTTTATCGGTTTTCTCGCGCTTTACACGCCCATGTTTTATTTGGGAATGATGGGAATGCCCCGTCGTTATTACGATTATATGAAGGAATTTCACGGGGGAAATATTCTCAGTACATTCGGATCGTGGGTACTGGCCACCGGGTTGATTATCATCATTATTAACCTGGTGAGATCGGCGCGGAAAGGTGCTCCGGCCGAAATGAATCCCTGGAATGGCAAAACACTTGAGTGGACAGTTTCATCGCCCCCGTCGCTTGAAAATTTTGATGAAACACCTGTGATTGCTGAAAACGACGGACCTTACAATTATAAATAACCTCGCTGATATGGAAAATACTTTACATCAGGAACATGAACATTACGATGCAGAGGCATCAAAAATCGGAATGTGGCTGTTTATTTTTACCGAATTGCTGCTTTTCGGCGGTTTGTTTATTGTGTATTCAGTTTACAGGTTTCTGAATCCCGAAGCATTTCATCTGGCGGCTGAGGAGTTAAATACAACAATCGGTGCGATTAATACGGTTATTCTGCTGGTCAGTAGTATGACAATTGCCATGTCAACTTCAACCCTGCAAATGCGGAAAAAAGGGGCAACACTTTTCCTTCTCGGTGTTACAGTGGTTTTAGGCCTTGTTTTTCTTGTAAACAAGTATTTTGAATGGGGCGCAAAATTTGAACATGGAATCTGGCCGGGCTCCGAACACCTGAAAACTGCATTCAGCCAGGGTGAAATCCTGTTTTTTGGATTGTATTATGTAATGACTGGTTTACATGCTTTGCACATTATTATTGGTTTGATAATCATATTCTTTGCTATCCATAGGGTTTACAGGGGAACTGTAAATGAAAACAGGGCAGCTTTGCTCGAAAATGCAGGTCTTTACTGGCACCTTGTCGATTTAATCTGGATTTTCCTGTTCCCATTGTTTTATCTAATCCATTAAAATCAGTTACTTATGTCGAACGAAAAACATCATATCGTACCTTTCAAGGTTTATATACTGGTTCTGATTTCATTGCTGGCATTAACTTTTGCATCAATTGGTATTGTGAGCATCGAACTTGGGAAATATACCGTGGCGGCAGCCCTTATTTTTGCCACCATCAAATCGTTCCTTGTACTTACCTATTTTATGCATCTGAAATACGACAAACCTTATATAAAAGCAATGGTGGGTTTTGTATTTGCCATCTTTTTTGTAGTGATAATTATTACATTTTTAGACTATTTATACAGAGCTTGATATGTACAGTCCGGAAATAACTCAGGCCTCGAATTTTGTTAAGGGAGTTGATCAGGCTTTCCTGATAATTCTTGCCATCTCATTTATTTTTCTGATCGGGTTAACCGTTGTAATGATTTGGTTTTTATATCGGTATAACCGGAAAAGAAATCCTGTCGCCACGCAGATTCATGGTAGTGCAAAACTTGAAATCATTTGGACTGTCGTACCATTTATTATTACAATGGTAATGTTTTACTACGGCTGGGCCGGATGGAAACCGATGACCAAAGCACCGAAAGATGCCATGGAAATTACGGTTTACGGACGAATGTGGAATTTCAGTTATGAATATGCCAATGGCCGGATGACCGATACTTTGTATGTTCCGAAAGACAAACCCGTGAAACTGAACCTGAAAGCGATGGATGTACTGCATAGCTTTTATATCCCGGCATTCAGGGTAAAACAGGACATGGTACCCGGGCTGAAAGATAATTTTATGTGGTTTCAGCCGCAAAGAGTGGGCTCGTATGAAATATTTTGTGCCGAATACTGTGGCTTGCAGCATTCATACATGTATTCAACCGTAAAAGTGATTGAAAGTGCAGAGTTTGATAAATGGATGACTGACACAACACAAGTGGCTGCTGTAACAAGCACAGCACCGGGAGCGGCAGGAAAGAAAATTATGCAGAATATCGGTTGTTTTGCCTGCCATACAATTGACGGAACAAAACTCGTGGGACCAAGTTTTAAAGGAATCTGGGGGCATGAAGTCACAGTAACCACAGGTGGGCAAAAGCGAACAGTAACTGTGGACGAAGAATACATCAAAAAATCGATTTACGATCCCAATGCCGATGTGGTGGATGGTTACATGAAAGGTCTCATGGTCTCCTATCAGGGACAATTAAAAGACGCTGACATTGCTGAAATTATTGAGTATCTGAAAACTGTGAAGTAGAAGAAGCCGGAAGACGGGAGACCGGAGTCTGAAGAAAAAAACTGGAAAGTCGGAGCCAGAATAGACATGAATGAGCGACTGAAAATAGTACTTGAACTTGGGAAAGCACGGATTTCTTTGCCTGTGGCACTGTCGGCTTTAACAGGTTATGTGTTGTTTACCGGAACAGTGGGTGCTCAGGGGTGGTGGCTCACATTGGGAGTTTTTCTGATGTCGTGCAGCTCGGGTGCATTGAATCACTGGCAGGAAAGTAATATTGATGCCAAAATGCCCCGGACGCAAAACAGACCGGTTCCTTCGGGAAAAATCAGCAGACAGGGAGCTTTTGTTGTGGCTGCCACTTTTGCATTTTCAGGTACAGTTATTCTATTAATGACAAATCCGCCGATGGCAACCATTTTAAGCTGGGCAACACTTTTTTCATACAACCTGGTTTATACTCCACTAAAAAAAGTTACTGCTTTTGCTGTGATTCCGGGTTCGCTGGTCGGAGCTTTGCCACCTGTTATTGGTTGGGCCGGTGCCGGAGGAAATTTATTTACCCAGGATATTTTATTGGTGAGCATGTTCTTTTTTATCGGACAGATTCCACATTTCTGGTTGCTTTTACTCATGTTTGGCGACCAATACAAATTGGCAGGGTTGCCCAGTCTGAACCAGGTTTTTAACGAAGAACAGATAAAAAGAATCACGTTTACATGGGTTTTGACCACGCTGGCCGCCGGGTTGCTGGTGATTTTCTTTGTGGTGAAAAGCCAGTTAATTATGTTCCTGTTGCTTTTGTATTCTTTGTACCTGCTTTATTCCCTGTCGGTGGCAGTTTTTTCGGTAGATAAATTCAGGGTGCGGCCTGCTTTTTTCAGGCTGAACATGTTGTATTTGTTTATGATGTTTTTACTGATTGCCGATTCGCTGCTCCGGAATGTTTCGTTGATGGCAAATATTTAAGTTCTTTCGTGACTTATCAGTTCATAAAATACTCCTTCGCGAAGTGCAAAATCGGTTTGAATAATCTGTTTTATCTGATTCACTGAAACCAGAAATTCAATAAGGATTACGGCCGGAACAATCAAATCAACACGTACGAAATCCATTCCTTTCATTTGCAACCTTTCTTCACGGGTTGATTTCAGTAAAGTATTGTAAACCCTGTATAATGAATCAAGGCTGATTTCCTGTGTTTTTCTTGTTTTTTCACCCGGATTCACGCCATCAATCATATCAGCAATGGTATCAAAAGCCCCGGAACATCCGATGAGCGTCTCCACTTTCCAGGTTTTACAATGTTCAATTGCGGCTTCATGAAACTTTGCAAAATGCGCCCTGAGTTTATCAGCCTCATCTGTATTAATCGGATTGGAGAGATTGAATTGGTTGATAATCCGCGCCATTCCGCTGGGCT
>CAZXVT010000029.1:0-34799 GCA_964644015.1 uncultured Maribellus sp.
ACCATTTTCAAAACAATTTGCCTGATAGTAATTGCAGGAATTTCAATGCAAATCAGCGCAGCAACCACAAATCCGGCATCGGTTAACACCCAAAAACCCGAAGATGCCGAGGCATTTTATTTCACCCCCGAAAATTATGGATTCAAAAACGATGGCAAAACCGATGTTTCAGAAGCATTACAAAAGGCCATCAACCAGGTAAAAACCGAGAAGAGTTTTGGCATTTTGTTTATTCCGGAAGGAAAATACAAAATCAGCAAAACCATTTACATTCCGCCGGCAGTGCGGTTAATTGGCTATGGCAAAACACGCCCTGAAATTGTTCTTGGCAAAAATTCTCCCGGATTTCAGGTTGCTGATGCAAAAGAAAACAATTCAGAAAAATACATGGTTTGGTTTACCGGAGGCATTGTAACTGATGAATCGCAGGTACGCGATGCCAACCCGGGCACCTTTTACAGTGCAGTTTCGAACATCGATTTCAGCATTGAAGACGGAAATCCCAACGCTGTGGTTTTTCGCACACATTTCGCGCAACACGGATTTGTAAGCCATTCTGTATTGAAAATCGGCAATGGCAAAGCCGGAATTTCTGAAGTGGGAAATGAACTCGAAAATGTGCAGTTTCTGGGTGGCGATTATGGAATTATCACGGGCCCGACTTCGCCAAGCTGGCCAATGATGCTGGTGGATACCTATTTCGAAGGTCAGCGGAAGGCCGCGGTAAAATGCAACAATTCGGGAATGGCAATTGTGAATATGCACATCAAAAATGTGCCGGTTGCCATTGAAATTGAAGAGAGCGCAACGGACCGGCTTTTTCTTGAAAACTGTGTTTTTGAAAACATCAAACAGGCAGGAATTATCATCAACGATAAGGAAAGTACGCTGAACCAAATCAATATTCTGAATGCTGAGTGTCGTGAAGTCCCTGTTTTTGCCTTGTTTCGACAAAGCAAAAAAGTAATTCAGGGCAAAGGGAAAATCTATCGGGTGAGTGAATTTGCCCATGGTCTTGTGATGAAAAACATGGCAGATGATTCGGGTTTTGAAACCATTGCTGATTTTGTACCCTTGGATAAGATTTCTGCAAATTTGAGAAACGATATACCAGCTTTGCCTCCGATGGAAAAATGGGTGAATATTCGCTCTCTTGGTGCAAAAGGCGATGGTGAAACCGATGATACAAAGGTATTTCAGGATGCCATTTCGAAATACGAAACCATTTATGTTCCGCAGGGCTGGTACCGGATTACAGAAACGCTGAAAATGAGGCCCGGCACCAAACTGATTGGGTTGCACCCGTGGGCCACGCAAATTGTGCTGAAAGAAAGCGAGCCGTTTTTCAGTGGTTTTGGCGGACCGCGACCCATAATTGAATCATCGGAAGGTGGCGACGACCAACTGAACGGCATCGGAATTTCTACCGGCGGTTACAATTATCGCGCGGTGGGTTGTAAATGGATGGCTGGCGAAAAATCGTACATGAATGATGTGAAATTTGCCGGCGGTCACGGAACCATGCGAAAACCGGGTGCTGCAAACGAAAATTTCAGAAACAGGGGAAACCGCGGACAAATCAGTTCGCCTGAAAACCCGGTGCACGAAGAGGGAATGGACAAAGCCTGGGACAACCAGTACTGGAGTTTGTGGGTGACCAACAACGGCGGCGGAACTTTTAAAGACATCTGGACGGCCAATACTTATGCCACCAGCGGACTTTTTGTAAGCCACACAGCCACGCCTTCACGGATTTATGCAATGTCGCTCGAACACCACGTGCGCAACGAAGCCCGTTTCGACAACGTTTCGAACTGGAAAATTTATGCCTTTCAACTGGAAGAGGAAGGCGTTGAAGGAAAAGAGTGCCAGGGAATTGAAATGGCCAATTGTAAAAACATCCTGTTCGGAAACCTATGGATGTACCGTGTTATTAGGGTTACAACACCCAAACGGTTTGGCGCGCGGCTATGGAATTGCGAAAATATACAGGTGAGAAACCTGCACAACTACACCCAAAAACTGTGGGTAAATGAGTTTACTTTTTGGGATGCGAACAAAGAACTGCCGGTGTATCCGTGGGAAATCGCCAAACTCACAATAACCGGCAATGAAACTGGTAATTTGAAACCGGAAAGTCAGGTGGGTAACCCCGAGCGGCTGGTTTCGGGTTTCGATTTTGCGCAGGGAATTACTGCCGACAGCAAAGGCAATGTTTATTTCTGCGAAACGCGTAAAAAACGCATTTACCAGTGGTCGGCAGAAACGCAAAGCGCCAAAATTCTGACCGATATTCCGATGCAGCCGTTTGTGCTGGCAACCGATTCAAAAGACAATCTGCTGGTGGTTTGCCGCTACGACCCGCAACCTGGTTTTCTTGTAAACGGAAAACAGGAGACCGTAAAACGGTTGCCCGACGACAATCCTGCCTACAGCAGTTACGGAAACGGTGGCTGGGCAGCTTTGTGCTATTCCATCGACCCGAAAAATCCGGAAGCAACTTTTGCACCCATGAAAAGGGTGGCAAATGCGGATATCAAAAACCTGAACAAGACATTTTACCCTGCCAGTCGCTGGCATTATACTTTCGACAAAGCGGCAGCGTATTTTCCTGATTCGGTTTTTGCTGCGCCCGACGGAGTGACTTTTATCCAGGAAACCTACGATATCGGTCGTTGTGCCCAGTTAAATCCGGCTATTCCAAATCAGGATATTTTTGCTTCCGATGAAATTTCGAAAAGAACAGTTCGAATGAATGCGGATAAAAACGGAAAACTTTCGGGATTGAAAGAAGTTCTTCCACGTGGCGAAACTGCAACAGTAGTAGACAAAGACGGAAATTTGTATTTGGCTGACGGACAGATTTTTGTGTACGATAAAAACCTGAAAGAAATCAACAGGATAAATCTGCCCGAGCGCCCGATTTCGATGACCATTGGCGGAAAAGACGGAAACACGCTGTTTGTTACAACACTCACTTCGTTGTATGGAGTGAGGGTGAAATAGAGGA
The DNA here is from genome assembly GCA_964644015.1 of uncultured Maribellus sp. Lineage (GTDB taxonomy): Bacteria > Bacteroidota > Bacteroidia > Bacteroidales > Prolixibacteraceae > Draconibacterium. The sequence continues at coordinate 3,011 of CAZXVT010000029.1, forward strand.
AACACGGAAATCTTAACCGTATTTGTTCTTTTATGTTGTTTTTAATCTAATGTCGAATAGTTATAAAAACAGACTTCGACTACACTCAGTCTGTCAGTCACCCTGAGCGCAGTCGAAGGGTGTTCGAAATTACTTTCATTAGCTTGTAATCTCTGAATCTGTGGCGGGAAATGGTTGAAAAACGCCACAGATTCACAGATTTTTATTTAAAGAATTAGTTGAGATGCTTTTTATAATCATCATAATTCCTGATTAAAGTTCTAAAAACCAACGTCTTGTTTTTTTACATTTAAAGAAATCCAAAAATCAGGCGTTATGGCAAAAATCAGTTGGAATGATATTTTGTCGGGCTTTCAGCACTGAGTTAAAATGGTTTATAAAAATCAAAAGTGAATTTATTAAATTGCATGTCGTTAAAAGACCGGTTGGAAAACAAGATAACTTGAATGTAAAAAACAGGGTTGAAAACCCGGTATAACTCAGCCCGGGGTAAAGGCCTGAAAGGTCGCCGCCCCGGGATGAATGAAACCATAAAAATATAGCCCTGAAGGGGCGGCATAAAATCAAAAGAAGCGAACCTTTAAAAGCAAACCATTATGTCACAATCATTATCCAAATTGTATGTTCATGCCATCTTTCATGTTAAAAACAACGAATGCCTCATAAAACCAGAGAATGAGAAAGAATTATACGCGTACTTAGGCGGTGTATTACATCTTTCAAAATCAGTCCCGATTGCCATTAACGGCACTGATAACCATATTCATGTGTTGTGTATCATGTCGAAGAATATTTCGCTTGCCGATTTACTCGAAGCCATAAAAACAAATAGCAGTCGTTGGATAAAAACCTGTGGGCCACACTATAGAAATTTTGCGTGGCAGGGTGGTTATGCCGGATATTCGGTAAGCCAATCGAAAGTTGACATTGTCAGAAAATACATTGAAAATCAGAAAATTCATCATCAAACACAATCGTTTGAAGCGGAATATATCAGGTTTTTGGAAGAAAATGGCGTGGAATACAACAAGGATTATTTGTGGACATAATTATATTGCCCTTTCAGGGCGCAGGGCGGGTTTGCCTGATTCATCGCCCAAGGCTGCGCCGTTGGGCTGATGTTATGCCGGGCTTTCAGCCCGAATATTCGTCGTAAATCCTGATTAAAGTCCTAAAAACCAACGCTTTGTTTTCTTACATTTAAAGAGAACCAAAAATAAGGCGTCATGGCACTAATCAGCAAAACCGAAGCTCTGGATTACCACAAAAACGGGCGGCCCGGAAAAATTGAAGTAGTTCCCACAAAACCACACAGTACCCAACACGACCTCTCGCTTGCCTACACACCCGGTGTGGCGCAACCCTGTCTCGAAATTCACGACCACCCCGATGATGTTTACCAATATACATCAAAAGGAAACCTCGTGGCGGTAATTTCCAACGGAACGGCTGTGCTGGGGTTGGGAGACATCGGACCTGAAGCTGGCAAACCGGTGATGGAAGGAAAAGGGTTGCTGTTTAAAATTTTTGCCGATGTGGATGTTTTTGATATCGAAGTAAACGAAAAAGACCCGAAAAAACTGATTGAAGTGGTAAAAGCCATTGCACCCACTTTTGGCGGAATTAACCTCGAAGATATCAAAGCGCCCGAATGTTTCGAGATTGAAGAGACCTTGAAAAAAGAGCTGAATATTCCGGTTTTTCACGACGACCAGCACGGAACCGCCATCATTTCGGCTGCGGGATTGCTGAATGCACTTGATATTACCGGAAAGAAAATAGACGAAATAAAAGTGGTGGTAAATGGTGCCGGAGCCGCAGCAATTTCGTGTATAAAACTGTATATCAGCTTGGGTGTAAAACCCGAAAACGTGGTGATGCTCGACAGCAAAGGTGTACTTAACGCCAGCCGGAATGATTTAAACAGCGCCAAAAAGCAGTTTGTAAGTGCCCGCAACATTTCAACGCTGGAGGAAGCTTTTGTGGATGCGGATGTATTTTTGGGTTTGTCGGTGGGGAATGTGGTTTCCAAAGCGATGATTCGTTCGATGGCGAAAAACCCCATTGTTTTTGCGATGGCCAACCCAAATCCCGAAATCAGTTACGAAGATGCCACTTCGGTGCGCGATGATATAATTATGGCCACCGGCCGCAGCGACTACCCGAACCAAATTAACAATGTATTGGGATTTCCGTTTATTTTCCGTGGTGCGCTCGATGTGCGCGCAACCACCATCAACGAAGAAATGAAAATAGCGGCTGCCAATGCGCTTGCAAAACTTGCGCGGGAGTATGTTCCAGAAACCGTGGCCCGTGCCTATAATCAGCAGAATATTGTTTTCGGGAAAGATTATATTATTCCGAAGCCACTCGACCCGCGACTGATTACAACCGTTTCGGTGGCGGTGGCAAAAGCAGCGGTTGAATCGGGTGTTGCCAGAAAACCCATAAATGATTGGGATGCTTATAAACAGGAGCTTTCTGAACGATTAGGTTTCGACAATAAACTGGTGATGAATATCAGGCAGAAAGCACGTCAGCAACCAAAACGTGTGGTTTTTGCCGAAGGTTGTGATTTTAAAATCCTCAAAGCGGCGCAGTTTGTTCATCACGAAAAAATTGCACACCCCATATTAATCGGTCAGGAAGAACGTATCAGGGAAATTATTCTTGAAAACAAGCTTGAACTGGATGACGTGCCGATTGTAGATTTACAGGAATCGGTATCCAAAGAAAAACGGTTGAAGTTTGCTGAAATTCTCTACGAAAAACGAAAGAGAAAGGGGATGACGCTGAATGAAGCCATTGAAAAAATGTATAATGCTGATTATTATGGTGCCATGATGGTAGAAACCGGCGAAGCCGATGCTTTTATTTCAGGTTTTACCCGCCGTTATGCCGATACCATCAGACCCACTTTGCAGGTGATTGGTGTTAAAGAAGACTTCAACCACATTGCCGGAATGTATGTGATGATTACCAAAAAGGGGCCATTATTTTTAGCCGATACAACGGTAAACATGAACCCGACTTCGCAGGTTTTGGTGGATACCACTTTACTGACTGCTGCCGAAGTCCGGCGGTTTAATGTGGAACCCAGAATCGCCTTACTTTCCTATTCCAATTTTGGCGCTCATAAAGGGCAGGGAAGTCCCGGAATTGTAAAAGAGGCCGTGCGGATTCTGCATGAAAAACACCCTGATTTGATGGTGGATGGTGAAATGCAGGCTAATTATGCTTTGGACGGGAAACTCAGAATGCAGCGATATCCGTTCAATAAACTGGGCGATACTGATGCCAATACGCTGATTTTTCCCAATCTCAGCTCCGGAAATATCACGTACAAAGTGCTGCAGTCCATTGGCATCAGCGAATCCATCGGGCCAATTCTGATGGGAATGAAAAAACCTGTGCATATTTTGCAGCGTGACAGCTCGGTCCGGGAAATTGTAAATATGGTGGCGATTGCTGTAATCGATGCACAATCGGGTGCAGAATGAGTGCAAACAGAAAAGCCACTGATTTCGCAGTGGCTTTTCTGTTTCGAAGAATAAAAAATTAAAAACCTACTCCGAAACCAACACTGAAAAATGGTTCCCAGCTTTTGTAAGGCGAGTTTTCGTTTTGCAGCACATCAAACAAAACCTCGGCATTCAGCCATGTATTACTGGTAATTGGCTGACTGATTCCACCACCCAGAAACAGAAAAGGCACCCATTTACGGTCGCTGTTTCCATTATAGTCGTACAATTTGTAGTTCATGGCAGAGTATTCGGTGTGCGCGTAAAGTCTTTGTGAAACTCTCATCCGGCTGAAAACGCTGAATCCGTAATTGCTGGCATTGTATTCTGTATCATAACTTTTATCGCTTATGTATTCATATGAAACTTTACCACCAACCGAAAAACGCGGCGTGAGTTTGTACCCCACAAGCGGTTCAATTCCAATAACTGTATAATTGCCAAAAGATGCGTTTACGTATCCACCAAAATACATTTTATTCTGGTTGAAAAGCGGTTTTGAAGCTGGTTGAGGCGCTGGCTTTTCAATAACATAAACGGTATCCACTTTGGTTTCCTTAATAACAATTGTGTCGTTTTTTACTGGTTCCTGCGCAATGATGATAACCGGGATTACAAAACCAAACAACAAGGCGAGAATCTTTTTCATAAAAATTATGGCTAATCAAATTTTATGCAAAGTAAAACAACTGATTGGTTATTAAGTTGGGACATATTACGAATTTTCTGAAAGACTCAATCCTGTCAGTGCAAAATTGCATTTTAATTGCAAAAACGAAATCAGTGGATTGTTTTAAAAAGCATGATTTCAGAATCAATATTGATTAAGTGATTCATCCGTTTTAATGAATGGTACGCTGGCGCCAATCTGAAACAATGAAATTTTTGATGAATTAACGGTATTGTCTTTAAAAACATCTTTGAAATCATACTCATAACGGGCAAACAGGTTGATGTCCATGGTAGAGGCAGAGCGTTTTGTGGAAAGTTTTATCAGGTAACCCGCCTCAACCGGAAAGCTGAAATTTACGCTGTTAAACTGTGGTTCAATGTCTATTTTAATACTCGAACCTGTTCCATCGGCCAGTGAGCCTGTTGTAATCTGGTGGGCTTTGGTCAGAAAACTTACTTGTGGGCCGGCCGATACAAAAAACCGCGGAGTAATGTTATATTGTAATAAAACCGGAACATCGATGTAATTCAGCGTAATCCGGTTTTTTTCACCTGTCAGTTCATCGGGTACGGTGGTAAGCGAATTTACATCATCGGCAATTTTACGCGACATAGGTTTGAATTCCGGTTTCAGGTGCCACTTTTCGCCTAATTTGATGTGTGTTCCCAATCCGAAATTAATCCCGAATCCCCGTTCACTTTCATTCAGCCCGGGGTAAGTGCTGACATTCAAGGCCGCATCCATACTCAGGTGAAATTCCTCGGTTGCCACTTTATCGCCCAATATCAGAATAATCAAAGCTGCCTGTCCTTTTACAAACGAATTGACGGTGAAAATCAAAAATATTACAAGCCCGGTTTTAATTAATAATTTTCTCATTACTCAGTAAATTTGATATTTCTGTTATGGCTCTATTTAAAGTTTTTCAACATATTTTTTTTTGAGTGTCGCAAATTCAGCATCACTGATAATTTTTGCATCGAGTAATTCCTTGAGTTGTTTCAGGTTGGTAATAACTCTTGCGTTTTCAAGTTCCTCGGTTGATATTACCGGAACTGCATTTTTCTCGTCGTTCCATGCCCTTTGCAAACTGTCGATTTTTGCAGATAACGTTTTGTTTTCTTTCATCAACATGATAACTGAATCTTTGGAAACCTGCGAGGAGCCTGTCAGCAATGCAGATTCCGCACTTCTTGTTGCCCTGAGTGAATCAATCAGAAACGAGGTTTTAGCCGGGTCAAAGTGATATTTGAAAACACTGTCTTTTAAAATATTGTACATTCCGGTATAAGAAGCAACAACACCCGAAAGCGAGTCATTTTTTGCGGTTAACTCAGCATTGGCTTTTGTTAAATTTTCAATTTCCTGTTTTTTCTGTGCATGTGAAAACATAGAAAACTGGATAAAACTCAGGGTGATAAACACAATTCTTAATGTTTTCATTTTCCTTTTATTTTAACGATTAATCAGCATTTTCTTACGAGAAAAATTTTAATAAGTAATAAACATTATGTGAAAAATACTTACATCGCCGATACTTTACTAAACGATTCCGTTTCAGCGTTTACATGTTTTATTCGGACGTAGAGACAATATAAACCGGAATTATTTATTCCCTTTTTTTGAATACGGGTTTTCAGGGGATGTTCAAAAAAAGCAATACTTTTAAATTTCAATTTGAAGATAATGAATATTGAGAAATATCCGTCGAGACTGCTTGAAACTGCGGTGAATGAGTTTACCAAACTACCCGGGATCGGGCGTAAAAGCGCACTCCGACTTGTGTTGCACCTGTTGCGGCAGGATGCCGAAGCTGTTAATTTTTTTGGAAACAGCATCATCCAGCTTCGCAACGAAATCAAACATTGCAAGGTTTGTCACAATATTTCCGATACCGAAATCTGTAATATCTGCGCCAATCACACCCGAAACCAAAGCGTGGTTTGCGTGGTGGAAAACATCCGCGATGTGATGTCGGTTGAAAACACCCTGCAATACAACGGTCTGTATCATGTTTTGGGTGGAATTATTTCGCCGATGGATGGAATCGGGCCGGCAGAACTCGAAATCGATTCGCTGATAAAAAGGGTGGAAGAGGGGACGATTGTGGAAATCATCCTGGCCTTGTCCACCACTATGGAAGGAGACACCACCAACTTTTATATTTTCCGCAAGCTGAAAGACTTTCCGGTAAAAATCACCACGCTGGCACGGGGGGTTTCGGTGGGCGACGAACTGGAATACACCGACGAAATCACGCTGGGCCGTTCGCTCACCAACCGCATCCCGTACGAAAGTTCGCTCAGTAAATAACCGGGTAAAATCAGAAAACCGCAATTATTTCGTTTAACAAAAGGAATAACTACATTTGGCTTGAATAATTATTTTTTACAGTTTACTGACTTCAGACTCCGGTCTTCAGTCCGGCTTTTCAAACTATGAAACTTTCAGTCGTTATTGTCAATTACAACGTAAAGCATTTTCTGGAACAATGCCTGCACTCGGTTTACAAGGCCGCAAAAGGCATTGAGACTGAGATTTTCGTGGTTGATAATAACTCGGTAGATGGTTCGGCCCGATTGATCCGCGAAAAGTTTCCGAACCTTGTTTATATCGAGAATACCGAAAATGTGGGATTTTCAAAAGCCAACAACCAGGCAATCAGGCTGGCGAAAGGCGAGTTTATCCTTTTGCTGAATCCCGATACCGTGGTGGAGGAAGATACTTTCAGGAAAGTGGTTTCGTTTATGGAAACACATCCCGATGCAGGGGGACTGGGAGTGAAAATGATTGACGGGAAAGGCAATTTTTTACCCGAATCAAAGCGCGGGTTGCCAACGCCCGAAGTAGCATTTTACAAAATGTTCGGCATTTCAAAACTCTTTCCCCGCTCAAAACGGTTTGGCCGCTATCACCTGTCATATCTTGATGAAAACGAAGTTCACAGCGTGGAAGTGCTGGCCGGGGCTTTTATGTTGCTCCGCAAGGAAACGCTTGATAAAATTGGTTTGCTCGACGAAACTTTTTTTATGTACGGCGAAGACATCGATCTTTCGTACCGTATCACTCAGGCAGGTTATAAAAACTACTATTTTCCCGGAACAACCATCATTCATTACAAAGGCGAAAGCACCAAAAAAGGTTCGCTCAACTATGTAAAAGTGTTTTACAATGCCATGATCATTTTTGCCCGCAAACATTTCACAGGCGGAAAAGCTGGCGTTTTTACCTTTATTCTTCAGTTTGCCATCTGGTTCAGGGCTTTTCTGACAATTCTGAACCGGGTTGTTGCCAGAATATTTCTTCCGGTTTTTGATGCTGCCATTATTTTCCTGGGATTCCTGTTTTTTACACCGGTTTGGGAAGAAATGCGGTTTGAACCCGGGCATTTTCCTCCACAGTTTTTACAGTTTGCCGTGCCGGTTTACATCGTTTTCTGGCTTGCCGGAGTCCTGCTTTCGGGTGGATACAAAAAGCCGGTAAGTATTTACAGGCTCGTTCGCGGACTTTTCTGGGGAACCATCGCCATTTTGCTGGTTTATTCGCTGGTGAGCGAAGAATACAGGTTTTCGCGCGCGATGATTATGATGGGTTTTGCATGGTCGCTTATATCACTTACTTTCCAACGTTTTCTTTTTCATAAACTGAAAATAAAAGGGTTGCGGCTCGATCTGAAAAAAACAAAACGGATTGCCATCGCCGGTCATTCAATCGAAGTGCAGCGTGTGAAAAAGCTGTTGGAAGAATCGCAGATCAGTTCGGAACTGGCTGGTTTTATTGCGCTGGACGAAACCGACCGCGGCGAAAATTACCTGGGTGAAATCAGGCAGCTTCCCGAGATTATCCGCATCAACCGCATTGACGAAATAATTTTTTGTGCCGAAAGCATCCCGTCGACACAAATTATCCGTGCAATGCTCGATCTTACTCACCTCGACATCGATTACAAAATTGCACCGCCCGAAAGCATCAGCATCATTGGCAGTAACTCTATTCACACGGCTGGCGATTTGTATGTGGTGAACATTAATGCCATTTCGAAACCGGCCAACAAACGCAGAAAACGGATTTTTGACATCGGGGTGGCCAAGCTGTGTTTGTTGTTCAGTCCTTTCCTGGTTTGGTTTTTCACATTGAGAGGACAATTTTTTAGAAATATTTTCAGTGTGTTGTCGGGTAAAAAAACATGGATTGGCTATTTCCCCGGTTCACCCGGAATTGAAAAGCTGCCAATGCTGAAACCTGGAATTTTGCACCCCGGTGATCTTTTTCCCGATATTCACCATGATGGCGAAAAAACGGAAAGGATGAATATTTTATATGCCAAAGACTACAGCCTGTACACCGATGCCGAAATACTGCTGAAAAGCTGGAAAAACCTCGACAGAAAATAGATAGTATGAAAAACCATCTCACATACGGGAAAATAATCCTGCGGCCGCTGGAACCCGCCGACATAGACCTGATGTACCAGTGGGAGAACAACATGGAAATCTGGAATGTCAGCAATACAAAAACGCCTTTCTCACGCTTCATTTTAGCCGAATACCTGAAGGAGTCGGCAAAGGATATTTACGAATCCAAACAATTGAGACTGATTATCGAAACACTGGAAGGAGAACCGATGGGCGCTGTCGATTTGTTCGATTTCGACCCGTACCACATGCGTGCCGGAATTGGCATCCTGATCCATAATCCCGACAACCGGAACCACGGATATGCCGGCGATGCTTTGCAGGTGATGTTTGATTATGCCAGGGATTTTTTAGGGTTAAAGCAGTTGTACGCCAATATTGCAGCAAGTAATGGGGTGAGTATTCACCTGTTTCAGAAATCGGGTTTTGTGGTTACCGGCACCAAACTCAACTGGCTGAAAACATCCAAAGGCTGGGAAGACGAGTTTTTGCTGCAGAAGATGCTTTAAATACAATATCATGAAAACACCCATTCGTTGCTTTTATCTGTTTTGGATTTTCTTATTGATTTCTGAGTTTAAATCGCAGGCGCAATCCGGCAAATTCATCATTCAAATGGTGAAAGGCTCAGAAAATAACCCGCGGATTGTTGTGATTGACGATGATTCCAGGTTTAAGCTGAAACTTAACAACGGGCAGAAAATAAAAGGAAAGGTTAAGAATTTCAATGAATCTTTCTTAACCACGGTTAAGGGAGACACAGTTGCCTACCACGAAATTAACTGGATAAAACTTCAGCGCGAACTGACCAATTTCCAGGAGATTGCTGCTGTGGCAGTATTCGCAATTGGAACCTATTTGTCTTTTGCGACTATACCCGCAGCAATGTATTTTATTACGATGCAGGCACAATACGTAATTATTCTGGCACCCATTGCTTCAATTTCAACAGCGGTGATTGGGTTCAAACTTTTAACTGGTCGGCGATATCATCTTGATAAATGGGAGATACAGCCGCTGGTTATACAATTTTAAAAACACTTTTCAATTCAAATTTGCTATAAACAGGTAACTCCACAGGAGTCAAACTTCCAGTTTCATGAAACTTTTTGTTGTAATTTGCGTCTCGTCTTCTTCCTGTGCCTCGGCCTTAAAAATCCCCATACCCCGGAATCTCCCGCAGATACGAAAAGCTGTTGTTGGCATAATCCATTTTGCAGGCAAAGTGCTGCAGGCCGTTGGAAACAATAATGCCGGCCACTTTCAGTGCCATATTGTAACGCACCACCTGGTCGAAAACATCCTGGGTGATTTTTACATCGGGCGCTTTAAACTCGGCAATCAGGCAGGGCTGGTGCGAGCGCGAGTACACCAGCAAATCGAAACGCCGCTGCATTTGGTTGATGGTAATCTGTTTTTCCACCGCCATCAGCGAAGCCGGGTAGTTTTTTTCGGTTTTCAAGTATTCAATAAAGTTCTGGCGCACCCACTCTTCGGGTGTCAGCGCCACAAACTTTAGGCGGATGGCATCAAAAATCATCGTTTTGCCATCTTCGGTTTTTATTCTGAACGCATATTCCGGTAAATTCAATTGTTGCATGGTTCTTTTTGCTTCTGTTTCAGGTTGCCGGGCGACTGCTAAAATTATAAATTTGCAACTCCGTCGAACGAAAACTAAACTACCTTTGTTCAAAGGTAAAAAAAGGACAATATGAAGACAAAAAAAGAGATAGTTGACGACTGGTTACCGCGCTACACCGGGAAAAGTCTTGAAACTTTCGGGAAATTCATTCTGCTGACCAATTTTCAATACTATGTGGACAGGTTTGCTCAAAAATTCGGGGTGCCGGTTGAGGGTTCCGAAAAAAACATGTCGAGCGCCACAGCCGAAAACATTACCATCATCAATTTCGGAATGGGCAGTCCCAACGCTGCCACCATCATGGACCTGCTCTCGTCGATTGAACCCAAGGCTGTATTGTTCCTGGGGAAATGTGGCGGACTGAAAAAGAAAAACCAGTTGGGCGATCTTATTTTACCCATTGCCGCCATCCGGAAAGAAGGAACATCAGACGACTACCTTCCACCTGAAATACCGGCATTACCGGCGTTTAATTTACAACGCGCGGTGTCGCACATTTTACGTATTGCCGAGCAGGATTACTGGACCGGCGTGGTTTATACCACCAACCGCCGGGTTTGGGAGTTCGATACAAAATTTAAAAAAATATTATCGAAAACACGTGCAATGGCTATTGATATGGAAACAGCCACGCTGTTCACCGTAGGTTTTTCAAACCACATTCCAACTGGTGCATTGTTGTTGGTTACCGACCAGCCCATGATTTCGAGCGGGGTGAAAACTTCGGCCAGCGACAAAAAAGTAACTTCCGAATTTACCGAAGTCCATCTCGATACCGGGATCAAAGCACTTTGCGAAATCCGCGACAATGGTTTGTCGGTAAAACACCTGAAATTCTGATTATGGAATTTGAAGCAATTATTCAGAATATCAAGAAAAATATTGTTCACCCCATTTATCTGTTGCAGGGTGAGGAACCCTATTTTATTGACGAGATTTCGGATTACATCGAGAAAAATCTGTTAAACGAATCGGAAAAGGCATTTAACCAGACGATTGTTTATGGCAAGGATTCGTCGGTGGTGAATATTGCCGAAAGCTGTCTGCGGTTTCCGATGATGGCACAACGACAGGTCATTATTGTAAAAGAAGCACAGAGTCTGCAAAAAATTGAACTGCTGGCGCCGTATGCCGAAAAACCGCTGGTTTCGACTGTGCTTGTGTTGTGCCACAAATACAAAAAGCTTGATGCCCGCACCAAACTTTCGCAGGCCATTAAAAAGAACGGGCTGATTTTTACTTCCGACAAAATGAAGGAATACCAGTTGCCCGCCTGGATTGAAAAGTTTCTGACCGGCAAAGGTTTTAGCATCACCCCGCAAGCTGCACAACTGCTGACTTCATACCTTGGTGCCGACCTGGGAAAAGTGGCCAACGAACTGAACAAGCTGGTGATTGCCGTGAAAGATTCCAACCGCATCACGCCCGAACACATCGAAAAAAACATTGGCGTTAGCAAGGAATACAACCTGCTCGAATTGCAGAATGCACTGGGCGAAAGAAATATTCTGAAAGCCAACCAGATTATCAAGTATTTTGCCGCCAACCTGTCCGATAATCCTTTGCAAAGAACCACAATCACACTTTTCGGGTTCTTTTCCAATATGTTTGCCATTCATTTTCTGAAAGACAAATCAGAAAGCGGAATTGCCTCGCAACTGGGAGTTCACCCGTTTGTGGCCAAAAACCTGCTGGCTGCCTCAAAACGTTATACACCCACAAAGTTGTACGAGATAATCGGCATTTTACGTGAATACGATATGAAAGCCAGGGGCTACGATGCTTCCGGATTAATTGATGTTCCCGAATTACAAAAAGAAATGATTTATAAAATTTTGCACTGATGATAACATATCTCCTGATAGCCGTTACCGGCATTATTTCTTACCTGGCTTTTCAGAACCATTCGATGATGGATAAATTGCAGTTTAATGCAGCCAAAGTGGTTCATGGAAAGGAATATTACAGGCTTATTTCTCATGCATTTATTCATGCCGGCTGGTCGCATTTGCTGGTAAACATGTTTGTGCTGTATTTCTTCGGAAGGGCGATTGAGCAGTATTTTGGCTACTATTTTGGCAACAAGGCCAATGCTTATTTTTTGCTGTTATATTTTGGCGGAATACTGGCGTCGAACCTCTGGAGCCTTATTAAACAGAAAAACAACTATTATTACAATGCAGTAGGCGCTTCGGGAGCTGTTTCGGCTGTGCTTTTTACCTTTATTTTTCTGAACCCGTGGGAAAAGCTTTATTTTTTTGCGGTGATACCCATTCCCGGAATTTTGTTCGGTATAGGTTATCTTTTTTATTCGTACCAGATGGGCAAAAAAAGTGACGACAATGTGGCACATGATGCGCATTTGCTGGGGGCGCTGTTCGGGTTAATCTTTCCGATTCTTATGAAACCTTCGCTTTTTCGTCATTTTATCGACCAGCTATTCAGTATTTTATAACAACAAAACTGCTGTATGCCAGTGAAAGCGGAATTTGTAATTACCAACGGATTGATTGTAAAAAAAGAGGATTTTGTTCCTTTTGAATACGGTGATCCGGTTGTTATAACCCGGAAAATCTGGTACGGTTTCGGTGGAATCCCGCTTTTTCATCCAAATATTGAGTTAATCAAATACGAGCTTTCGCTCCTGAAAATGGCAGTTCCAGCGTTATTGAACGACGGGAACGAGTTTTTCAGGCTGGTAAAAAGGGTATTGAATAAATCGAGGTATTACCGATCCGGATTTGTAACCATCAAACTGTTTGCTGAATTTAACAAAACCGATTTTGTGGTTGAATGCAGCGCTTTTGAGGAGTTTGAATTTCCGGTTTCGCAGCAGGGAATTTTGCTGAATTTTGTTGAAGTGCCTGTTTTCAGTAGCGATCCGTTTATCCGTTTTCAATTTTATAATTCTCTTGTCTGGAAAACGGCTGAAATTGCCAATCTGCAAACAATGGCACAGAATTCGGTTTTTCTGAACGAAAATGCTTCTGTGACACATGGAATCGGTGCCAATATTTTCGCGGTGAAAGGAAGGGAAATATTTACGCCAGCACCCGAAACCGGTTGTTATATCGATGTTCTCAGGAACCTGGTTATTGAAACTGCACGGAAATCGGGATTGAAAATAAGAGAAACTGCAACACTGAAAAAAGATGATCTGCTGGAAATGGATGAAATTTTTCTGGCTTCTGAAGCTGGCGGATTTCAGTGGGTAATGGGAATCGGGACAAAACGTTTCGTGCAGAAATTTACCGGTGTGATTTGTGAAAACCTGAACGCTGCTTTGAAAGAAATGGTCTGATTACCGGGCGGCCCAACGGAAAACAAAGAATGCAATCACACTATAAAGAATATTGGGAATCCAGATTGCCAGAAACACCGGCACTGAGCCGCTGATGGCAAAAACCGTGGTGATTTGCATAAACAGGATGTACGAAAAACTGAGAGCCAGTCCGAGTCCCAGGTGAAATCCCAATCCACCTTTTATCTTTCGCGATGCCAGGCCGACTCCGATCAGTGTTAAAATAAAAGTGGAAAATGGTGTTGCCATGCGTTTGTGTTTTTCAATTTCCCACTCCACTGTGTTCATCCCACGCGTTTTCATGACATCGATTTCTTCAATCAGATCGGGCGTGGTGTAGGTTTCCATTTCTTTCTTTTTCAATCTGAATTCATCGGGTTTCATATTGAGGGTGGTGTCAATCCTGTAACCGCTTTCAAGAATTTCGTAGTCATCCATAATGGTTCTTTTCCAGTAATTATTGATCACCCATTTGCTGTTGTCCTTGTCCCAGCGGATGTTGTCGGCAGTAATTTTTTCCACCAGTTTTGCTCCGTCAAACTTTTCAAGTGTGAAGCTATTTCCGATGTCGTTCTGGTTGTAACTGCGCATATAAATATAAACTCCGGGTTCAATTTGCCTATGAATGTCGCGTTCAAAACCAACTTTCACATTCTCGATGTTTTTCAGCCTGAAATCGTTCATTGTTTTTGTGGCAGGCGGAATCACAAAATTGCCCAGCGAAAAAGTAAAAACAGCAAGAATGGCTGCCGAAACAATATAGGGGTACATTAACCGCGGGTAAGAAACACCGCTGCTGAGAATGGCAATAATTTCAGTGTTATACGCCATTTTTGAAGTGAAATAAATAACAGCAATAAAGGTGAAAAGCGGGCTGAAAAGGTTGGCAAAATAGGGAATGAAATTGAAATAATAGTCGAAGATAATTTCCTTGACCGGAATCTCTTTTGACAGAAATTCATCCAGGTTTTCCGACATGTCGAAAACCACGGCAATACTCAGAATAAGTGCTATTGCATAGGAAAATGTCCCCAGAAACTTCCGGGTGATGTAAAAATCTATGGTTTTATAGAACTTCTTCATTGGGTGGTTATAACTTGTGATTCAGTTTTTTAACCATTTCCTGTTTCCAGGGTTCGAAATTTCCGTCAATAATTTTCTGGCGTGCTGTTTTAACCAGCCAAAGATAAAATGACAGATTATGCTGGCTGGCAATTTGTGCGCCCAGCATTTCGTTGGCAATAATCAGGTGCCGGAGGTAGGCCTTTGAATACCCGTCAACATAAGAAGTTCCGTTTTCATCGACGGGTGAGTGGTCGTTTTCCCATTTGGCATTGCGGATATTGATTTTTCCCTCGCTCGTGAAAATCATCCCGTTTCGTCCGTTGCGGGTGGGCATTACACAGTCAAACATATCAATTCCTCGTTCAATGGCTTCGAGAATGTTAACCGGAGTTCCCACACCCATCAGGTAACGCGGTTTATTTTGCGGAAGAACGGCATTCACCACTTCAATCATTTCATACATTACCTCTTCCTTTTCGCCCACGGCAAGTCCTCCAATTGCATAACCATCTGCGTTATAGGTCATCACATGTTCGGCTGCTTTCATTCGCAATTCAGGATATGTCACACCCTGAACAATGGGAAAAAGACTCTGGTTGTGTCCGTATTTTGGTTGTGTGGTTTCCAGTTGTTTAAAACAGCGGTCGAGCCAGCGCTGTGTGAGTTTCAGCGACTTTTTTGCATAGTTGTAATCGGCATCACCCGGTGCACACTCGTCAAAGGCCATAATAATATCGGCGCCAATGGTTCGCTGGATGTCGATCACTTTTTCAGGTGTGAAAAGATGATACGAACCATCGATGTGCGACTGAAAACGGGCACCGTCCTCGGTGAGTTTGCGGATGTCACCCAATGAAAAAACCTGGTAGCCGCCACTGTCGGTCAGAATGGGTTTGTCCCAGCGATTGAACTTGTGCAGTCCGCCTGCTTTTTCAATCACATCCATGCCAGGTCTTAAATACAGATGGTAAGTATTGCCAAGAATAATCTGAGCTTTTACATCGTCTTTCAGGTCGCGTGTATGAATGCCTTTTACCGTACCGGCGGTGCCGACTGGCATAAAAATCGGGGTTTCAATGGTTCCGTGGTCAGTGGTAATCACCCCGGCGCGTGCCCGCGAGTTGACAGAAGTGGCAGTTAATTCAAAATTCATGCAGACCTTTTTGTTTTCAGGCGGCAAATATAACGATTCTGATTGAATGCGGCGGTGTTCAAAAGTCCTTCTGCCTGTTAATAAAATGTAATCCGGCGTTCAAAAAAAGAGATTCTGCAACTATGTTTATGCCCCGAAAGTTTCGACTTTTGGCACGTTATTTAAACTTATGTTTTCCGACAAAAATGGTTCAGCAATATATCGATACTTTAATAAACAATCTGCTTGGTCTTCAGGGCTATCAGCTTATTCTGGCAAATGTGTTTGCCGGTTTGTTCCTTGTCAGGTTGCTTTATCTTTTTCTGTTTACCGGAAAAGTTTTGTTTGTCAGAAAACCTGCAGAACAAAAACCTGTTTCCGTTTCGCTGATTTATACGGTAAGAAACGAAGAAGAGCGGCTGCGCAGAAATCTTCCCCCGGTACTTTCCATCAACGGTGTCGATTTTGAAGTGATTGTGGTGGACGATGTGTCGCAGGACAACACCTTGCAGGTACTCGGTATGATGCGTGAGCGCAGCGATAGGCTGAAAGTGACAATGTTGCACCAGGAAACCCGCTATTCCATAAAAATGGCGCAGAATATTGCCATAAAAGCATCGGGGTGCGATTGGGTTTTGCAAGTGCCGATTACTTACGAAAACGCAACTTTCGAATGGATTTCAGGAATTACTTCAGCACTGGGCGAAAACAAAAATGTGGTAATTGCCTATACCGGCGTGCTTCCCGAAGGAGGAATGGCCGGATTTTTTTACCGGATTGAAAACTTCCTGCTTTTCACACGCAGTGTCGGATATATTTTAAACGGGCTGCCTTTTGTTTATGCCGAAGAAAATGTGGCACTTCTGAAAAAGAAATATTTTGAAGTGGGCGGTCACGGTTTGAAAATCAACGAACCGTACGCCAATCTTGAATTACTGATCAATCATATCATCAGGAAAGAGAATACGCAGGTTTTGTTTCAGGCATCCACAGCCATCAAAAAAACAGAACCCATCAGGTGGCACGATTATGCTGATCTGCTGAAGAAAAGTATCCGGATCGAAAAGCATCTCACTTCTTCGAAAAAGCTGATGCTCGCTTTTGACGAGGCAACCAAACTGGTGTATTTCCCGTTGCTGGTGGTGGTGTCGGTGTTGTTGTTCAGCATATGGCCTTTTATTGCCCTGCTTGTTTTTATCCAGCTCATCAGCCGGATGGTTATCATAAAAATGCTGCAGAATCGCTTGAATGAACGTAAAATATTCCTATCTTCGTTAATGTACGATTTGTTTGTACCTTACTTTCGGTTTTTTTACCGATGGGTTTTCAACCAGAAAGGACAAAAGCAGAAATGGAAGATCAAGGTTTAAAATTATCGGAAAGAGCGCTACAGGATTACGAACTGGTTCAGAAGGCGTTGCAAGGTGATGAGAAAGCTTTTGCCCGTTTATTAAGCCGTTACAAAGACACCATTTATTTTATGCTCCTGAAAATGCTGAACAACCGGAGCGATGCGGAAGACCTGACAATCGAAGCTTTCGGAAAGGCATTCAAGAACCTGCACCAATATTCTCCAACTTATGCTTTCAGTACCTGGCTGTTTAAAATTGCCTCGAATAATTGTATCGATTTTCTGCGAAAAAGAAAGGGAATTACAATTTCGATCGAGAACGAAGACGAACACAGCGAGTTGAGCGAAGTTTCGCGGATAAAATCAAAAGATCTGAATCCGGAAGAAAAACTGATCAGAAAGCAAAAGGCGATTTTGTTGCAAAAAGTCGTTCGCCGTTTAAAGCCACACTACCAGGAGCTTGTTGAACTCAGGTATTTTCGTGAAATGTCGTACGAGGAGATTGCCGAAGAACTCAATTTACCGCTGGGAACCGTCAAAGCGCAATTGTTCAGGGCGCGGCAAATGCTTTTCAAGCTTATCGAAGGCACCGAAATGAACGAACATCTTTAAACCTTTGTATGCAAATCATTACAAAATATTTTCCCAAACTCAGCGAAGAACAGAAAGCCCGTTTTGAACAACTCGAACCATTGTATGCCGAATGGAATGCACAAATTAACGTCATTTCGCGAAAGGATTTTGAAGGATTTTACGAACGGCATGTTTTGCATTCGCTGGGAATTGCCAAACTCATCAGTTTCGCATCCGGCTCAAAAGTGCTGGATGTGGGAACCGGCGGTGGTTTCCCCGGAATTCCGCTGGCCATCCTGTTTCCCGAAGTGCAGTTTCACCTGGTCGATTCAATCGGGAAAAAAATTAAAGTGGTGAATGCGGTAATTGAAGAATTGGGTTTGACAAATGCAACAGCACAGCAGATTCGTGCCGAAGAACTGAAAGATAAATACGATTTTGTGGTTAGCCGTGCAGTTACCCGATTGCCTGAGTTTGTGCCGTGGGTGCGCAATAAAATCTCGGATAAACAAATTAACCCAATGCCCAATGGTATTTTATACCTGAAAGGTGGCGATGTGACGGAAGAAACAAAACCGTTTAAGAAAATTGTATTCATAAAAAAGCTTTCCGATTATTTTGAAGAGGAGTTTTTCGAAACCAAAAAGGTGGTGCATTTGCCATTGTAAAAACCTGGAGAAAGATTCTTTAAAAACATCGCTACAATACAACCACTTTTCCCAAAAACAAATACATTTATTCCTGATTTTACTAAACTAAATTCAGCGAAAAAACTATGAATGAACAAATCCGTGAAATAGCTCAAAGGCTCGCCGGATTGCGCGATTTGCTGGGATTAAAACCAGCCGAAGTTGCGGCTGTTTGTAACATTCCGGAGGAAGAATACCTCGGATTCGAAAGTGGCGAAAACGACATTCCGGTGAGTGTCCTGCAAAATATCTCTAAAAAATATAAAGTTGAGTTAACAGCGCTCTTGTTTGGCGACGAACCCACTATGAAAACCTATTTTCTAACAAGAGCCGGACAGGGAACTGCCATGGAACGCACCCGGGCCTACAAATACCAGGCACTGGCAGCAGGTTTTGCCGGACGAAAAGCCGATCCGTTTATAGTTACAGTTGAACCTTCAGGCAGCGATATTCACCTGAACAGCCACAACGGACAGGAATTTAATTATGTGATTGAAGGCCGCATGTTACTGAGTGTGGGCGGGCATGAACTGACACTAAACGAAGGCGACAGTCTTTATTTTGATGCCACACAACCACATGGAATGAAAGCGCTGGATGAAAAACCGGTGAAATTTCTGGCTGTAATTTTCTAAAGTAATAAACCTAACGATTACCCGCACATGATTGAAAAATATCTGAAACAGGTAGAATTTAAAGATTTTGAAGATTTTAAAACCAATTACGAACTGATTGTTCCCGAAGATTTCAATTTTGCCTATGATGTGGTTGACGGTTGGGCTGCCACCGATCCCGATAAACGGGCTTTGTTGTGGACAAACGATAGAGGAGAAAGCCGGACTTATACATTTGGCGAACTGAAAGAAATCTCAGATCGGGTTGCAGGATATTTCTGGTCGATCGGAATCCGGAAAGGCGACATGGTAATGGCTATACTGAAACGCAGGGCCGAGTTCTGGTTTACCATTCTGGCATTGCATAAAATAGGCGCGGTAATTATTCCCGCCACACATTTGCTGACTAAAAAAGACCTCATTTACCGGAACAACGCGGCAAGTATTAAGGCGATTGTTTGTGTGGGTGAAGAAACAATACTGAAAGCGGTGAACGACGCTTTGCCCGAATCTCCAACCATTCAGAATTTGATTTCGGTGGGGCCGGTAATTCCTGATGGCTGGGAAGATTTTCACCAGGGAATTCAAAATGCAATACCTTTTGAACGTCCGGCAGAACCTACAAAAAATGATGATTTGTTGATTGTGAGTTTTACCTCGGGCACAACCGGCGACCCGAAAATGGTGATGCTCGACTGTGTTTATCCGCTGGCGCACATCATAACCGCCAGTTACTGGCACAACCTGAACGAAAACAGCCTCCACCTCACGATTGCCGATACCGGCTGGCTGAAAGCAGTCTGGGGTAAACTCTACGGTCAATGGATTGCGGGAGCCTCCGTTTTTGTGTATGACCACGAAAAATTCAACCCGGCGGATATGCTGGAAGTTTTGTCGAAATACAAAATCACGTCGCTTTGCGCGCCACCAACTATTTTCCGGTTTCTGATCCGTGAAGATTTATCGAAATACGATCTGTCAAATCTCGAATATTGCACCATTGCCGGGGAAGCGCTGAATCCGGCGGTTTACGAGCAGTTTTACAAACTCACCGGAATTAAGCTGCGTGAAGGCTACGGTCAGAGTGAAACAACACCAACCGTATATACCACACCCTGGATTGAACCAAAACCTGGTTCGATGGGATTACCCGGACCGCATTTTGATGTTGATTTGCTTACCCCAGACGGGCGGTGGGCAGAGGCCGGTGAACAAGGCCAAATTGTGATCAGGTATGATCAGAAACATCCTGTGGGGTTATTCAAAGGCTACTACAGAAACGAAGCGCTGACAAAGGATGCCATGCGTGACGGTATATATTATACCGGCGACCTGGCGTGGAAGGATGAAGATGGTTATTACTGGTTTGTGGGCCGGGCCGACGATGTGATCAAAAGCTCCGGCTACCGGATTGGCCCGTTTGAAGTGGAAAGTGCGCTGATGACACATCCGGCGGTGGTGGAGTGCGCCATTACCGGTGTTCCCGATGAAATCCGCGGGCAAGTTGTAAAGGCTACGATTGTACTCTCAAAAGATTATAAATCAAAAGCAGGAGATGCTTTAGCGCTGGAACTGCAGGAACATGTAAAACAGGTAACTGCACCTTACAAATATCCGCGGATAATTGAGTTTGTTGACGAACTGCCAAAAACCATCAGCGGAAAAATCCGCCGGGTGGAAATCAGGCAGAAAGACAGTAAAACAAAGATGTAACGCCAGGGTTTTAAACACAAAGTCACGAAGACACGAAGGGATAAATTAATAACTCTTTGCGCCTCCGCGTCTCCGCTGTGAAATATTCAGATTGTTATTCTTCGTCACCAAACGAAACACCCATTTTACGGGCTTTCAGAATCAGGCCGAGATCGGGTTTCACCAGTCTGAGTTTTCCGCCCACTTCTTCGAGCGGAACAGTTGTCAGTTTGTTCTTTTTGATGGCCACCATGGTTCCGAAATTTCCATCGGCAATACATTCGGCGGCAAAAGCGCCGTAACGTGTTGCGAGAATACGGTCCATCGGGCTGGGACTTCCACCACGCTGAATGTACCCGAGCACAGTTTCACGGGTTTCGATTCCGGTTGCAGCCTCAATACTTTTGGCAATATAATTCGCGGCACTCTGGTTTTTCGGGTGTTCAATCCCTTCGGCCACCACAACGATCGAATAAGGTTTTTTGTCCTCGTATCGTTTTTCAATCCTTTGAATTACGGTATCGAGGTTGTAAGGTAATTCAGGAATAAGAATGACATCACCACCACCGGCCAGTCCGGAATAAAGTGCCAGCCAGCCTGCATTGTGCCCCATAATTTCGATAATCATCACACGCTGGTGCGAGTTGGCCGTTGTGTGGAGCCTGTCGATGGCGTCGGTGGCAATCTGCACCGCCGAATCAAAACCAAATGTTACGTCGGTTCCCCAAACGTCGTTGTCGATAGTTTTCGGAATGCCAACAATGTTCAATCCTTCCTGCGACAAAAGATGGGCAGTTTTCATGGTACCATTGCCACCAATACAAACCACTGCATCGAGCCCGAGTTTGTGGTAATTTTCAATAATCTTTTCGGGTTTGTGATTGTTGCTTCCATCTTCCGAAACCAGTTTGTAAGGTTTTTCGCGCGAGGTACCGAGAATGGTTCCGCCCAGTGTGAGAATTCCCGAAAGTTGCGCTTCTTTTAGTTCGATAAAATCGGCATTGATAAGCCCAAGAAACCCGGCATTAAATCCCAACACCTGCATTCCGTATTCCACAATGGCAGTTTTTCCAACACCGCGGATAGCCGCATTTAAACCCGGGCAATCGCCTCCGGCGGTTAATATTCCAATTTTTTTTGATTTTACTGAATTTCCCATAATCCGGTAAGTTAAATGATGTCAATTTCAATTCGCCATTCGAATTTACAAAAGAATAACCGAATTTATTATTTTTGTTGCTGCCTGAATGAAACTATTGAGAATACTTAATATTAACCATTTTAAAATTTTAATCGATGAAAAAATTATTGGTACTGGTGATGGCTGCAGCTATCATTGCTGGTTTGTCGGCCTGTCAGGGAGGGAAAAAAGTGACAGGAAGTAAAGATGAAAAATCAGCTCTTAATCAGTTGACAAAGAAAGAAAAAGAAGAAGGCTGGGTACTGCTTTTTGATGGAAAAACCACAACCGGCTGGCGTGGAAATAACCGTCCTGATTTTCCAAAAGGCTGGGAGGTTGTTGACGGAACACTGCATTGCAAAGGTTCGGGACAAGGTGAAGCCGGTGCAAACGACGGTGGTGATATTCTGTTTGACAAACAATTTTCAAACTTCAGACTGAAAATGGAATGGAAAGTAGCTCCCGGCGGAAACTCGGGTATTTTCTACCTGGGAAAAGAAGTAAAAGACTGGCCGATTTACAAAACTGCTCCTGAAATGCAGGTGCTCGATAACGAAAGACATCCGGATGCCCGCGCTGGTAAAAACGGCAATCGCATGGCTGGTTCTTTATACGACCTGATTCCGGCAAAACCACAAAACGCAAATCCGGCAGGCGAATGGAATTCGATTGAAATTGAAGTATTTAAAGGCAGTGTATGGCACCGCCAGAATGGAGAAACTGTTCTTGAATATCATTTATGGACAGAAGACTGGAATAAAATGGTTGCCGGATCAAAATTTCCGGAACTTAACCCAGACTGGGCCAACGTTCCGAAATCGGGCGTGATTGCGCTTCAGGATCATGGCGACGATGTTTGGTTCCGCAATATCAAAATTCTGGAAGTAAAATAATTGCCGATAAAAGTTAAGGTGCAGAATCAAAGGAGTTGTGCACTTTGGTAAATAAAAAATCCACGGCTGATCAGTTTCAGCCGTGGATTTTTCTTTTTGGTCAAAATATCTGATTACATCGAAGCACCGGCTTTTTTGTCAACTTTTACTGTTGCATCTTCCATAATTACTTCATACGAATAACCATAGCCAAAATCTTTGTTCAGTGTGAGTTTTCCTTTCACGGTGATTTCGTCGTTAACGGCAGGCAAATCAGAAGTGGTTAAAGTCAGGTCGAAATTACCATTATCAGCAGTTCCATCCTGAATGTGGACCCAGTTTTTATCCATCACCTGTTCATTTACTTTTACAACAATTCCGCGGATTTCAAACTCTTTCGAAGCATATTCATTGCGGTTGGCAAACACAGTGGCTATTGTCAACTCTCCGTCATTCTTTTCAAGATGAATAGCGCTGTTTTGAGTCGCATTTACTTTGCCTGAATGCTGGCCTCCGCCCATCATGCCGCCCATGCCGCCCATGGCTCCCATTGTTCCTTCATTTTCGGTTCCAAGGGGAGTTTTGCTGATGTTATTTACAAAATAAATAATCTCGAAAGTGCGGTCAATTTCCTTGCTGTGGAAGTTGTTCATCTGTAACTCCTGGTCGTAATAAAAAACATCTCCTGCAACGGCGTCCTGCCTTGTAACTGCAATCCACTTCTCGTTTCCCTTTTCTTTCACTTTCAGGTAGGTGTAAGTACTTCCCTGGATTACTTCGGCAACTTCAAAAGCTTTGGCGTTTTCATTTTGTTGTAAAGCCGGATTGTTTTTGTTTTTTACACACGATACCAAAAAAGACAATACAACTATTGAAAAATAGAATCTCATTCTTTAAATATTTTAGACGTTAATAATTCTGATTTATAATTGCCGTAATATTAAAATTTTCTTCTCAGATTCAAATACAATCGGGAGTAATTTTGGTCTTTTTGCAAGGTTAACTCGTAGTTGGCTGAGATATATGTTTTTTTATTCACCTGGTAAGAAAGATCTGCACCGGCAATATGCTGAATCAGATTTGTCAGGTTGTTTGTGTAATTGAAGTTCGTAAATCTGTAATTCAGAGTGCTTTGCAGTTTGTAATTGAAAAAGTCCTTCAGAAATTGCACCCCATAAACCTGTCCATTCAGGTAGCTGGTCTGAATGAGGTCGGCAGAAAGGGTGACTGACAATTTAAGTACCGGGATGTTTGACCATGTGCCAAATCCATTCAGGGTTTTTGTGGGTTTGGGGTCTGTTTTCATAAACCGGTAGCCTCCGTTTAGCCCCAGCATCAACGCATTCAGCGGCCGGTAGTTAAGATTAACCCGATAGCCCTGTCTGCTTGCCTGGTTGATCAGCTCATCGACATAATTTCTGAAGGTTTCGTAATAAATGACATTTTTCCGGTTATCGTACGAAGCAAAAACAGATAAACGGGGTGTAATTCTGTATCGGGCCGAAATGTAAAGGCCGGTTAACGACAAGTCATTTTTAGGAATGCTATCCACAACTTTATACAAATCGAGTTCGCACGAAAGGAAGATATTGAGGTTTTTTATCACAGAGTTGTTGTGTTGAAAATAGAGAAACCGGCGGTCGGTGTTGCCACTGTTTTTTTGTTCGAAAAGTGCCAGTGACGATTGGAGGTACCCGTTTTTCAATTTAGTATTGTGTCCGGCATAAAAACCATATTCAAACAGCGAAGTGTTCAGACTATAATCGGCGTAGTCGGGTCTTGTTCCGGCAGCCGCTCCGGCAAAAAACTTCCCCGGGTGGTATTCAAACTGAATTCCGTCGATTGCTCCGACATTGGCCAATGATGGATTTATTTTTCTTCCGGCCCACAATGAAGCTTTGTCAATGAAATCGTAGCGGAGAGCCAGACTGTAAATTTTCAGCGCATTGTTCAGGTTCTCTTGAACCTTATCCCACTCATTGAGTTTGTGAGTAAATAAAATGTAGCTTTCTGCCGAAAGGGCAGTCTGTCCTGTATTTCCAATATTGGTTACCAATGTGTACCGGAGTTTGTTACTGGTTTCTCCCGGGGTTGAAAAATTGGAATATGATGAAACCGTTGCCCGCCCTGTGATTAATGGCTTTTTTTCAGGCTGTACCGTGGTTTTTGAGGAAACAGCAATCACCGCGGTTGAAACATCTTTTTCAGGCAATTTTTCTGTTAGTTTTTCAGGAGTTGGCATCTCCTTGATCTCCAATTTCTTTTTTGCCACCACCGGATCAGAAACCTTAAAAATCAGGTTCTCCAAAGGTTGGCAGAGGCAGGAAATGGAAGAAAGATGTTGTACCAACAGTGCAGGTAAAAGCGTATTATTACTTTTTATATATAGTGTATCGCCTGATTTAATTCCTTCGGTATTAACAAATTTCACATAAATACTTTGCCCTGTAATATAGGAAACCACACCATCTGCCAGTTCTGTATTTTCTTGTGCATTAACCTGAAATCCTGTAACAATCAACATGATTATAAGCAGAAGAAATCTGATCATATTTTCTTTTCTGATTATCATGTTAACTATCCCCTTTGGGATGACAACTCAGACAATTCACACTATTGTAAACATATCCGCCGACTTCCCGGTGTTCATTATCCATTTCTGTTTTATTGTGTTCGTGACAATTGGTACATGAGAACACCGCATAATTGGTTGGTTGTGTATGGCAATCAGCACAATTGTTCCATTCTCCCTTGTGTTCTCCTGAATAGATCGGGAAATACTGACCATCGTGATTGAATGTTGACGGTGTCCATGCACTTTCGGTATGACAATTTTCGCAGGTAGTCGGGAAATTGGCTGTTTTATGCGCCGGATTGACAGTGCCATTATAATCCGAAGTATGGCATCCATAACAGGTATTGGGTGTATTGTTGTAATTACCGGCATGACAAAGGAAACAATTGGTTGCGACAGCCTGGTGTGCACCTTTGAAAACAAAAAAGTTCTGATGGATCGGGAAAGTTGCGGGTTGCCATCCCGGGTTTGTGGTGTGGCATTCATTGCAACTGGTTGATATTCCAATTGATGAATGGACAGGATTGGTTGTTTTGTTGTAATCGTCTGTGTGACAGGCGTTGCACAGTGTCGGAGTACCTGCGTACCCTGCTGTGTGGCAGGCAGCACATTCAGTGGCAACATGTGCGCCGGTTAGTGGAAATGCGGTGTTGATGTGGTTAAATACAGTTTCACCCCAGCTGTTTGAGTTGTGGCATTGTTCGCATTGAGTCGGAAATTTTTGAGCTAAATGGTTCGGAGCCTGATTGTAGTTGGCATTGTGGCAACTGTAACAGGCCGATGTTGCGGAGGTTGTGTTCCCAATGTGGCAGTCAGAACACTGGCGTCCTGAATGACCTCCGGTGAGGGCAAAACCGGTTGTATTTGTATGATTAAATAATGATGGAATCCACGTTGTGGTATTATGACAGGTTTCGCAGGTGTTTGAAATTCCGGCAGCAGTGTGTGACGGATTCTGCGCTTCGTTATAGTTTTTTGTATGACAGGTGTTGCACACGTTTGGAGTTCCTGCGTACCCTGCTGTGTGGCAGGCAGCACATTCAGTGGCAACATGTGCGCCGGTTAGTGGAAATGCGGTGTTGATGTGGTTAAATACAGTTTCACCCCAGCTGTTTGAGTTGTGGCATTGTTCGCATTGAGTCGGAAATTTTTGAGCTAAATGGTTCGGAGCCTGATTGTAGTTGGCATTGTGGCAACTGTAACAGGCCGATGTTGCGGAGGTTGTGTTCCCAATGTGACAGTCGGAGCACTGTCGGCCGGAGTGGCCACCGGTAAGGGCAAATCCGGAGCTGATAATATGGTCGAATAAGGATGGCTTCCATGCATTCTCAGTATGACAATTCTTACATTCAGAACTGATTCCGGCGTTTATGTGATTCGGATTAACAGCCTGCTGATAACTGGTAAAATGACAGGAATTACATAACGTGGAAGTTCCCGAATAACCATTTTTATGACAACTGGCACAATCGGTCTGTATATGTGCCCCTTTTAGCTCGAACCCGGTTACATTGTGATTAAACGCACCTTCTTCCCTTCCTGTTGGATGGCAACCATAACAGGCTATGCTATTGTATGAATAGCCATTAATTTCACGGTGTTCACCATCCATTTTCGATTTGTTGTGCTCGTGACAATCAACACAACTAAACAGCGAATAATTATCTGATTGTTTATGACAATCAGCGCAGCTTTCCCATTCTCCTTTATGTTCTCCTGAATAGATTGGGAAATAACCTGCATCATGAATGTCAAATCTGGCAGGTTTCCAGTCTGGACTTGTTGTATGACATTGCGTGCAGACCGTTGAAAAGTCGGGTTGCTTGTGCTTTGGATTTGTTGTATTTGCAAAGTCGGCCTGGTGACAACTGTAACACTCAGGCGAAAGAGGTTCAAGATTATTGCTTTTATGACACGCAGCACAATCATTAATCTGGTGTCCTGCATTTAAAGGGAAAAAGTCGTGGTTAAACCCGGTGGAGTTCCATTCAAAGGCATCAATCCGGTGGCATTGAACACAGTCAGTCGATAATCCGGATTGCCTGTGGTTAGGATTTGTCGTTGCCTCGTAATCAGTTTTGTGGCAATCGTAACAGGCTATTCCTAACGGTTGAAACTCCATGTTTGATGCAGAAGTGTGGCAAGCAGAACAATCAGCTGCATTGTGTGCACCCAAAAGCGGGAACCGGCTTCGTTGGTGGATTTCTTTAATATTTGTAACAATCCAGGATTTTGGGGTATGACACCGTGCGCAATCATTGCCGACTGTTGTATTGTGCAGGTCGGCGTGGCACGCGGAACAATTGGTTTTGGCTTCAGAGAAAACCAGCGAAGTGTGGCATTGTCTGCAATTTACAAATGAGTGTTGTCCTTCGAGCCTGAAATTTGTTTTGTTGTGGTTAAACACCGCATTGGCAGCGTATTTCCACCCTTCGGTGGTGTGACAATCGTCGCAACTGTACCTGAAGTCTTTCCCGTGTGGACTGTCCTGTGCCCACAAAAACAAAGGGGCCAGCAACAAAAAAATTAATGACAAGCGGCGCATGTGATATCTTTAAATTTGTATTGAAAATATTTACCATTCGCACCATCCAGAGGTTTGTGACACTTATTACAGGCCACCCCCTGGTGTTTTCCGTCGAGTTTGAACCGGGCACTTTCGTGACTGAACTTCTCTGCTTTCCAGCTATTAAACGCGTGGCAGCGCTCGCAATTGTTCTGTCCTGACAATTCAAACTGTTTTTGATGAATATCGGTATGGCAGCTTTCACATTTCTTCTGAAAATTCCTGAAATTCTGCACCACGTTTTCTCCGGTTTGTTTAAAATGACAGTCCCTGCAGGTATTTTGGGCATGTTTTCCCAACAATTGGAAGTTTGTATTTGAATGATCAAAATTCACCTGTTTCCAGTTTTCAGTTGTATGGCAGGTTTTGCAATTGCCGTCGGGAACATATTTTTCGCTGATATAATCTTTATGAAAATTTTCGTGACAATCGGTGCAGCGTGCTCCCAAAATCCTGAAATTCCATTCGGCAGTTTTTTTGTGGCACGAGAAACAGGGTGTTGCCAGGTGTCCGCCATCAAGTCTGAACCCCGAAAGATTATGCTTTTCGATGCTGTACAATGAGGGACTGAATTTTTCCACTGAATGACACTGTTCACAATCCGGTTTATTTCCGTTTTTCAGGAACTGGCCTTTGTGATAATCAGAGTGACAATCAGAGCACAAACTGTGTTTCAACGGAGTAGTCAGGCTTTTGGTGTGGCACTTTTTACAATCGACATTTACATGGCTGCCTCTCAGCGGAAAATCGGTGTTATTGTGATTGAATCCTGTAGTGGTTTTTACTTCATGAAACGAAAATTCATTGTGGCATTTCCGGCAATCGTTGCCAAATTTGTTCTGGTGAACATCGGTGTGGCAGTTGGTACAGTTATCAAATTTCACCCCTGCAAATTGCTGAAATTTTGAACTCCCCTTTATTTCAATTTTGTGGCAGGCGTCGCATTTTACAGTCTGATGTTTTCCCACAAGCGGGAATTTTGTTTTTGCATGGTTAAAGCCCGAAGTTGGTTTAAATGCCCCGAAATTGTGGCAGTTGGTGCATTTCGATGAAAGTGTTTTCTGGTGGTAATCATCGTGGCAATTCAGACATTCGGTGCCAAGTCCCAGCCAAGAGTTGCTTTTCTTCTGCGATATTTTATTGGTGACAAAAGATTCTTTATGGCAACTTTTACAATCGGCAGTGGCGTGTTTTCCTTCCAGTTTATAGCCGGCCAGGTTATGATTGAAAGTTTTTTCATTAAACCTGATAACCTGAAAATTAGGGCCAAAATGCTCACCGTGGCAGGTGGCGCATTTCTTTCCTTTTACTTCTGAAGATGCATGATAACCTTTGTTTTGTGTCATCAGGCTTTTTATTTCCCGGTGACATTCAAGACATTTTGAGGTAGTTTCCTTTTCGCCAAGAATATGGCATTTTGTACAATTCGACAAACCATCGAGATGGGAATGGGCTTTCGAGAGTTCGCCCGGTGAAAGCTGCGCAGAAACAGGCAGGCTGAATCTGATCAGCAGCAATAACAGGAAAATCAACTCCGGAAACCTTTTCATCGTTCAGTTTTTTGAATGTTTCAGAATTGCTTCACCAAATTTTCGGGTTATTTCAATTCCGGCATTTTTCAGAAACTCCACCGGAAGCTCTCCACCGGCAAAAATATACACAAGGTCATTTTCCAGTTGCTGAATCTCTTCTTTTCCTTCAAACTTCAGATTCACAGAATTGTCGTTTATTTCAACGAGGTTCGATTGCAGCAACGCTTTTAATTTGTGAGAAGACATTGCATTTTGCAGTTTTTCGTTGTTCTTTGGTTTTAATCTTGAAAATGAATCTCCGCGGTAAGACAGCGTCACTTCGTTTCTGTCCATTAAGAGCAGGGCGGCCTCAATGGCAGAATCACCACCTCCAACGACCATTATTTTTTTTGTTTCAATCAGCTCGGGTTCCAGCAGGCGATAAGCCACCTTTTCCAGATTTTCGCCCTGAATTCCCAATTTTCTGGGCGAACCTCTTCTCCCGATTGCCAGCAACACACCCGAAGCTGTGTATTTTTTTCCTCCGGTTGTAAACACCTCAAATCCTTTGGGCGACTTTTCTATTTTTTCAACTTTGCTGTTTTCCTGAATGATTATTCCATGTTTGTCGATTACACTGTTCCACAAATCAAGCAATTCAGTTTTCGATGTTTCGGTCAATTTAACCTTTCCATGAAGCGGAAGGTCCATCGCCGATGTCATGATAATTTTTGCACGTGGGAATGTAAAAACGGTACCTCCCAATGTGTCCTGCTCAAGTGTCAACGATTTCAATCCCATTTTTTTCGCCTGCAATGTGGCCGAAATTCCCGCCGGTCCCGCACCTACAATGATCAGGTCGTATTCATTATCAGTGGATTTCAAGACGTTGGATGCAAAATTCTCAACCGCCTGTTTGCCCTGTTCCACCGAATTTTTAATCAGGCCCATTCCTCCCAATTCACCGGCAATATAAATACCTCTCACATTGGTTTCGAAAAACGGGTTGACATGCGGCAAATCAACACCTCTTTTTTCTGTTCCGATGTGTAACGAGATTGCCTGCGTGGGACAGGCATGAAAACAGGCTCCGTGACCGATACAACGGCTGGCGTTGATCACAGTGGCTTTACCGTTTCTGATACCTAGAATATCATGTTCGGGACAGGCCCTGATACAGGCGCCGCTTTGAATGCATGAATTGGGATCGACCACGGGGTGAAGCGAAACAGGCTCGAAAAGCCCTTCTTCTTTGGCAATCCTGATTTTTTCCTCCACAACTTTCGAATCTTTTCTGAGTTTCCGGATGTAAATCAGGAGAACCACCACAAGGAGTAATCCTGCAGAACCGTAAATCGCCAGTTGTTCAATTAAACTTTCCATGGGCTAAAAAATCCATATGTACCCGAAAATTACAGCCACCAAAACATGTATAATCATAATCAGGAGCATTACCAGAGCAAATGGGAGATGCGCAACATGCCAGTAACGCAGGTAATCCTGCATGGTTGAAAGCCAGGCAATTCGTCTGCTCAGGACAATTTCACCCCTGATCATCCGCAATATTTCATGGTATTCCTTTTGGGAAATATTCGCCGTTTTTATTTTCGTTCTGATTTCCGACATCAGCTTTTTTTCGTGTTTAATCTGTGGTATAATATTCTGGAAAAAATTGCCTTTCGATTCAGCCGATTTCACATTCATAGCTTCTCCGAGAAAACTTACCAGTTGTGGTTCATGGCTTAATTTTGTTTCGATCTGTTTAAGAAGATCAGATTTTATCCGTACAATTTCATTTTTCGACATTTCGCGGCCTTCAATTGTTCTTGGAATCTGCAAATAAATAAAGCGGCCCAATACACCGCTTGCCACCACTGCGACCATGCTCCAGAAACTAACCGATACAAGGCCCCCGAACTTAAAAGAGGTGTGAAATAACACAAGAACAGGCCCCAGTGTGCAAAGGAAAATGTGAAATTCGAGCCAGTGTTTTAACGTGCCAACTCTTGAAAATAACCGGATTCGTTTCCTGACCATATAAATAAGCACACCTGTCAGCATAAAAAATGAACCAGCAATCCCGATTCCGTGGCCGATCAATCCACTCGGTTTCAGCAAATCATTTTTAATGTGAAAAAAGCGATTGTCTAAATCAGTAATATAATATGACCATCCGTAAATTATCAGTAATGCAAAAGTTACAATCACTATGAAACCCATCGAATACAGATATAACCGATGAATCTTTCTGTACATAATTTTCAGTATTATCGTTAGATTTTAATCAAAAGTAAAATTTAAAAATATACTGTAATACGATTATAAGTTGATTATTAGTATTCAATCAATTGAAGGTGATTGAAAATTCTGATATTAATTTTAATAAAGTTGAATTGTTCAATTTCTGGAAGGCCAAT
>CAZXVT010000030.1:0-32519 GCA_964644015.1 uncultured Maribellus sp.
GTTACAGGTTTTCGGGCTATCCTTCTGACCCGCTAAAATGGAACGGCACTTCGTGGGAAAACGGGAAAAAGTTCAAAGGAATTGTACAAATTCCGGTTCAGTTAAGTGTAGGATTTCGCTCCATCGAGGTCTCAAATCTTGAGATAATTCCTTTTGTTGCTTATCAGATGAAAGCCATGTTTGGGTACAATCCCGATTTCGACCCGCTTCCTGATTCGCAAATTATGTTTGGTTTCAAATTCATGTTCAATTCAATATCCAATAAAGATGAAAACAATTCCATTTATATTATTCATTACCATATCGTTGTCACTGTTCAGCTCGTGCCAGAAAGATTTGCTGGTTTCTGATTATCAGCCGGTAAACGACGAAATACAGTCAAATCCCAACCACCCGATGAAAGATTCCATTCAGTTTCTGGTGGAAAAATATATTGCCAAAGGAATTCCGGGGGCACAGATAGTAATTAAAAACGACGACGGATGGTTTTATTATTCAGGAGGTTACGCCAAAGTTGAAACAAAAGAATCGTTTAAATCAGGCGGTACTTCCTGGCTGTTCAGTATTACAAAAACTTATACAGCCACACTGATTATGAAACAAGTGGATGCTGGAAACATTATTACTGACAGTTTAATTTCGAAATACCTTCCCCAAAATGTTCTTGACAATATTTCGGGATACGAAAAAATTACAGTCAGAATGTTGTTAAACCATACTTCCGGAATTGTAAATGTTACCGAATTACCAGAGTTTGTGGTAGGCCAGTTAAACGACCCCCTGAACCAGCCAACCATCGAAGGAAGATTGGAAATGGTAAAAGGAAAACCACTTGTGTTTGAACCGGGAACCGATTTTATGTATTCGAACACGAATTACCTGCTCCTGCAACTGATACTTGAAAATGTAAGCGGAAAAAGCTACTGGCAACTGCTGAACGAACAAATTCTTGAACCATTGCAACTTTCGCATACCTATCATGGATTATCAGAAGAGCAAACTGTAAACCTGGGTTTTCCGAATTACTATTTCGACCGGTATGCAAACGAACAGCTTGAGAACAATTCGAAATGGAACGGAGCTTTGGCCAACGCCAGCGATGCTTACGGAGCGCTTGCAGCAACCGCTTCTGATGTAATTGCTTTTCATGAAGCATTGATAAACGGCGAAATAATTTCTGAAAGTTCGTTCGAAGAAATGCAAAACTGGGTTGAAGGTGTGAACTCAACAGAACCTGAATATGGCGAAGGTTTTGAATACTGGCAGTTTAAAGAAGGTTCAACACCGCAGTTTGGTCATGAAGGTGATGGTATTGGTTGTTCAACCCAGTTTTTTTATGTTCCTGATAATAATACTTTTATGTACATAAACATCAATGCAGGCCGCCAGATGTATGGACCTTACCTGTTTAAAATTACCGATATGAAACGTGATTTGTGCAGGTATGTGGCCAACTGGCAGGATTAATGCCTCCCCTAACCCCTCCGTGGGAGGGGGAATAAGAAAACAAAATATTATTCACAAAAAATAAACTTTAAAAACATGAAAACAATATATCTTCTTTCGTTTTTGCTTGCATCATCCATAATTGCATGCACACCAAAATCAGAAACTCCGGTTAAAACTGCTGAAGTTTCACTTGCCGATCAGATAGCAAAAGGAGAATACCTGGTAACAGTGATGGGTTGTAACGATTGCCATTCACCAAAAATAATGACTTCAATAGGGCCGGTTCCTGATACACTGCGTCTGCTTTCCGGTCATCCGGCAAACGAAACTCTGGTGCCTTTTGATAAAGAAATCCTGAAATCGTACGTGGTATTCAACATGAACAATACTGCAGCGACCGGTCCCTGGGGAACTTCCTTTGCCGCTAATCTTACACCAGACGCAACAGGAATTGGCAGTTGGACTGAAGAACAGTTTTTGGTTGCCATGAAAAAAGGAAAATGGAAAGGATTGGAAAACAGCCGGAATTTATTGCCGCCAATGCCGTGGCAAGGTTACAGTAAACTGAAAGACAATGATTTAAAAGCCATTTTCGCCTATCTGAAAACCGTAAAACCTGTCAACAACCCGGTTCCAATGGCAATTCCTCCGGTTATGTAACCATAAAACAGTCGGTTTCAGGCTTTCGATATAAAGTACTGTAAAAAGAATCATAAAATGAAGATTAACTACTTTGTTGCTATTTGTGTGGTAATAACCTCGTTATCAATTGTTGATACAAAAGCACAAACTTCAACCAGCCAACAGGACAAGTTGACAGCATTAATTAACTCTTTTATTGAGGTTTACAACTCTGGCGACAGTGTGGAATACAAAAACTGGTTTGAAAATTATGGCCTTAACAAAACAGAAATTGAAAATGCGGTTAAAAGCAATTTTAACGCTTTTCAATTTATCGGAAAGGTAAAAATCAGGAAGGCAGAGGTTGTCGCGCCAAAAAACGTTGACGCCTGGGTGCAGACTTTCGCTTACGATTCATGGTGGAAATTCTCCATTTTTACCGATTCAGCTCAAAACTTTAAATACCGGGTTATCCAGCCAGCCGGCTTTACCGAATCTTTCATTCAGAGTGGTAAGTTACCTGAAAATAAAATAGTTGCCGAAGTGGATTCCTATTGCAGGCGACTAACCGACTCGAATGTTTTTGCCGGAAATGTTTTTATTGCAGATGATGAGCGGGTGATTTACTCAAAATCTTTTGGTAACAATCCGCAAGGGAAGCCAAACAATTCCGAAACTCAGTTTGGTCTGGCTTCGTTGGGTAAAATGTTTACTGCCGTGAGTATTTTGCAACTGATTCAACAAAAACAAGTCAGCCTCGATGCAACGATTGCAACGTATCTTCCTGGTTTTAAGAACAAAACCATCGCAAAAGAGGTCACAATCCGGCATCTGCTTACTCACACATCGGGCATGGGTGACTTTTTTGAGAATCCGGATTATCAGAAAAATGCAGCAAATTATAAAACTGCAGGTGATTTTTTACCACTGCTCGAATCGGATACCCTGAGTTTTAAACCCGGAAGCAGCTGGCAATACAGCAATTCGGGCTTTGTTCTTTTATCCATAATAATCGAAAAAATAACCGGAAAGCCTTTTACAAACTATGTGGAAACAAATGTTTTGCAGAAATCCGGCATGACGATGACAGAAGTTGGCAGCGGCGCAGGTGGAGGACTTTCAACCGTGCCTGATTTGTTCCATTTCGCCAAAGCCCTGAAAAGCTACAAACTGCTAAACATCGAAACAACAAAGTTATTTTTCGAATACACTGTTGACGGAACATGGGGATTGGGTAGTGTTCACCAAAAACTCGGAAATGAAATGATTTTCGGACATGGTGGAGATTACGAAGGCGTGTGTACTGATTTTGGAATGTACTTAAATTCAGGTCATACAGTCATTGTTCTATCCAACATGGACCCTCCATTCGCCCACTTTATTAGCGACAAAATAAAGGAGCTCATCATCAGAAAGTAGCTTGAAAACTATTTAACCAGAACTGTAAAGAAGAGATCTCTCCGTTATTTCACAAGGATTTCCACCTGCCTCCCGTTTTTGCGACTGCTTTGACGAGTGACAGGTGGTTTTGCGTTTGTATCGCACACTTGGTGTGGATTTTTTATTCGATGTTATTCTTTTTTGCCCCAGGTAAGCACAATTACCAGTCCAGTGATGGCTGTAACCAAGGCATAAGCCAGTGTATCAACCACAACGGCAGTCAAATTCAAAATTACATTGGTCATCGAATACATACCCAAATCGGTGGTTAATGCATACAAGCCGCCAACCAGCGCGCCAAATTTCAGCCCGTCAACAATGGTTTTTGCACCAGCCCATTTTAATGCTAAAGTAACCAGCAGGGCCAAAACTAAGTTCGAGGCAATCATGGCCCACCAAATCATTCCATTATCCGGAAGATAAATCGATTGGTTGTAATTTGTTTTGGAGAAATCCATCAGCAACATTCCCCACATAACCCAACCAAGGAAGAAAAAGGCGATTCCGCCAAAAAAAGTTCCTCTTAAAATTCTCATGTTCATAATTCGGTTTATTTAAAATTACTCTTCAATTTATTCATTGTTAAGGGAATATAAAAAGACATTAAGGGATTTAATTAATGAAGGCACTCCATTTCTAAGCAATTCAATCGAATTTTAATATTTTTAAGCCGAAATATTCATAAAACCATGAGCCTGAAGAAATCATTGCTGTTTGCTATATTTTTTATCGGTTTTGGAATCCTTGCGGCACAGGAAACTGACTCCGTAAAAATCTTAAAAACCTTTCATTCCATTTCGAGTCACGATTTGCTGAAAATTACCGAAGAAATCAGTTCAGAAAAATACAAAGGCCGTTTGTCGGGTTCGCCCGAATACCTGAAAGCAGCCGAATGGTGTGCCGCTCAGTTTGAACAGTGGGGTCTGAAACCCGCCAACAATGGAAGCTGGTTTCAATATTTTCCGAATGCCTATTCTGAAGTTTATTCAAAAGGAAGTGTAAAATATACCAACCCGGACGGCGTTGAAAAAGAACTTATTTTTCCGGACGAGTACATGCCTGGCTCCAACTCGGCATCCGGAACAATTACCGGCGAAATGGTTTTTGCAGGCCACGGAATCACAGCTCCCGAACTCGAATACGACGATTACCTGAATGTGGATGTGAGAGGGAAAATCGTGATTCTCGAAACCGGAATTCCATATACAAAAAACGATTCGGTGCAGGGAAAATGGACGCCGTATTCGTACCACCGGTATAAATTTAAAAATGCCATCGATCACGGGGCAATCGGGTTGCTTTACGTGGGAACCATTGCCAATCCGAATACTTCGTTTACCGAAGGTTTTGTGTATGCACATATCAGCGAGAAAATTACTGAAGAGATTTTTGCCGCCTCTGGAAAAGAATACAAAAAAGTAAAAGAGCAACTGGCAGCTTTTCAAATGCCGTCGTTTGTGCTGAATCCAAAACAAAAAGTAATCATTTCTGCTGAAACCAAAAACTTCCCCGAAAGCAAATCGTGCAACGTGGTGGGCTTGGTAGAAGGTGCCGATCCTATTTTGAAAAACGAAGTGATTATTGTGGGCGGCCATCTCGATGGTCAAGGTTATTTAGGAGAACTTTTCCCAAGTGCGCTTGATAATGCTTCGGGGGTGGCAGATATTATGGCTGCTGCCAAAGCACTGGCACAATCGGAAGTAAAACCAAAACGCTCAGTGCTTTTTATTCTGATTGGCGGCGAAGAGTGTGGTT
Source organism: uncultured Maribellus sp. (assembly GCA_964644015.1). Lineage (GTDB taxonomy): Bacteria > Bacteroidota > Bacteroidia > Bacteroidales > Prolixibacteraceae > Draconibacterium. Next base: position 5,266 of record CAZXVT010000030.1, read on the forward strand.
TGTACGGCAGTAAATACTATGCCGACCATCCGCTGTTCCCCATCGAAAAAACTGTTTTTATGATTAATCTCGATATGGTGGGTAACGGAACCGGCTTCTTTGTTTCGTCGGGAAAAAGTTACCCCGAAATTTACAGTCATTTCGAAAAGGCCAATCAAAACTACCTTCACCGGAAAATGGATGCTTCGAAATGGCGGAAAAGCTACAGCCGACCTCGGTCTGACGCAGCCAACTTCGAAAATGCCGGAATCAAAACCCTTTCGTTGTGGACTTCAGGCGGAGTATTCCCGGTTTATTATCATCACCCGAAAGACAAGACCGATGTGCTGACTCCTGAAATTATGGAAGACGCAGCAAAACTAATCTACCTCGGAATTTTGGGTGTGGCAAACGATGGAAATAAAAAAGAATAGTGATTTGTGATTATTGATTGAAATTTGTTTTATGCACTGCCCCCAAATTCCGGAAAAGCAACCTTAATTTAAAGGTTTTCCCTCATTTAAACAAACCCAACTGCCTTTTCAGATTATCAGTCTTTTAAAGAAATAATAATTGAAGTTTCTAGTGCCTTTTTAAAAGAATGTTAGTAACTTGATAAGTGTAATCCTGCGATTTACCATTCAAAAGAAATTTTAAAGGCAAATCAAATGCTCAAATCTCAAGGAGCAGTTTATTAATGCGACTATCAGGTTCAAAACCGTTTCCTTGTGATTACTGACTTTTTTAAAGCCAGGTTTAATCAAACGCTTTTCTTATACCAAAAATCAAATTCAATGAAAAAGTTTAAAGTTATCTTTTACACACTGATGTTTGTATTCACTTTTTTAACTGTAAAAAGTCAGAATACTTCTTATTTCAATCCTGATCAGATTGACATTCCTTATTCAAGATTTGTGCTTGATAATGGATTGACCCTGATTGTACATGAAGATCACAAAGCTCCTATTGTGGCTGTAAATGTATGGTATCATGTGGGTTCTAAAAACGAAAAACCCGGAAGAACAGGCTTTGCCCATCTTTTTGAACATTTGATGTTTAACGGGAGCGAAAATTTTAACAATGATTATTTTAAGGCACTGCAAGCCATTGGGGCAACCGATCTGAATGGAACTACTAATAACGATCGCACCAATTATTTCCAGTGTGTGCCATTGGCTGCACTTGACCAGGTTTTGTTTCTTGAAAGCGACCGGATGGGGCATTTAGCGGGTGCAATCGACCAGGCTAAACTGGACGAACAAAGGGGAGTCGTTCAGAATGAAAAACGACAATATGAAAACTCGCCTTACGGACGACAGGATGAAATCGGCACCAAAGCTACCTACCCACCGGGACATCCATATTCATGGACGGTTATTGGGTCGATGGAAGATTTAACGGCAGCCAGCCTTGACGATGTCAAAGAATGGTTTAAAACTTATTACGGGCCTTCAAATGCAGTTTTAAGTATTGCCGGAGATGTTAAGCCCAACGAAATTCTGGAAAAGGTTAAACTATATTTTGGAGATATTCCAGCAGGCCCTACGCTGATAAAGCCTGAATTAAATATTGCAAAAAGGCAAGAAGAAACCCGCGGATATTATGAGGACCGCGTTCCGGAAGCAAGAATTAGTATGACCTGGAATGTACCGCAATGGGGAACAAGGGAGGCTACACTGCTGGACCTGGCAACGAGTATCTTGTCGGAAGGCAAGACTTCACGGTTATATAAAAAACTTGTTTATGAGGATCAGGCAGCCAGTTCTGCTTACGCCTACATAAATCCCCGTGAAATCTCAGGTTATGTACTTATTGAGGCGAATGTAAAACCTGGTAAATCTGTTGAACAAGTTGAAGAAACCATGAACAAAATTCTACAGGAATTTTTGGATAAAGGTCCGACACAGGATGAACTTGACAGAGTCCGTTCAAATTACTTTGCAAATTTTCTGAAAGGAATTGAACGAATCGGCGGTTTTGGCGGAAAATCGGATATTCTCGCAACCAATGAGGTTTATGGCGGCTCTCCGGATTATTACCAGAAAGTATTGAAATATGTAGCAGAAGCTACTGTTGCAGATATTCAGAAAGTCTCGCAGGAATGGTTGAGTTCCGGCAAATATGTTTTGGTGTGCTCTCCATTCCCAACATTTAAGGCATCAGAAAAAGGAGTTGATCGCAGCAATCTTCCGGGGTTAGGCACTCCGGTTGCAGCATCATTTCCCAATCTGCAAAAAGCTACGCTCAAAAATGGGCTGGACATTGTTCTTGCACAACGAAAAGATGTACCGACTATTGTTGGATATCTGTTGATGAATGCCGGTTATGCCAACGATGGTTCAAAGGCCGGATTGGCAAGCCTTGCAATGGACATGCTTGATGAAGGCACCAAAAACCAGTCTACTCTTGAAATCAGCGAAAAACTGCAACTTCTGGGGGCTTCAGTAAGCACACAAGCCAGTCTTGATGTTTCGTATGTAAATTTTACGACTTTGAAACAAACCTTCGATCCTACACTCGATCTGGTTGCCGATATTTTGATAAATCCTTCATTTCCTTCTGCGGAATTCGATCGTTTAAAAAAAGAACATCTTGATAATATACAACGCGAAAAAGCCGAGCCATTTAGCATGGCTATACGGGTATTTCCTAAATTTTTATTTGAAACAGGGCATCCTTATAGCAGTCCCTTAAGCGGTTCAGGATTTGAATCCACAGTCAAAGATATCACCCTTAATGAAATCAGAAATTTTTACAGCACCTGGTTTAAACCCAACAATGCAACTCTTATTGTTGTAGGCGATGTTGAGCTTGCATCACTGGTTTCAATCCTTGAAACAAAATTAAAAAGCTGGGCAAAAGGCAATGTCCCTCAATTTAAAATTGCTTCGGTAAAAAGCACAGCGGGCAAAAAGATTTACTTAATGAATCGCCCCGAATCTACTCAATCTGTAATTATCAGTGGGTATGTAATTTCTCCTTATGGTCAGGTTTCACAACCTGCTTTAACTGCGCTGAATAATATCCTTGGTGGTGACTTTGTTTCAAGGTTGAATATGAATATTCGGGAAGATAAACATTGGTCATACGGAGCCGGAAGTGTGGTGTTAGACACAAAAGGCCAGCGGCCTTTCGTTGCTTATACTTCTGTACAAATGGACAAAACAAAAGAAACAATTCAGGAAATACAAAAAGAATTAACTGGAATAATTAGTGATAAACCCGTTTCGATCGAAGAATTCAACAGGGTACAAAATAATATGGTCCTTCAGTTGCCCGGGCTTTGGGAAACCAACAGTTCGGTTGCTGGCTCATTGGTCGAGAAAGTTACGTACAATTTGAGTGATGACTATTTCAAAACCTATGATGCAAAAGTAAGGAACTTAAGCAAGGATGAATTGCAGCTGTTAAGCAATCAGATTGTAAAACCAGATCAGGTAAATTGGTTTGTTGTAGGCGATAAATCAAAAATTATTGAAAATCTGAAAGAAACCGGGTACGAAATTATCGAAGTTGATGCCGACGGCAACCCAGTTCAAAAATGATAAACACGAATTTAAACCAAGAGTGAAGTATCATAAAAAGTAAAATAATATGAAAAAAAGGCGGTGTCTTGTATATTTGGTCCAAATACCTGAACGACAAAACCAAGGTACTGACATTTGAAATTATGTAAGACGCCGCCAAACTGCTCTAACGTGGGATTTTGGGTTTGGTAAAATGATGAAGTGTTCAAAGAACTGCTAATTCAAATATAAATTCGAAAAATACCATTTGCATTTTTATTACAGTAATCGCAAATTTAAATCTGTATTTTAGTTGCAATTAGATTGTATATCAATTATTTCCCAAGTATTGCTATTGAATATAATTTTCTGAGTTATATTACTTAGCTTGTTCCCTATAAGGAGACAATGTATTATTGCGATATCCTTTTCAGAACACAAAAAGTCAAATATTACTTCACCCTTATAAACCTCCCCGGTACTTTCGCTAATCCATTCAAGGGTAAGTACGTTGTTAGATGCCCATACGTCCTCGCCTTTTATATAATTAAGTTTCATCTCAACGATTAAATTTGAGCAAGTTATCATGTCAGATATTTCACCGTTGCAAAATACCGGCAAATTACAAGGACCAAATTCCCCTGTAAATTTAGTTGTGCCCGTTCCGTTTTTACCATTTTGTGCAGAAACCTGAGCAAGTCCAATACCCATAAGAAGGCAAAACAGAATAAATGCTTTTGTTTTCATAACAGTAATTTTGAAGTTAATTGATTTTGAAGATTTTACAATTATAAAAGTTACGACTATGAAAAGAAAAAAGCAAGTTATTTTCCCAATAAATTGATCTTAACAAAGATATTATTTATGTCATATTCAAGCGTTTGAGTTAATGTTGGCAACTGTTTCAGTTAACTGTATTCTATTTTTTTCTTGAATTTTTTTCATCCATTTTTACATTTGCAATCGTTTTTAATATGCTTCAGTTTTTGAAGCCACAACATTTCCTGTTTTATCCTGTTCAATAAAATAAACTCGTATGCAAACCGAAGGCAACATATTAAAAATGCGCACCGAAGGAATCAGCCCGGTACAGTATTTTTTACCAGTAGGCGATGCTGAAATTCATCTGAATCCGTTATTGGGAAAACAGGTTTCGCTTCAGTTTACCGGGCGAATCAATTGTATTTCTTGTGGAAAACAAACCAAAACCTCATTCGGACAGGGATTTTGTTACAACTGCCTGCAAACTGCACCCGAAGCCAGCGAATCAATCGTGAGACCCGAACTTTCGAAATCGCATTTCGGAATTGCCCGCGATTTGGAATGGGCCGAAAAACACGACCTCATCGACCACTTTGTTTATCTTGCCGTTTCGAGTGATGTAAAAGTCGGCGTTACACGCAATCACCAGGTTCCGACGCGCTGGATTGACCAGGGAGCTTCGTTCGCCATTAAATTAGCTTGCACTCCTAACCGTCACATTGCCGGAATCATTGAGGTTTTTCTGAAAAAATTTTACTCCGACAAAACCGACTGGCGCGAAATGCTGAAAAACGAAGTGGCAACAAATATCGATTTGCTGGCAGAAAAAGAAAAAGCGCTTGGCTTTTTACCTGCTGAACTGCGAAAATACACCGAACCCGACGACCAAATTACCCGGATTGATTACCCGGTTCTTGAATACCCGCAAAAACTGAACAGTCTCAGTTTTGACAAACAATCGCTCATTTCAGGAGTACTGAAAGGAATCAAAGGTCAGTACCTGGTTTTTAACGACGGTGACGTTCTGAACATCAGGAAACACAACGGTTACTGGCTCGAAATAAAATACTGATTCGGGCATCTGTTTATTAAGCTGCTGTAAAATATCTCTATTTCAACCCCATCCTGACATTTCTCTTATTTCAATAAGATAAAAAATCACTATTTTGCCCGAAAATCAGTTGTAAACTGAAATAACAGCTAAAAGACTTTTTAAAATGGAGAACATAGACTGGAACAACCTGGGATTTGGTTATATAAAAACCGACTACAACATCAGGTGCACATTTAAAAACGGAGAGTGGGGAGAACTTGAAGTAAGCGACAGCGAATATTTCCCGATACACATTGCAGCAACAGCCATTCACTACGGGCAGGAATCGTTTGAAGGACTGAAAGCTTTCAGGGGAAAAGATGGTAAAATCCGTATTTTCAGAATGGATGAAAATGCCCGCCGGATGCAGGATTCAAGCGACGGAACATTGATGGCGCGTTTACCGCTTGAAAAATTTACTGAAGCTGTTGTTAAAGCAGTTAAATTGAATGAAAGATTTGTTCCGCCTTATGAGTCGGGTGCTTCGCTGTACATTCGCCCGGTTCTGTTTGGTTCGGGTGCCGAAGTGGGTGTAAAACCAGCCAAAGAATACATGTTTATTTTGTTTGTAACACCGGTTGGCCCATATTTTAAAGGCGGTTTCCAGACAACGCCTTTTGTGATTATGCGCGAATTCGACCGCTCGGCACCGCTTGGAATGGGAAAATACAAAGTGGGCGGAAATTATGCAGCCAGTCTGGTTGCCGGTAAAAAAGCGCACGAGTTGGGTTATTCCAACATTTTTTATCTCGATGCCAAAGAGAAAAAATACATCGACGAATGTGGCGCCGCCAACTTTTTCGGCATAAAAAACAATACTTACATCACACCAAAATCACAATCCATTCTGCCATCGATAACCAATAAAAGCTTAATGGTACTTGCCGGAGAACTGGGGTTGAAAGTGGAAGTCAGACCGGTTCCGGTAGATGAACTGTCGACTTTTGAGGAAGCCGGTGCCTGTGGAACTGCCGCTGTTATCAGCCCGATTCAGCGGATTGACGATTTCGATGAAAACAAATCCTACGTTTTCTCCAAAGATGGGAAACCCGGCCCGATCAGCGAGAAACTTTACAACAAACTGCGCGGTATCCAATACGGCGACGAGCCTGATAATTATGGTTGGGTGACAGTTTTGTAGCCCCTCTTGATCTCCCCAAAAGGGAGAAATTCAGAATGAATAGAACTTATGATATTTAAAAGCTTCGGAAATTCCGGAGCTTTTTTTGTATCCTGCTGTAACTTCCTGCAAAGTAGTTCGTCATATCTCCGGAAAGCGCTCAGAAAACTTTATGACTTTAAACGATTACAATAGCTCGGTTACACTTTATTCAGATCGGTTATACCGGTTTGTATTAAAGAGCATTAAAGACGTGCACAAGGCTGAGGATATTGTACAGGATTGCTACGAAAAGCTCTGGAAAAATCATGAAAATGTAAGCGGTGAAAAAGTGAAAGCCTATCTCTTCACATCGGCTTACCACACCATGATTGACCGGATCAGAAAAGACAAACGCTCAGTTTTTGCTGAAGATGTAAAAGTTGCCGAAAATAGCCATGAAAGGAGTTATTCTGACCTGGGAGAAATTCTGAATACCGCAGTAAATAAGCTTCCCGAAATACAACGGATGGTTTTGCTGCTGCGCGATTACGAAGGATATTCGTACCAGGAAATAGAACAACTTACCAACCTGAATGAATCGCAGGTGAAAGTGTACATTTATCGGGCCCGGGTGTTTTTGAAAAATTACATCGGGAAACCCGAAGCAGTTATTTAGTCGAATTTTTTGAGAAAAGAGGAAATGAAATGAGCATGATTTTACAAACACCCACAGTGAATAAATAAATTTTCATGCGAATTCCATCTCGTTATAAAAGTAGATTGAAATAGCATATTGATTACGGGGACTTTAGAAAGTAGATTGAAATTTGTAAGATGAAAATTAACAGAAATAATTATGAATCCTACTTCATCGATTACCTTGAAGGGAATCTCGATGAAAGTCTGGTGGATGATTTTATTGAATTTCTGACCTCTAACCCCGACTTGAAAGAAGAACTTTCCATGTTCGAACCAGTTTCAGTTGAACCCGGAAATATTGTATTCGGGAAAAAAGAGCTGCTTTTTAAAGAGCATTTTGACCTCGAAAGCGAATTTAACCATGCTGCAGTTGCAAGTTTCGAAGGCGATCTTTCTGACACAGAAAAAGCTGCCTTTGATAAATATATGGCAACTCATCCTGAAAAACAGGAAGAACTTACACTTTTCTCCCAAACAAAACTGATTCCCGACGAAAACATAGTTTTCAGCAAAAAAAACCGGCTTTACAAAAAAACATTGGCAAAAACAATCACTTTGTGGGGAAGTCGTGTGGCCGCTGTGTTAGTTCTGGCAATCTCAGTATTTCTGTTTATTCAGAGAAATGAAAGTAAAAACACAATTAACCAGGAAGTTGCCACTGTTGAAGAAAAACAACCCGAAAAAACTACTTCGATTTTACCTGAGGAAAACATTCATCGACAACAAAATACCCAGCTTGCCGAAGTAAAACCGGTTACCACGGCAAAAGCTGAAAGACAAAACACTCCTGCAAAAAATATGGCCGGAAAACCAACCGAAATTCAGGGAATGGAAAATATAGCCACGGAGCCGGAAATTGCCCGTCATCCGGAGGAATTATTTGCGATGATAAATCCGAGAATGGCTTTCATTGAACAGAATCAGCCTGATTTAGAGCTTGAAACCATGTATATCACAAGTCCTGAAAATCCTTATGAAGAACATTTGCTGGTTGACCGGCTAATCGAAAAAACCGGAATCGAAAAATTCAGCCTGAATAAAATTGCAAAGGCTGGTTTAAATCTTGTCACATCAATTTCGAAGGAAAAATTCACTTATCAGACTGATGAACAGGGAAAAGTTACCGAAGTTAATTTCGACTCGCGGTTGCTGGCGTTTTCCATTCCCACAACCTCAACCCGTTCAAATGAAGATTTGGGAGAATAATAAAAGGGATTTACAATTTACTGATTTACCATTTACTATTTCCCCTAATAACCTATTTACTCAGTCACCAAATCACCCAATTACTCATTCACTCATTCACCCAATTACAATTTTTCAAAATCGCTGTAACTTTTCAAAAACCTTGTCCGTCACAGGTTCAGAAATTAAAAAACAGAAAAAATGAAACGATTGATTACACTTATTTTAAGCAGCGCTTTCGCGCTAAACTCGTGGGCACAAAATGACACAACCACCGTTAAAGCGGATAAAGAAAAAACAAAAGATGTTGAAGTTGTTACCGATGAATGGGGTGACACAACCCACATAAAAATTGGTGACCAGACGTATAAAGTTGTTCAGGGCACCAATGACAAAAATGTAAAAAAAACAAAGGATGTTACAGAAGTTAAAGTGGGTAAAAAGAACGTGGTAACAGTGGATGATAACGGAGACAATGTACATGTAATTGTCGGAGATAAAGACAATTCGAAAGGAGTTGAAGTGATTACTGACGACTGGGGCGATACCACCCACATCAGGATTGGCCGCAGAAACTTTAAGGTAATTGAGGGAGACAACGGTACCTACGTTAAATACGAAAAAGAAGATAAAAGCAAGAAATGGAGCCGCAGTTTTAATGCGCACTGGGCCGGGCTTGAAGTGGGCATGAATATGTTCGAAAATTCAGATTATTCAATATACCACGGTACTGAATATGAACAATACGGAGATGTTTTTGACCTCAGGTCGGGCAAATCGCTGAGCTGGAACCTGAACTTTATGGAATTCGCCTTTAAAAATGCAAAGAAAACCTTTGGTTTGGTTACCGGAATGGGCATCAGTTTTAACGATTATGCCTTCGATTTACCGGTTACAATGGAAAAAGAAAACGGTTATGGAATGACAACTCCGGTAAACATTCAGCAGGAAAATAAAAGTGTGAAAAAATCAAAATTACATGTCAACTATTTAACTGTGCCGTTATTGTTAGAAGTTAAAACACCGCTCAGGATGGGGGGTTCGCATCTTTCTCTGTCGGCTGGTGCAATTGGCGGGCTGTATATAGGTTCGCATACAAAGTATAAATACTACGACAAAGCCAAAGTAAAAATACAAGGAAACTATAACATCAACCAGTGGAAATACGATTTAACCGGACGACTTCATTTTGGCGATTTTACGGTTTTTGCAAATTACAGCATGACTTCGCTTTTTGAAAACAACCAGGGACCTGAAATTCACCCGCTGATGATTGGAATCTCATTCCCTAATATTTAGATAAGCCCTTCCCAGCCTCCCCAAAATGGTGGAGAAAAAGAAATAAAATTCCCCGGTTTTTTCGGAAGCCGGGGATTTTTATTTGCCATTTTTACCGTTTATTTTTATGGCAGTGATTGTTTTGAGCTACATAACAGATCTCACACCGGCAACAGGATTTGTGTTGCTGGTTTTGCTGATTTATTTCAAATCATCTGAACTGAAAAATACCGGAGTTCGGGTAAGTGCTGCCGGAACCCGAAAACCCGGCCACTTAAAATGGTTGTATCCGGTTTTTGTAATTTTCATCCTGCTTTTTCTGACCGAAATCTTCAACCCTTTAAACGGATTTTCCCTGCTTCCAAAAGTTTTGCGAAACTTTCTTTTTAATTCTGATTTAATCAGATTGACTGGAGTTATCGTCGTATTTCTTTCGGTTTATCTGATGAAGACTACTTTAAACGATTTTGGCAATTCACTGCGTTTCGGCATGAGTGAAAATAACCCTGGAAATTTTGTAACAACAGGCGTTTTCAGCCGGTCGCGCAACCCATTTTTCCTGTCGCTTTTGTTGTTTTTTACCGGAACAGCTCTGGTTTTTCCCAATTTTTTCTTCCTGTTTTTTGCGCTTGCAGCATTTGCAGGCATACATTTTTCAATTCTGAAAGAGGAAAAATTTCTGAAGCAAGTTTATGGCGATGAATATTTTGAATATTGCCGGAAAGTGAGAAGGTATTTTTGATTTTATGTCATGTTACAATTTTGTTAGTTACAATTTTGTTAGTTACAATTTTGTTAGTTACAATTTTGTTAGTTAACTTTGAAACAAAAAATGAACACGCCATTTTTATTTGGGAAACATGCTTCTTCGGAATATTTTACAAACAGAACCAACGAAGTAAACCAGTTAAGCTTTAATTTTCAGTCGCTTATTAATACTGTAATTATATCTCCGCGCCGCTGGGGAAAATCGTCGCTGGTATTAAGAGCGGCCGAAGAAGTTCAGAAAACTGATAAAAATATCCGGTTTTGTTTTATCGACATGTACAATGTACGAACTGAAAACCAGTTTTACCAGCTTCTGGCCCAGGAGGTAATGAAAACTTCGTCCTCAAAACTTGAGGAAATAATTGAAATTTCAAAAAAATACCTGACCCGGATCATTCCCAAAATATCGTTCAGCCCCGATCCTTCAAACGAGTTCTCAATTAGTATGGACTGGGAAGAAGTAAAAAAGCAACCTGATGAAATTCTTGATTTGGCCGAAAAAGTCGCATCTTCAAAAAATATTAAACTGATAATCTGCATTGATGAATTTCAGAATATTTCGACATTCGACCAACCTGTCGATTTCCAGAAAAAACTACGCTCACACTGGCAAACCCATAAAAACGTGGGATATTGTCTTTATGGAAGTAAACGGCACATGCTTTTAGATGTATTCAGCTCACATTCAATGCCTTTTTACAATTTCGGGCAAATCATGTTTTTAAATAAAATCTCTGAGAAGCATTGGATTCCATTTATTATCGGACGTTTTGCAGCAACCGGAAAAGAAATTTCTGCCGAAACTGCCGGGCTAATTTGCACTTTAACCGAAAACCATTCGTTTTACGTTCAGCAGCTTGCTCATTTTTCGTGGCTGAACTCAGAAAACACCTGTTATCCGGAGGATGTAACAAACGCATTCGAAACCCTATTGTTGCAGTTAAGTTTTCTGTACCAGTCGTTAACCGACGGATTTAGCAATTCGCAAATTAATTTTCTGGAGGCAACCATTAATGGTGAAGAAAAATTCAGTTCAAAAGAAATCATTCAAACCTACAACCTGGGTACTTCTGCCAATGTAATCAGAATAAAGCAAGCACTTGTAAATAAAGAGATTATAGAATTTTCAGGTTCTGATATCGAATTTCTCGACCCGATGTATAAACACTGGCTAAAGAAACACTGGTTTAAAATCGGATAATTCAGATCAAATTCAGAAAGTCTACAGAGCAAGTAAAATGAAATCACCAGCTCTGTAAACTGCATAATTATTGTTTCAGCAACTGCATAATTTCATCGAGTTTTGGCGAAAGAATGATTTCGGTGCGGCGGTTGAGCGCCCGGCCTTCGGGCGTTTCGTTGGTGGCACGTGGCGAAAATTCACCTTTTCCTGAAGCTGTTAAACGAGTTGGGATTATTTTATAATCATCTGTTAAAATGCGCACAATGGATGTGGCACGTGCAACACTCAAATCCCAGTTATCGCGGTAAACAGCCGTTTTTATTGGTACATTATCGGTGTGCCCTTCAATCAGAATATCAATGTCGGGATTTTTGTCCAGCACTTCAGCCAGCAATTTGATGGCTTCCTTTCCTTTCGCTTCAACAGCAGCACTTCCCGATTTAAACAGCAATTTGTCGGACATCGAAACATATACTTTCCCGTTTTTCACTTCCACCGACAATTCATCCGATTTAAATCCAAGCAAGGCATCCCGCAAAATATTGTTCAGGCGTTTAGTAATGGAATCCTGTTTGGCAATTACACCTTTTAACTCATTGAGCGCCCATTCACGTTCCTGCAAAAGCCTTTCTTTTTCTTCGAGCTCCTGGCTTTTTTGTTTCAATGCCAGGTTAAACTGCTCGGCCTGCGAAAGTTTTTCGCCCGATAGTTCATCGTATTTCTTTTCAGTGTCTTTAATTTTCTGGTTTAAACCGGCAACGTCGCCTTCAAGTCCCGAGATGTCCTTTTTCAGCGAATCAATCTGGCTGTTTCTGACCACCAGCGTATTACACAATTCATCGCGTTCAGTTACCACAGCCTGCACTCTTTTTGGCAGCCACTGTTTTTTCTCCGGAGCCGGTTGTCCACATTGGTAAATAGGTTTGCACGAGGCAAAAAACAATAACCCGGTGCCAATCAATAAGATTAATTTTCCTGTTTTCATTCTGCTTTCTATTTTATGATTACTACTAAACAGTTCAGTGCTGTAAAATGCAATTTTTCGGGCTGTTATAAAAATTAAGAAGGTGAAAAAAGTTTAAATCTTTTCGATGCCATCGAACAAGTTTATTCATTACCATCAAAAACTTTTTCACCACCAACCCAGGTACTTTCAATTTTTACCCCCAGAACCTGTTGCGGAGTGGCGGTCCTTAAATCGGTGTCAAGGATTACAAAATCGGCATATTTCCCGGGTTCGAGGCTTCCTTTTACATTCTCTTCAAACGAGGCTTTTGCTGCCCAAATCGTCATCGAGCGCAAGGTTTGTTCGCGCGTCAGTCCTTCATCAATATGCCATCCACCAGCTGGATTTCTCTCGTGGTCGGTGCGGAAAACAGCGGCAAAAAAGGTGAACAGCGGCTCAATATTTTCCACCGGAAAATCAGTTCCGTTGGGCAACCAGCCATTTTGCTGCAACAACGTCTGGTAGGCGTACGCACCTTTTGCCCGCTCTGCTCCTACCCTGTTTTCGGCCCAAAACATATCTGATGTACAGTGTGTTGCCTGCACCGACGGAACAATTGAAAATTCAGCAAACTTTTCAAAATCGGCCTGATTTACAATTTGAGCATGTTCAATCCGCCAGCGCCGGTCGTTCTTTCCTTTCAGAAATTTGCCGTAGGTATTCAGCATCAGCCGGTTGGCGCTGTCGCCAATGGCGTGTGTGGCCATCGTAAAATTGTTGTCGAAAGCAAGCTGGCAGATTTTATCGTAATATTCCTGCGATTCTATTTGCAATCCACGGTTTCCGGGATTATCGGAATAATCTTCTAAAAGCAGTGCGCCGCGTGAACCCAGCGCACCATCGGCGTACAATTTTATGGTTCTCACCTCTAATTTTTCTGTCGAAAGCGGCCCGTTTTTTACAAAATACTCAAAGTTCTCTTCGGTTGGATTGAGCATGGCGTTGACACGCATTTTCAGTTCGCCGCTGTTTTGCATTTCCTGCATGAGCAAAATAGTGCTTTTTTCGAGGCCACAGTCGGTAACCGAAGTCAGCCCGGCAGCAAAACAGTTGGCCTGTGCTTCGAGCAGCGCTTTTTGTTGTTGTTCTGCCGAAATTTCGGGAATCAGTTTTGAAACCAGCCCCATCGCATTATCAACCAAAACACCTGTTGAAACACCGTTTTTCAGCACAACGTCGCCACCGGGAACTTTTGTGTTGGCAAAAATTCCAGCCATTTCAAGCGCTTTTGTGTTACACCACCCAGCGTGACCGTCAACGCGAACAAGGTAAACCGGCGTTTCGGGAAACAGTTTATCAAGTTCAGTTTTATCCGGAAACTCTTTTACCGGCCAGTCGTTCTGGTCCCAGCTTCGGCCCAAAACCCAGTCGCCTCCAAATTTTTCGTGATGCGATTTCAGTCTTTCATAAATCTCCTCCGGGCTGGCAGTTCCTCGCAAATCGGCGTATTGCGCCAGGTTATTGGCGTACCCGTTAAAATGACAGTGCGCATCGTTAAAACCAGGGTAAACAAATTTCCCCGTTGCATCAATAATATTTTCTGAATCATATTGTTTCAGAATATCTTCCGTAGTTCCGGTTGCCACAATTTTTCCGCTCAGCACAGCAAAACTTTCAACTTTCGAAAAAGCGCTGTCAACCTTGTAAACTGTGGCATTGGTAACAATCAGAGTGGCTTGTTTTTTTTCTGAACATGCTGTCATAAAACTCAAAATGGCTATTAAAATGAAAAAATTAATTTTAGAAATCATGCGGCAGTAATTATATTGAGAATTTCAAAAATAACTGAAAAAAGGAAATGAACGTGTGCATGTAAAATCCGAGACCTTCAAACAGCAGACTTGACATAAATCAATGTTTGCATTGTTATTTTTCAAAACTACCCTCAATAGTTCATAAAATGTTCATTTTAAAGAGTCAGGGAAATTTTTTTTTCTACTTTAGCGCTCTGAATTTTAAAAAATCAAAAGCAGGATGTTTACATTCGGAATATTTACAACGCATTTACCCTACGTCGCATTCGTGGTGTTTTATGCGTATTTCCTGCTTTTCGGCGTAAACAAAGCCAGTTCGGGAGAAATTGAAAACGGAGAAAAATTCTGTAAAACAGAATGGATTGCCCAGAAACATTTTAATAAAGAAGATGTAAAAGTTTTCCATTATTCCGATTTCAATTGCGACGAAATTCAAAGTCACCGCCAAAGTGTTTTTGAAACAAAACCGGGAATAATCCCACCTGAATTTCAGACTTTATTTTTAAGCTCAGAAAAATACACCACCCAGCTTTTCTGCCGACCTCCGCCTGCCATTTAATTTCTTCAGTTTTTCGATTCAGAACTGTTGTTGGCTGACAAAACCAACAGCTCGATTTTTTATCATTTTGTATTTAATATTTTCATAATGAAGAAATTAGCAGCTACATTTCTTGTAATAACAGCTTTTGTTACCCTTTCTCACGCACAGGATATTTTCGAGGGAGATACAGTTAAAAACTATAAACTCGACGAAATTATCATCAAATCGCCAAAATACAACCGTAATATTTTCGAAGTTCCGGCTGCAGCAACTATGTTGCCTGCCCGGTTTATCGAAAATAACAAGGTTGAAAACCTGACCGATGTTTCGGCGTTTATACCCAACTTTTTTATGCCCGATTACGGCTCAAAACTCACTTCTCCGGTTTACATCCGCGGCGTTGGAAACCGCATCAACACGCCGTCAGTCGGGTTGTATGTCGATGATATTCCCTATTTTGAGAAGTCGGCTTTCAATTTCGATTTTTTTGATGTGGAACGCATCGAAGTTTTGCGTGGCCCGCAGGGTACTTTGTATGGCCGCAATGCCATGGGTGGTTTGATTAATGTAATTACCAGCAGTCCGCAACCCGAACGCCATACAACTCTTTCGGTTGATTACGGAAACTACAACCAGATTCGAACCGCCATTTCGCATAACCAGCCAATTGGGGAAAAATTTGCTTTGCTTGCCAATTTCCATCAGACGCACAACGATGGTTTTTACACCAACATGTATAACAACAGCCAGGTTGACAAGCTGAACAGCTACTCAGGCAGGTTGAAAATGAACTACAATGTTTCGGAAAAATTCAAAGCTTCGGCCAATATTCAGTACGAAAACAGCAAACAGGGCGGCTATCCGTACGCACTTTACAACGATACCACCAATGTTGCCGCCGACATAAATTACAACGACGAAAGTATTTACAACCGCCAACTGCTATCTTCGGGTCTTAACCTGAATTATTCAGCTCCCGGTTACCAGATTCGTGCTGTAACCAGCTACCAGTATATTGAAGACCGACAGGAAATTGACCAGGATTTTACCCCGAAATCGTTGTTTTTTGTTACGCAGGACCAGTTGCTGAACATGATTGCTCAGGAAATCAATATCCAGTCGAACGAAAATAAAACTTACGACTGGCTGTTTGGGGTTTTCGGATTTAAACAGATTTTAGACAAGGAAGTAACAGTAAATTACGGCCCGGATGGTATCAAACAATACAAACTTCCTTATAGTCAATACTATTACACAAAATGGTACGACAACACCAACTCAGGTGTGGCGCTTTTCCATGAATCGACACTGAAATTCGGCGGTTTTGCCGTAACTGCCGGAATCAGGGCCGACTACGAAAAAGCAACGCTTGATTATGTTTATGATAAATTTCCAAATGGAAAACAAACCAACGTTGAATCGGCAGTGAGTGACCAGGAATATTTCGAAATACTTCCAAAAATCGCTTTCAAATACAGCATCAACGAATACCTGGTTCCTTATGCTACGGTGGCAAAAGGCTACAATTCGGGGGGATTTAACGCCACTTTCGAACGCGAAGAAGACCGCACTTTTAAACCCGAAGACTCGTGGAATTACGAAGCCGGTATCAAGGCGAAATGGCTGCAACAGCGTGTTTACGCCAACCTGGCAGTTTTTTATATCGACTGGAACAACCAGCAGATTTACCAGACTGTGCCCAGCGGAACCGGTTCGATGCTCACAAACGCCGGAAAATCGGAAAGCAAAGGTGTTGAATTCGAAATCAAGGCGCTGCCCGCCAAAAATCTTGAAATCTGGCTGGCAACCGGCTACAACGAAGCAAAATTTGTGGAGTATGTAAAAGACAATAAAACCGACTACAGTGGCAACTACCTGCCGTATGTTCCGCGGTTTTCGCTCAGTTCCGGTGCCAATTACCTCATCGAAGTAAATAAAAACTGGCTCGATAACATCAGAATGCAGCTCACTTACAATGGTTTCGGCAAACATTACTGGAACGAAGACAATGTTGCTTACCAGGACTATTACGGGTTGCTGAATTTCAGGGCTGGTTTCGAACGCAAAAATGTAACGCTTTCATTCTGGGGAAAAAACATCCTGAATGCTGATTACAATTCGTTCTATTTCAATGCACTCGGAAAATCGTACGCGCAAATTGGCAAACCGGCTTTAATCGGCGCCAACGTGAAAATAATGTTCTAACATTCAGAATATGAACCGGCAGGAAATCAACAAATATTTTACACTGCTGAGCCTCTACCTGGCCCAGTCAATCCCGATGAGTTTTTTCTCGACCGTAATTCCGGTAATTATGCGCCAGGAACATTACTCGCTCGAATCCATCGGGTATCTGCAACTGATAAAACTTCCCTGGATTTTTAAATTTCTGTGGGCACCGGCAGTTGACAAAACAAGTCAGTCGTCGAAACAATACCGAAAATGGATTGTCGGCTCCGAACTGTTTTACGCGGTTATCGTGGCCAGCGTAGGTTTTTTCAGTCTCGAAACCGATTTCATGCTGATAATTATTCTGATGGTAATTGCGTTTATCGCCTCTGCCACGCAGGACATCGCAACCGACGCATTTGCCATATTAATCCTGAAAGAAAAGGAACGTAGCATAGGCAACAGCATGCAGTCGGCGGGAAGTTTTATCGGCACCATGATGGGTACCGGTGTTTTGCTGGTGATTTACCACTATTGGGGCTGGAAACCGTTGCTTTTCTGCCTGGCACTGTTTGTTATGGTGGCGCTCATTCCGGTAATGTTGTTTAAAAATCACACCAGTCGCGAACTCGAAAAGTCACGCAAAAACATTTCGCCACTGGAGTTTGTACATTTTTTCAAACAGAAACGAATTGCCGGCCACCTGGTTTTGCTGTTTCTTTTTTACTCAGGATTGATTGGTATTTTAACGATGATAAAACCCTATTTTGTTGATTTGGGTTACAACATCAAACAAATCGGGGTGATTTCGGGGATTTTTGGAACAGCCTGCGGCGTGCTGATGACACTCCCTGCCGGGTTTTTAATCCGCAAACGCAGCGTTACACGTTCCATCTGGATATTTCCGGTGATTAACCTGCTGGTGGCCATTTTCTTTTTCGGACTCACCTATTCGGGGCATCATCTTTATCTGATGTACATTGCCGTGGCGCTTTTGTGGAGTGCCTACGCCATGTCGTCGGTGTTTGTTTATACGCTCAGTATGAAGGTGGTACGACAGGGCCGCGAGGGAACCGATTTTACCATTCAGATTGTGGTGACACACCTCAGCAGTTTAATAATTGCGGTGATGAGCGGCAAAATTGCCGATGCCATTGGCTACCGCGGTTTATTTGCCATTGAAATCGGGCTGGCAGTTTTGCTGCTTGTACTGATTCCGGTGCTTTTCAAACCCGATTTTTACAGCACCGAAAAACGGTGCCCGATTATTGAAGCCGGAGTTGAACTGCCGGATAAAACAATGCAATAGATTTTTTTAGATAAGGTTTGTACTTAGTTGAGGAGTTGATTTTAAGGGAAATTGCCCTTGAAGGGCCCCGATACTTCGGGGAAGGGGTGAGAAAATTTTTTTCAGATTAGATAAGGGGTCTCACCCCCCTTCCTTCCTCAAAGACAAACCAGGAATGATAAATGAAATTTAAAACAACTTTGAGCAACTCTGTGTATTCTCTGTGTTATATATAATCAGTAATTTCACATAGATTCACAAAGTTTTAAAGAGGTTTACAAAGAACTATTCAAATGCTCTTTTTAATTTTGAAAACATGAAACCAGATTTCAATCTTATAGAAAAATACAATGTCCCGGTGCCACGTTACACAAGCTACCCACCGGCCAACTTTTTTGTAAACGAATTCGGAAACAGCGAGTATATTCAGGCGATTGAGACCTCAAATCATGAAGCGCCCGAAAATATTTCGATTTATATTCACATTCCGTTTTGCCCGAAAATCTGTCATTACTGCGGCTGCAACACGCATCTCACCCGCGACAAACAAAAAATGCGGGTGTATGTCGATGCTGTGAAAAAGGAGATTGTGATGGTAAGAAAATACCTCGCTCCACACCGGAAAGTATCACAGATTCACTGGGGCGGCGGCACACCCAACTCTTTGCCGGTTGAAATGGTGGAAGAAATAATGGCGGTGATTCATCAGAATTTTCAATTCATTCCGAATCCTGAGATTGCGATGGAATGCCACCCAGCCATGCTTGACGCCGGTTATATCGATGCTTTGGTAAAAAGCGGGTTTAACCGCATCAGCCTCGGAATCCAGGATTTCAACCTGAAAGTGCTGGAAAATGTAAACCGCGATGCCCCGGAAATTCCCGTGGAAGAGCTGGTTGCCATGATTCGCAGCCACAAAAATATTGGGGTGAATTTCGATTTTATTTACGGATTGCCTTATCAGGATGTAAAATCATTTACCGAAACCATGGAACGTGCCACCCGAATTTCGCCCGACAGACTGGTAACTTTTTCGTATGCACATATTCCTTGGATAAAAAAGGCGCAGAAAATTCTGGAAGTGCGCGGGCTTCCGCAGGCATCCGAAAAACTCGAAATGTTTGAGGCGGCTTACAATGTCCTCACACAAACCGGTTACAAAGCTATCGGTCTCGACCATTATGCACGTGAAAATGACGATTTGTATGTAGCCGTGAAGAACCGTACGTTGCACCGCAATTTCCAGGGGTATTGCACCCGCGAAACAACCGGGCAGGTTTATGCTTTCGGCGCCACCGGAATCAGCCAGATGGAAAGTGCCTACGCACAAAATGCCAAAGACACCAACCTGTACGTGGAGCAAATCAATAAAGGAAATTTCTTTATCGAAAAAGGTTATGCGCTCAGCAAAACAGAAAAAATCATTCGCCACGTAATAAACGAAATCATGTGCAACCACTTTGTTTCGTGGAGCGAAGCCGCGGGAAAATTTGCTGTTTCGCCTGAAGAAATAAGGAAAACAGTGGGTTTTGAAACAGCAGAATTTGAAGGCTTTGTGGGCGACGGACTTGTAAAAATTGGCGCAGAAAGTGTTGAAGTAACCGAAGAAGGAAAATTCTTTGTTCGTAATATTGCGGCAGCATTTGACCCAAATTTGAAAAATGCGTTGCAAAAATTTTCAAAAGCATTTTAAATGAACAGTGTGGATAAAAAACAAATCGTAATCATCGGCGCCGGATTAACCGGGCTGACACTCGCTTTTTACCTGAAAAAACAGGGGAAAGAAGTGCTGATTGTTGAAAAATCAGCCAAAACCGGCGGAGTGATTCAATCGGTAAAAGATGATGTTTTTGTTTACGAAAAGGGCCCCAACACGGGGGTTGTCGGGAATCCGGAAGTCGCTGAATTGTTTGAGGAACTGGAAGGACTTTGCACTTTTGAGGCGGCCAATCCCGATGCAAAACGCCGCCTTATCTGGAAAAACGGGAAATGGCGCGCCATTCCTTCGGGATTGTTTTCGGCTGTCACCACGCCGCTTTTTTCATTAGGCGACAAATTCAGAATTCTGGGTGAGCCTTTCCGGAAAAAAGGCACAAATCCCGACGAAAACCTGGCCGATTTTGTAAAACGCCGCCTGGGTGTCAGTTTTCTGAATTATGCGGTTGACCCGTTTATTTCGGGTGTTTATGCCGGCGATCCCAGTTATTTAGTTCCGAGATACGCACTGCCGAAATTGTACGCATTGGAACAAGATTACGGCAGCTTTATCAAAGGGTCGATGCAAAAGGCAAAAGAGCGGAAAAACAATCCGCGGTTGCAAAAAGCCACCCGCGAGGTTTTTTCGGCAAAAGGTGGTTTGAAAAACCTGATTGTTGCACTCACCGAAAAAGTGGGCAGCGAAAATATACTGCTGAATGCAAAAAATACAACCGTTAGCAAAACGGATACCGGTTTTGCAATCAGTACCGAAATGAACGGCGAAAACATTACCATTCAGGCTGAAAAAGTGATTACCACAGCCGGTGGTTACGAACTGGGCAACCTTTTACCATTTCTTTCGGCTGAAGAAAAAGCGCCTTTTGAAGAGCTGAAATATGCATCGGTGGTGCAGGCCATTGTGGGTTACCGGAACTGGAAAGGCATTAACCTGAAGGCTTTTGGCGGCCTTGTACCAACAATCGAAGAACGCGATATTCTGGGTGTTTTGTTTAATTCGTCGTTTCTCAGCGGTCGCGCACCCAAAAACGGGGCACAGCTTTCGGTATTTCTGGGTGGCACCAAACGACCCGAAATTTTTGAACTTGAAGACGAGGATATTGAGGATATTGTTGCACGCGAATTCCGCCAGATGATGGGCGTGCCCGTTTTCAGACCCGACTTGTTTGAGATTTTCAGGTACAAATACGCCATTCCGCAATACGGACTGAGTTCGGGTAAAAGGTTCGAAACCATCAGCCTGATTCAACAAAAATACCCCGGACTTGTTTTAGCCGGAAATATCCGCGATGGAATCGGGATGGCCGACCGCATTAAACAGGCACGAACCATCGCCGGAGAACTGAACTGATTTCAGACTGAAAAAATGACAAAAAAAACTGCAGTTATACTGGCCAATGTTGGCACACCGGATGCCCCGACAGTTCCGGCTGTCAGAAAATACCTTTTCGAATTTCTGAACGACCGCCGGGTGATTGATTTGCCGTGGCTTTTACAGAAAATACTGGTGAACCTGATTATTGTACCGTTCCGGGCACCCAAATCAACAAAACTTTACCAGAAACTCTGGACGCCAAAAGGCTCTCCATTACTGGCTATTTCGAACGAAACCCGCGATAAGCTGCAGGAAAAACTGGGTGAAAATTTTACTGTTTTTGTGGGAATGCGCTACCGGAATCCATCGTTGAAAGCTGTTTTGCAAACCATCAAAGCACAGGAATTCGACAAGGTTGTGGTTTTGCCCATGTTTCCGCAATACGCCTCGTCAACCGCCGGGACCATCGCACAATTGGTCAATTCAGAAATGGCCAGATGGAATGTAATTCCTGAAATGTCGGTTGTTTCGCAGTTTTACGACAATCCCGGATTTATCAAAGCTTTTGCAGCACAAATCAGCAAATACAATCCCGCCAGTTACGACCATATTATTTTTTCGTATCACGGACTGCCTTTCAGTCAAACCGACAGGGTGCATCCCGAAATAAAAACAGCTGTTTGTCAGTGCGAAACCGGAATGCCTGCTCATGGAAAATTTTGTTACAAAGCCACCTGTTACGAAACCACCAGATTGCTGGCTCAGGAGCTGGGACTTCCGAAATCGGCGTATTCAGTGGCTTTTCAGAGCCGGCTGACCAAAAACTGGCTGAAACCTTTTTCGGATGAAGAAGTTATCAGACTGGCAAAAGAAGGCAAAAAACGGATACTGATTGCAGCGCCCGCTTTTATTGCCGATTGCCTTGAAACCATTGTGGAAATTGGTGTTGAATACCAGGAGATTTTTGAAGAACACGGTGGCGAAAAGGTTCAATTGGTTGATAGTCTAAACGCGAATGAAGATTGGGTGGATGTTCTGTCTGAAATTATCACATCAAAAAACTAACCCGTGAAACCTGTTTTTGATAATATGCTCACTTTTGAATGGCGGCTTTTTTACACCTGTGTGGCCACATTTATCGTTAACCTCCCGTTTGGATATATCCGCGGCGGGTTCCGGAAACTGTCGTTCTGGTGGTTTGTGGCCATTCATGCACCGGTTCCGCTGGTAATTTACATCCGGAAATTTCACGATTTGGAATTAACCTGGATTCTGGCGCCATTTCTGCTGGGCAGCTTTTTCCTGGGCCAGTTTGCCGGCCGGAAAATCTATTCATGGAAACCGTACAGGAAGGGAAATTCCAAAAATCAAAAAATCAAATCCGAATAATCATTTTCTCTGTTGACAAAAAATTGCAGGCCGCGGTGGTTGCGGTTAGGTTGTAGAGACAACGCATGCGTTGTCTCTACGGCATCGCCCGACAATGTCTGCACACAACTCGTTGTCTCTACATCGTAAAAAACCTGTCATCAATCCAATTCGCAGGATTATTTTCGATGTATTTTGAAATGGTTTGAAATGATTTTTCATCACGAATAATATTATCATAAAACCTTTCCTGCCAGGCGAAAACGAATCCTAATCGGTGTGCGTGTTTTGATACTGCCGATTTATAGGAACCAATTATTGATGAAACTGAATTTTTACTCTGATTTTGAAATCGTTTTCGTCCAATTGTTAATGATGGTTCGGTTGGTATCTCTTCCGTTTTGGGTACGGGTTGCCGTAAAGACAACGCATGCGTTGTCTCTACATCCCCTGCCAATGCGATTGTTTCATCGCCGCCAATACCATCAATCCAATCGTTCAATATCAAAATTCCATGAATATGGTTGGGCATAACCACAAATGCACCCAAATCAACATTTTTTGAATGGTATTTTATTTCGTACCACAAAATATCGGCAATAATTCCAATTCCCGAAAGTTTCATTTTCCCATCAGTTATTTCACCAAAAAAGGATTCACGGTTTCGACTGCAAATGGTAATAAAATATGCTCCTTGCCATCGGTAATCCCATTTTTGCAACCTCGTTGAACCAATCCGATATCGGTCAATGAACTTATCCATTTAAATTTTTCCCGGTGTCAATCCTTCCGATTTTGCAGTAACCTGAATTGCTTCGCCGGTTTCATCTTTTCTCACAATTAACTGGCATTTTCCGCGATACGTTTTTACCCCTGGTTGCTGAAAACTGTGCATTTCTGCCGGGTTTTCGTTGCCAACTGCCTGTAGTTTTCCACCACCCGAAATTTCAAATTCAACCGGAATTGTCGCATTCGGAACCAGCAATCCGTTTTCATCCAAAACTTCGATGTTAAAATAAACCAGCTCGTTGTTGATTCCCTCGAAACTGTTTTCTTCGGATGTGATTTTCAGTTGTGCAGGTTTTCCCGCGGTTTTCAGCGATTGACGCACAATTTCCTTTCCATCTTTTATACCAATTGCGGTTAATTCACCGGGTTCGTATTGAACATCGAATAGAGCCGTAAGTTTAGTCGATTCTGAAACCTCTTTTTTACCTATCAATTTCCCGTTTAGTTCAAGCCGAACCGAATCGCAGCGTGAATACACCGAAACCTGCAGGGATTTTCCCTCGTTTCCCTGCCAGTTCCAAGACTGCCATTCTTCGGGCCAGCCCCATTGACTCACGATTTCTTTCAATCCTTCAGCAACTGGTGCATGTACAAGCATTTCGAGGTCAGAGTTTTTCCAGACAACGTCACGATAAAGCATCTGCGGCTTTTTGTAACCCAAAATACTGATATCGCCACAATTGGCGTTAAACCAGGGCCAGGGTGGAAGAAATCCCCATTTCACCGTATCAAGCCTTGAATTTCCAATCCCCGATTCACCCAGATAATCCATTCCGGTCCACACAAAATCGCCGATTACGTATGAATGTTTTTCAACCATTTGCCAGTTTTCAAAAGCTTCTTTTGGAAACGATTCGGTTCCGATAATAATCCGTTCGGGGAAAATGGCATGGTCAGCCTCATAATCGCCCCATCTGTAATTGTAGCCGTGCACGTCCAATTGCGCAAACGCAGGAGCCGTGCGCTCCCAGCCCCAACCCGGATGGTCCCAAAAATGACAAACTGCCTGTGTTACCGGCCTTGTTTTATCCATTTCAAGAATTTTCGCCTTTAATTTCTTTGCTATCTCCACCCCTGAAGAATCGGCTCTTTCGTTGATTTCATTTCCGATACTCCAGATGATAATTGACGGGTGATTCCTGTCGCGTTTAACCATGGCTTCTAGGTCTTTTTCCCACCACTGGTCGAAATACAGGCTGTAATCCTGCGGATTTTTAGGCCGTTGCCACTGGTCGAACGATTCGTCCATCACCAGCATTCCCAGTTGGTCGCAGGCATCAAGAAAGGCTTTTGAAGGCGGATTGTGTGACGTGCGAATGGCGTTGAAACCATTGTCCTTCATTGTTTTCACCCGGCGGTATTCCGCGGTTTCAAACGCCGCTGAGCCCAGCGGACCGTTGTCGTGGTGCAGACAACCACCTTTAAGCAAAACATTTTCACCATTTAACAAAAATCCTTTTTCGGCAGAAAATTCGGTGGTGCGGATGCCAAAATTTTCTGTGACCTCATCCAGTATTTTGCTGCCATCGAGCAATTGGACCGTAACTTTGTACAATTCAGGGTTTTCGACCGACCACAATTTGTAATCAGGAAGTGCAAATTCCTGCGTGAAAACAAATGTTTTGCCCGCTTCCAGACTTTTTTCATCTGTCAAACCCGGAACTGATTTTCCATCAGGGGCTGTAAAATCAATTTTATAGGTGACCGTTGTATTTTCAGAAGAGGAATTGACAAGGGTAACATCAACTGCCACTGTGGCTTTTTCAGCTGTTACCTGAGGTGTTTTTACTACAACTCCCCACATATCAATATGAATTGGATTGGTTTTTAGGAGTTTAACATTTCGATAAATTCCTGAACCACTGTACCAGCGCGAGTTTTTACCCTCGTTTTTCACTTGTACTGCCAGTACATTTTCCTGTCCGGCCGGATTGAGATGAGGCGTTAAATCGTATGCAAAAGCTGTGTATCCATAGGGATGATTTCCCAAATGTTGACCGTTAATCCAAACATCGGCATTCATATAAACACCATCAAAAAGCACCTGAATCAATTTGCCCTCATCGCCTTTTTCGAGCGTGAAATGTTTGCGGTACCAGGCTGTTCCACCCACCACATGACCTGTTGACGCTCCGCCGGCACTTTCTTCAGAAAACGGGCCGATTTGTTTCACACCCTCTTTTGCAGGCAGGTCTTCGATGCTGTAATCGTGCGGTAAATCGAGTGTTCGCCAGGCGTTGTCATCAAAACCGGGTTGTTCAGCCCCGGCAACATCGGCACGGATAAATTTCCAGCCGGAGTTAAAATTGATTTCGCGTTCGGATGCTTTTTGTACAGTGCATGAAAACGTGAATAAAATCGCCAGTAAAAGCAGAGAAAAAGTTTTGATTTTCATAGGTTTATGGTTTTGTTATTTAATTTTTTCTATTCGGTTTTCATTGAATTAAAGCAAATAAGGTTGGTTTATATTATGTACCGTAATATCTCTTATATGACTACTTTTTCTGTGGGACTGCGCCATTCCGTCCGAAACAAGGTTTTTGCTTTGAACAATGTTTCCTCGCGGACGGTTTTTCTTCTTTTCCGTTTACCCCCGGTTAAAACCGGGGGTTATTCATATTAAACCCCTCAGGGGTAACAAGAACGATTTTTACTTTTTTTGATTTTTCGTCAATTATTATCGTTGTCGTGTTTCCTGTTTTTTACAAATTTAAAAAAATCATTTCACCACCACTGTTTTTGCGTTTACAAACTCCCTGATTCCATGAAGCGAAAGCTCGCGGCCAAAACCACTTTGTTTGATTCCGCCGAAAGGCAAACGCGGGTCCGATTTTACAAAGTCGTTCACAAAACAGCAGCCAGCATCGAGTTGTAATTCGGCAATCCGGCTTCCTGCAACCGTGTTTTTTGTAAATACGGCAGCTCCCAGTCCAAACGGTGTGTCATTGGCAACTTTTACAGCTTCTGCCTCATCTTTTACACTGATTACCGAAGCCACCGGACCAAACAACTCATCATCGTAAGCCGGCATTCCGGGTTTTACATTTTCAAGAATTGTGGGTGGATAGAATGAACCTTTCAGGTTTGGAATTTCGCCACCCAAAACAATTTCTGCTCCTTTTTTTACTGAATCTTTTACCTGCTGATGAAGCTCATCGCGCAGGTCGGTGCGGGCCAGCGGACCCATTGTGATTTCAGGGTCACAGGGGTCGCCAAAATGGGCACGGTTCATTTCGTGGGTAAAATGCTCAAGAAAATGCGAATAAACCTCATCAACCACTATAAAACGCTTGGCAGCAATGCAACTCTGTCCCGCATTGAGCAAACGGCTGGTGGCACAGACAATGGCTGACTGCTCCAGCGGTGCATCTTTCAGAATAAGATACGGGTCGCTGCCGCCGAGTTCGAGTAAACATTTTTTGAGTTCACTCCCGGCAATGGCTGCCACACTGCGACCAGCAGGAGTGCTTCCGGTAAGACTCACCGCTTTTACAGCCGGATTGCGGATGATTCCTTCAACCATGCTGCTGCCCACCAGCAACGTGCGGAAAACATTTTCGGGAAACCCGGCTTCGCGAACCAACTCTTCGATGGCCAGCGCACAACCTGGAACATTGCTTGCATGTTTCAAAACCGCTGTATTTCCGGCCATCAGTGTTGGTGCCAGAAAACGGAAAACCTGCCAGAAGGGGAAATTCCAGGGCATTACCGCCAAAACAGTTCCCAGCGGCTGGTACGAAACAAACGATGCTG
>CAZXVT010000030.1:32529-34044 GCA_964644015.1 uncultured Maribellus sp.
GTTTTCGAGCATTGTTTCTGCATTTTGCGCATAATACTCGCAAACCCAGGCACATTTTTCGATTTCTGCAATTCCTTCGCGCATCACTTTTCCCATCTCAATGGCCATCAGTTTTGCTAGCTCTTCTTTTTTACTTCTGAGAATAGAAGCAAGGTTCAACATAAACGTCGCTCTTTGCTGAAAACTTGTATTTCGCCAGTTGTGAAAAGCTTTATCGACAGAGCTGATAATGCGGTTTGTGCCTTGGATTGTATGTGCTTCGTAGGTATTTACTTTCTTCCCCGAAAACGGGTTGATGGATTTTATCATCATTTGAATTTTCGTTATTGAAATTGAAAATATAAAACTGTTACGAAAAAACTTAAATTGTGTTTGAATATGTTTGCTTCTAAGGATAAAGTCTCAATTTTTATCTTTCTAATGCATTGATTCACTGCTATAAATTCTGAAACACTAACTTTTAAGGATTTGAACAGTAAAAGCTTTCAAAAATTCGCTTTCAGCACAAAAAAGAAAAGCACTGCTATTTGCAATGCCTTTCAAAATATGATAAGTCAATCTGATTTCTATTACCGCATCGGAACTTCGATAGCAAGTATTTTCGACGGTTTCAGAAAGCTGATTTCAAGCGGTTCAGCAATATCCCACACACCAATGGCATCGCGGGTTTTCAATACCTGACCGCTTATTTTTACTTCACCTTCGGTGAGCATAAAATATACACCGTTGGGAGGGTCGTTCAGTTTGTACACTGTCGATTCCACTTCTTTGCTGTCGAACACCGAAAGAAAGGCATTCTGGTGAATCCACAACGACTCGTCGCGTCCATCGGGTGAAACCAGCAATTGCCAGTTGTCAATTCTTTTTTCCGGGTCAAACTTTTTCTGGTCGTAGCGCGGTGGGTGATATTTTTTGTCGGTAAAAATCCAAATCTGGTAAAGATTCAGTTCTTCAGTTTTTGAAGCGTTGAACTCTGAATGCATCACACCGCTTCCTGCCGACATCACCTGAACTTCGCCGGCAGTGATTACGCCTTCGTTTCCCATGTTGTCGGTGTGCCGCAACGAACCATAATGCGGAATGGTAATGATTTCCATATCGTTGTGCGGATGCAGGCCAAAACCCTGCGCTGCACCAATAATGTCGTCGTTTAAAACTCTGAGTAACCCAAAATGCACTTTTTCGGGATCGTACCAGTTGGCAAAACTAAATGAATGGGCTGCTTTCAACCACCCGTGGTTGGCAAATCCCCTGTTTTCTGCTTTGTGAAATATTGTCTTCATAATACCAAATTGACAAAGCAGAAATGCAATTGTTTAAAAACGTGTGTTTTAATAAACTAGTTTAAGTTTCTGCCAATGACAGATTTATGTAACATTTTGGTATTTAATTTAAATCATTTTATGCTGACCTCCTCGTTCATAAAATGTGCAGAATGGGCATGAGATTCCTCTCTTCGTTCGGAATGAACTGTGTTAAAAAGCAAATTTAAAATGATAATTTTTTTCATATTCA
>CAZXVT010000031.1:0-33886 GCA_964644015.1 uncultured Maribellus sp.
ATCGCTAAAACGCTGTTATCTAAATTTATAATTGGCTGAAACAACAAAATCAGGCTCCTTTACGGATTACAGAATTATGGTTACTTTTAAACCTGTAACCAAAAACAGATTCGCATGAACAAAACATCTAAAAGAAAAGAACTCTTATTGAAAAACTTCAATAGAAAACTACCTATAGCCAGCCAAATTGGCGACTAAATGGTAATCGGTAAAGCAGAAATAAATGTAATTGTACAGAAACACAAACGTTAGGCGCAAGTATAATAAAGTCCTACAACTATTATAAACACTCAATGAATAAGATTATTTGTATTTGGATATTTTTAGGATTATTTTCAGCAATTGGTTTTGGCCAAAATGTGAATTTAGTGATTCAAGTAAATGAGAAATTAGTTGTTAGTGAGCTTAGTTCAATTTATTTGGTATTCGGAACTGGAACTGAAGTAAAAAAAATACCGGTTGGCTATGTACCAGGTGACTTAATTTTAGATGAAAAGGCATTGGCATTAATAAATGCTGATACCTTGAATAAATTTTCACTTCGCTTTGACTATAATACTTATTCAAATGATAATCATGAAATTGCCAACTTTTATGTTGACTTAACTAAACAACAAATAAAGCAACCTTATTTAGTACTTAATATTTATGACTTTCGTGATAAAAAATACAGACATTGGTATAAATGGTTAACAACTGATAAAGATTTTCTTGCAGAATTAAGATATCCGAACAGTGGAATTTATATTAGAAAAAAATAATGCCAGCGCCTAATCGTGTAGCTGTCCAATGAACCATCAAACGGATTATTGCAATTTAAACTATAAACCTGCAACGCAAAAACCTTCAGTTTAACAACCGTTTCCAATTGTTCTGGTTCAGAACTGAACCAGCATTTGCAGAACTGCCGGGTCTTTCAGACTATCCATATCCTGCGCTTTTGAAATATGGGGAAAGATTTTCCGGTTCCCATTAAAAATTCATCCTCAAAAAAAAAAAAACAGTCCCGAATTTTATGGCAACCAGCTTCGAATCTCTATTTTTGGAAAAATGGATAAAAGAAAATGGTATTAACCACTGAAAACATATTGTTGGTCGGATCGATTCTGCTGTTTCTGGCGTTGATTGCCGGAAAAACTTCCACGCGGTTTGGTGTTCCGGTGTTGATTTTATTTTTGACAATCGGGATGCTGGCAGGGTCTGACGGAGTTGGCGGAATCCAGTTTGATAACCCGCAGATAGCCCAGTTCATCGGGATTGTGGCGCTCAACTTTATCCTATTCTCCGGGGGCCTCGACACCGACTGGAAATTGGTGAAACCTGTGCTTAGCCAGGGAATTGTCCTTTCAACCCTTGGTGTTATGCTCACTGCCGGTCTTGTGGGTGTGTTTGTGTGGGCTGTCACCGATTTTACAATTTACGAAGGATTGTTGCTGGGATCGATTGTTTCTTCCACCGATTCGGCAGCGGTTTTCTCGATTTTGCGTGCCAAAAACCTGGCACTGAAAGGCAGCCTCCGTCCCACCCTCGAACTCGAAAGCGGCAGCAACGATCCGATGGCTTATATTCTGACCATCGCATTAACAGGGCTTGTTATCAACCAGGATGCGGGCATTGCCAGCGTAATTCCAAAGTTTTTCCAGCAACTGATTTTAGGCGCGGTGCTGGGTTACGCATTCGGAAAAGCCGGTGTTTATGTGATTAACAAAATCAGACTCGACTACGAAGGTCTTTACATTGTACTGGTGATTGCCATTATGTTTTTCAGTTTTTCGGCTACCGATTTTGTGGGCGGAAACGGCTTTCTTGCAGTTTATCTTTGCGCACTTATTCTGGGCAACAACGACCTGATGCACAAAAAGAAAATACTCAAATCGTTCGACAGCTTTGCCTGGCTGATGCAAATCGTTTTGTTTCTCACACTCGGGTTGCTGGTTTTCCCTTCTCAGGTGGTTCCTGTCATTGGTATCGGCCTGATTATTTCGATGTTTTTGATTGTTGTGGCTCGCCCAATCAGTGTGTTTATCAGCCTGCTTCCCTTTAAAATCGACCAGCCGAGCCGGTGGTTTATTTCGTGGGTGGGACTTCGTGGGGCTGTACCCATTGTTTTTGCCACTTACCCGCTGATTGCCGGTGCCGAAAAAGCCAACATGATTTTTAATATCGTTTTCTTCATTTCAATCACCTCGGTTTTGATACAGGGAACAACACTACCTTTGGTAGCAGGATGGTTGAAACTTTCACTTCCCGAAAGCCAGAAACAACGCACCCAAACCGATATAGAACTTTTCGACAGCATTAAATCGCGGTTGACTGAAATTGTAATTCCCGAAGATTGCCCCATTGCCGGCAAACAGATTGTTCAACTGGGGCTTCCAAAAACCGCCATCATTTCGTTTATCAGTCGGGGCGACGGTTATATCACACCAACAGGCGCAACAGAACTGGAAGTAAACGACAGGCTGTTTGTGCTTACAGAAAATGAAGAATCGCTGACCGAAGTTTTCAGTTGTCTGAATTTGAATAATCAAACGCAGAAAGTCTGAATTGAAATTTAAATAAAGAATAGCAAAATGCTTGCAGTAATATCACCAGCCAAATCGATTGACTTTGAAAAAACAGTAAATACACTGAAATTTACCATGCCTGAGTTGCTGGCAAAGTCAGAAAAACTTGCAACCAGGTTGAAAAATATGAGTCCGGCACAGCTTTCGGCTTTGATGGATATTTCAGCTGATTTGGGTGAATTGAATTTTAAACGTTACCAGGAGTGGCACCTTCCTTTTACACCCGAAAATGCAAAACCGGCTGTCGCTATTTTTAACGGCGAGGTTTACCAGGGACTCAAAGCCGACACACTTCCGGAAGAAAAACTGGAACTGGCGCAAATAAGGGTTCGCATACTTTCAGGACTGTACGGTGTTTTGCGTCCGCTTGACCTGATTCAGCCTTACCGGCTTGAAATGGGAACCAAACTGAAATATTATAAATCGGACGACTTATATGATTTCTGGAATCCCGAAATCACCCAAAAAATCAACCAGGCGTTGGCAGAATCGGGCAGCAAAGTGCTGGTCAATCTGGCTTCAAACGAATACTTTAAAAGCATTGATAAAAAGAAACTGAAAGCCACCATTGTGACTCCTGATTTCAAAGACATGAAAAACGGGGAATACAAAATGATTTCGTTTTTTGCCAAGCGTGCACGCGGACTGATGACCCGTTTTATTCTCGAAAATAATATCACACAACCTGCCGACCTGGAAGCTTTTGACAGCGAAGGCTATGTTTTCAATCCCCGGCTTTCGAAGCCCGGGAACCCTGTTTTTACAAGGGGATGAAAGCTGAATTCCAATAAAAAAAACTCAAATTCCAATGAGCAGAACATTAATTCTGTCCGAAAACAGCAACCCAAAACTGCGCAATCTGCATGTTTACACGCAGACACTTTCGTAATTTGGGATTTGAATTTTGAAACTTAAAATGGAAGATCGTCAGCGTTTTCTTCCGCTTCTGGCGGAATATCGTCGATGGAGTATTCTGGCATCGGGCTGCGGTTTTCTGCCGACTCTGGTTTGTCAATCTTCCAGGCATTGATGTTGTGAAACCATTTTCCGTTGTATTCGCGTGATTCGATGTTAAACGAAACATCCACCACTTCGCCCACTGCCAGGTTGTTGATAAGCGAGGTTTTGTCGCCGAACAAGGTAAAGCAAACTTTTCGGGGAAATTGCTCTTCGGTTTCGATCACAAATTCGCGTTTGCTCCATTCCTTACCCACTTTGCTCACGCCTGTTTCGGGTTTCAGAATCTGGAAAACCCTGCCTTTTACACTTAATGCCATGTTTTGTTTTTCGATTTGTTTACTGCGATAAAAGTAAAAAAGAAACCCTTTGCAAAAAAATCTGCAAAGGGTTTTTATTGAACAGAATTACTGTTTTCTCTTATTTTTCAGCGCCTGGTTTTACGATTTCGAGTAATTCAACTTCGAAAATCAGAACCGAGTTCGGACCAATGTCGCCACCGGCACCACGTTCGCCATAAGCAATATTCGATGGCAGGTAAATTTTCCATTTTGAACCAACCGGCATCAGCTGCAAAGCTTCTGTCCAACCCGGAATCACCTGGTTAACACCAAAAACAACTGGTTCGCCACGATCAACTGAACTGTCGAATACTTTACCGTCGATTAAAGTACCGTGATAATGAACACGTACCTGGTCGGTTGCAACGGGCAACGCACCTGTTCCGGCTGTGATAACTTCGTACTGTAATCCGCTTTCGGTTGTTGTTACACCTGCGCGTGCTTTATTTGTTTCAAGGAAAGCATTTCCTTCTTCTAATGCTTTTTGCGCTTCACGTTCACTGGCTGATTCAAAGAATTTACGAACCAATTCGTTTGCCTGTTCATCGGTAAGAGCAGCTTCCTCACCCATTGATGCAGCACGGAAAGCTGAAGCCATTACTTCTTTGCTGATTTCGCCACCACCGGGAGCAGTTTCAAGCTGTTTCAGGTTGTTTGAACCAACAAGTACTCCGATTGCATAACTTACTGAGTCGATATTTGACTGCAGTTTCACTGATTTTCCACTTTGCTGGCACGAAGCGCTGAGCGCCAAAACCACCACCAGCCCATAAATGATACTGTTTTTCATTTTTGAGAATATTTAAATGATTTCTAATAATTCCACTTCAAAAATCAAGGTTGTGTCGGGGCCAATCACGCCGCCTGCACCCTGTTTTCCGTAAGCCAGTTCAGATGGAATAAAAAGCTTCCATTTCGAGCCGACTGTCATCAGTTGCAGTGCTTCCACCCAGCCCCTGATAACACCACCAACCGGAAACACTGCCGGTTTTCCGCGTTGTACCGAACTGTCGAAAACCGAACCATCGATTAATGTTCCGTGATAGTGACACTTTACCTGGTCGGCAATTTTGGGTTTCAAGCCATTTCCTTCTTTTAAAACATGGTATTGCAAACCACTCGGAAGTTCAATCACACCTTCTGTTTTGCTGTTTTCAGCCAGAAATTTTCTGCCTTCTTCGAGGTTGTTACCATTTTTTTCCTGGTTTACACCGGCAATAAAACTTTCAAGAATGCGGTTGGCATCCTCGGGATCTATTTTGGGAGTGTTCCCTTTAAAAACATCGGTGAATCCATTCAGAAAAACTTCGGGGTAAACCGTTTTGACACCAGCCTGGATCAGATTTCCGGCGATGCTCATTCCCAGCGAATAACTGAACTCTTCCAGTTCAACATCCAATTTTCTATCCGTCATTAATACTTTTAATTAAAGGCTGCGAATATAGTGTAATTTTTTGGCAACTAAATCTTTGACATGGGTTTTATTCCGCGCAACATCTGATTTTTTCCAGGGGGTCCGGGCAGGCGCTCCATGGCAAATCCACAGGCTGCCAACTGTCGCCGTACTTCGCCTTTGGCACTGTAAGTTACAAAAATACCGCTCTCCGAAGTAAGGTTGTAAATGGATGAAAAAACGACCGGTGTCCACATTTCGGTTTGTTTATCGGGGCCGAATGCATCGAAATAAACAACGTCGGCTTTATCACCATTCTCAAATTGATAATCGAGAAGATCGGCATTCAGTTTTTTCAAAGTAAAAAAGTCGCTGATTTTTGTTGCTTCATTCCACGGTGCAAGATGGATTTTCTCCCAAAAACCGGCAGCACCCGGAACCAGGCTTTCGTAATTCAGTTTTTGAATCAACTCTTTTTCGAGTGGGTACTTTTCGATTGTAATGTATTTTGTATGTCGCCGCGATCGGGTTGCTTCAGCCAGTGTCAGCAGGCAATTCAGCCCGGTTCCGAAGCCCACTTCGAAAACTGTTGGGTTTATAATTTTGCAAAACCTGAATCCTTTGTCGATGTAAACATATTCCGACTCGGTGATGGCGCCGTTCACAGAATGGTATTGTTCATTCAGTCCGGGCATAAAAATTGTGTGCGATCCATCGCCGGTTACAATCAATTCCATGGTGAAATGTTGTTTGTTTTCAAAAAAAGTAAAACTATTTTTACGCCGCAAAATTAGCAAAACAATGTTGGTAAAACTTTTCAACGAAAATCCGAATCCGCGTGAAATTCTCCGAATTGTGGATGTTTTGCGTGACGGGGGTATTATTATATATCCTACCGACACGGTTTACGGGTTGGGTTGCGATATTACCAACGCCCGTGCTGTGGAAAAAGTGGCGCGCATAAAAGGGGTAAAAGTTGAGAAGAACAATTTTTCGTTTATCTGCAGCGACCTCAGCCATTTGGCCGACTACACAAAACCCATCCCCAATCATATTTTTAAACTGATGAAGAAAAACCTGCCGGGCCCGTTTACCTTTCTTTTGGAAGCCAACAACAATCTGCCCAAATATTTTAAAGGGAAAAAGACTGTCGGAATCAGGGTTCCGGATAACAATATCATTCGCGAAATTGTGCGGCAGTTGGGAAACCCGATTCTTTCGACTTCGATTAAAGATGACGATGAGATACTCGAATACACCACCGACCCTGAATTGATTGAGGAAAAATATGGCGAAATTACCGACCTTGTTATCGACGGTGGTTACGGAGAATTAATTCCCTCGACAATTGTGGATTGTACCAGCGACGATATTGAGATTACAAGGGAAGGAAAAGGTGTTCTCGAATTTTGATTTTTGTTGACTCTTTTGCTTTATTCTTTCCAGAATGCCGGGCTGAAAATCACAAGAATGGTAAAAAGTTCGAGCCTACCCAGCAGCATCAGAAATGATAAAAACCACTTTCCGAAAGGATGAACTTCCGAATAGGAAAACATTGGCCCCACTTTCCCTAGTCCCGGCCCGATGTTTCCCAACGATGAGGCAACGGCACCCATTGCAGTTTCCAGATCGGGTTCCACTACCATTAAAATTACAGTGCTGATTCCGAAAATAATCATATACAGCACCGCAAATGCCAGCACATTGTTCATGATGCGTGAATCGACAACGTGCTTGTTAAATTTCAGCGGGATAACGGCGTTGGGGTGAACCATTCTTTTCAATTCATAATAGCCATTTTTGAAAAGCATTACTATTCTCATCACTTTCAGGCCGCCTCCTGTTGAACCAGCCGAACCTCCGATAAAGAAAACGGCAAACAGAATAATGACAAGAACAGGGGGCCACAAAAGATAATCAACAGTGGCAAATCCTGTGGTAGTCATGATTGAAACCACCCAGAACAATGCGTTTCTGAATGATTCCTCAACTCCGCCAGGCACCCATTTTAAAAGCCCTATAAAGATAAGAGAAGTGAAAAACAAGACGAAAAATCCGTAATATTTAAACTCTTCATCCTTCAGCAATGGTTTGAATTTTCCGCGCAAAACAAAATAAGTGAGTGTAAAATTTGTCCCGGCCAGAAACATAAATAGAATAATAACATATTGAATATAAGGTGATGGCCAGAATGCAACACTTGCCTGTTTGGTGGAAAACCCCCCGGTTGCCATGGTGGCAAACGAATGGCAGATGGCATCGAAAAGCGGCATTTTGCCAATCCACAAAAGCAGGGTCTGAATTAAAGTCAGCAACACATAAACCAGCCACATGGCAGCGGCTGTCTGCCGGATGCGCGGACTTATTTTGTCGGGTGTGGGACCGGGAACTTCGGCAATATACAACTGCATACCACCAATTCCGAAAACTGGTAAGATAGCCAGCGAAAGCACGATAATTCCCATACCTCCCAGCCAGTGTGTTAATGCACGCCAGAAAAGTATTCCGTGAGGGAGCGATTCGATGTTATTTAATACCGAAGCGCCTGTGGTTGTAAAACCCGACATGGTTTCGAAAAAAGCGTCGGTGAGATTTGGAATAACTCCGGTAAAAATGTAAGGCAAACTGCCTAAAAAGGCAAACAAAATCCAAACCAGCGACACAATTATAAAACCTTCGCGTTTCCCGATATCTTTGCTGACATTGCGGGTCAGAAAAATAACCAATGCCCCGATTGCAATATTGATGGCTGAAGAAATGGCAATTCCAACCTTGTCGGGTTCATTATATATAAACGACACCAACAGAGCGAGTAACATGGCAACTCCTTCAACAAACATAAGAAGCCCTGAAACCCTGATGATGATCTTAATATTCATGATAATTTAAACGATTACTTGAAATATTTTTCAAGCTTTTTGATGCCCGAAGGCAGTGTGAAAACCACTACTTTGTCACCCTCTTCAATAATTGTATCATCAGCAGCAATATAACCCTGTTCGCCCCTGATGATACCGCCCACCATCGCTTCTTCCGGGAAACCAACTTCTTTCAAAGGTTTACCGGTTATTTTTGCGTTAGTTTTTGCAACAAACTCAAAAACTTCGGCATCGGAAGCTGTCAGACATTTAACTTTTGAAATTTCAGCATTTAAAGTGTATTTATAAATATAACTGGCGGCGTTCAGTTTTTTATTGACAAGACTGCCAATGTC
Source organism: uncultured Maribellus sp. (assembly GCA_964644015.1). GTDB lineage: Bacteria > Bacteroidota > Bacteroidia > Bacteroidales > Prolixibacteraceae > Draconibacterium. Next base: position 8,473 of record CAZXVT010000031.1, read on the forward strand.
CATTTTTTCAGCCAGACTCATAAAGGCAAGGTTTTCCACTTCGGCCACAGTTCTTTTCACTCCAAAAGATTTGGCAAGATGACAACTCAGAATATTGGTTTCAGAGTTACCGGTTGTGGCCACAAATGCATCCATTTTCTCGATGCCTTCTTCTTTCAGGAGTTTTATATCGCGGCCGTCGCCATTGATAACCAAAACTTTGCCAAATTTATCCGCAATTTTCTCGCATTTCTCCCGGTCGTTTTCTATTACTTTAATCCGATACTGGTCTCCTAACTTTTCGATTGTTTTCTGAGCAATCCGGCTGCCGCCCAGAAACATGATGTTTTTTACTTCGAAAGGTTTTTTCCCGGTAATATCAAAAACAAGTTGCTGATCAACTCTGGCTACCACAAAAAACACAATGTCTCCGTCTCTTACAATATCTGTTTTAGATGGAATTCTTGTTGTATTCTCACGATTGATGGCCACAACTTTTACTGAATCATATTTTAAGGCAATTTCCTGAATAGAATGGTTAACCACCCATGCATTTTCGCGTACTTTAATTCCCAAAAGGATCAGTTTGCCATTCGAGAATTCGATGATTTGTCGCGTAACAGTTTGTTTTACAGATGAAGTAATTTCTTTAGCTGCAAGACTCTCAGGATATATCAGCTCGTGAACTCCCATGTGACGAAGCTTGGTCCTGTAATTCTCCATCAGGTACTCAGAATTGTTTATCCTTGCAATGGTTCTGGCAACCCCAAGGTACGATGCCATGGTACATGCCAGCACATTACGTTCTTCGTAAGGCGTAACAGCTATAAACAAATCGGCTTTAGCCAGCCCGGTATTTTTAAGATCCTGAAATGAATGGGCAGAGCCAGTCACGGTCATAATATCGACCTCGGTACTGATCTTTGAAAGTTTTTCGGGAGAATCGTCAAGAAGCGTGATGTCGTGTGATTCGTCGGCCAACATTTTTGCCAAATGTGTACCAACCTCACCGGCACCTGCAATTACTATCTTCATAATTTTTAAATAGCTGTCGTAAAAAACGCGCAAATAAATCACAAAGTTTATAATTAAACAATACCTGCGTGCTTTTCATTCAAAATTTTAATAATGAGCAAAAAACGCGAAAAGTTACCAAATTTTCCGATAAGCCCCGTTTATTGAAGTGAAGTATATTTCCGATTGTATATTATTCCCGCTGATATATTTCCGGTTGGTAAACACTACAGTTAACAAACCGGTAACCTTGTTGTCCTGAAAATTTTCCGGAGGATTTATATATATCAGGTGAGCCGCATTTTCAACAGGTGGATCTGAATCGGTACCAAAAACAATAATATGGTCACTGAAAACAATTTTGCGGTCTTTTATCAGCATGTTTTCATCCGCAAAATTATCATCCGGACTCAGAACGACCGGCTGCCTTATCCCGAGCTTTCTTAGCGTTGAATTCACAGAATTACGAATACCTGCGTCGTTTTGAAAATCTGCCCCGGTAATCAGGTAATTTGTTTTTCCGCTTATCAGATGCAATGTGGCTTTTCCTGTATGATCATAAACAATTATCTGTGAGGCTTTTTGCCGGGTGATTTCACTTACAATAAAACTCATATTCAGCAAAACGATCAATAAAATCATCACTTTAATTGTCAATGGGCTGAATTTTACAAGCAGCCGAAAGAAAAATAGGAAGGTGATAATCAACAGAAATAATTGCAGTTGAGTTATTGTAACCGGTAAAACCGATAAAGGCAGATTCTCAACGGCAGTAAGCAGGTATAAACTCAATTTCAATGTATTGTTGAGAATAAATGCAATTACACTTGCAACAACCGGCATTTTGGAGACAAAAAGCAGTAGAATTCCGACCGGCGTTAAAAATCCGGTTAATGGTATGATAAAAAGGTTTGTTATCCAGAAGTAGGATGGGAATTGCCCGAAATAGTAGGATGTGATGGGGAAAGTTGTGATTTGTGCAGCGATGGAAACAGTTACGAGTGCAGCGAAATATTTCAGCACTTTATTTCTTATTACAATCACCTTTTCGAATTTTGATTGCAGAAAAACGATGCCAAAAAGTGCAGCATACGAAAGCTGAAATCCTATGTCGAACAGGTTTCCCGGGTTAATCAGCAGCAGAAAAAAGGCAGTGAGGGCAAGCGAATTATAAATGTTGGACCTTCGGTTCATATTATCACCAACTATGTAAACGCTGAACATGGCCGATGCTCTTAAAACAGAAGGCGATAAACCTGTGATAAAGGCATAAAACCAGAGAATAATCACGACGAGGCCAACAAAAATCCATTTTCCCCATTGTTTTTTCTTCAGAAATGCAAGTAAAAAACTGAGTACTGTAAAAATTATACCTACATGTAAACCTGAAACCGACAAAACATGCATGGCGCCCGATGATGAAAAAACCCTGCGGGTATCGGGATCCAACTCGCGACTGTAACCCAGTGTCAGTGCCGACAGAACTTCAAATTCAACCGAATCGAGGGGTTGTTCCCGGTAGATATCAATCAGTTTATTTCTGAATTTCTCAGCTTTGCAAACCAATGAAAACTCTTTTAATCCGGTATTTTGCCATTTGTCAGCCCGCAAATAAACCTGCCGGTAAATTTTCTTTCTTTCATAATATTTTCTGAAATCAAAATCATACGGATTCAATTTTGGAGAAATCTGTTGCGGAACCTGGCTGAACAGAATCCTGTCACCAGCTTCGAGATTTTCTGCCTCGGGTGTTTTTCCGAAATAAACAATTACTTTTTCGTTGGTTGTTTTTACTGAATCACCCAAAATAACTTCATTGATTCTTACAACCGATTTATATGATTTTGGCTTTTCAACCGGGCTTTCGAGTACGATAGCTGAGAAAACACCTTTTTCGTACAAAACAGGTTTGCGGTAGTAAATTGTGTTGGCCTGAATTCCGAGTAGTAAAAAGAAAATATTAAGCAACAATCCGAAGTAAATGGATGAGGAGTAACTGTATTTCAGGTTAATAAGAATAAGCAGCATGAATATAACTACCAGAAACAATATATTCAGTATTTCATTAATTACGAAATACTGGCCTGCAATCACACCCAGAATCAGTGCAATTGTAATACGCAGAAAGGGAATATTTTGAAACGCTTTTTCCAATGGCTAACGTTTGCAGGACAATACCTGTAAAACGAAAAACCATTGAAACGGGTTACATTATTTTACAGGTGGTTTTATTTTATAATGTGGTTGGACTTTTCCCCGGGCTATGTCATTGAGTTTGCTCTTTAATAGTCTTTTGCGCAACGGAGAAAGATAATCGGTAAAAAGCTTTCCTTCCAGGTGATCGTATTCGTGCTGAATAATGCGGCCTGCATAACCTTTGTAAACTTCATCGTGCTCCACAAAATTCTCATCAAAATATTTTATTCTTACTTCATCAGGTCGCAGAACATCTTCCCTGATTTCGGGCAAACTCAGGCACCCTTCGTTAAAAGCCCAGTTTTCACCCGACAACTCAATAATTTCGGGATTGATAAAAACCTTTTTAAAATCTTTCAATTCCGGCTCATCATCGGCACCCGAAGAAGCATCGATCACAAACATACGGATTGACATCCCCGCTTGCGGAGCTGCCAAACCAACGCCATCAGCATAATACATGGTTTCCCACATATTGTCTATTATTTCAGCAAGTCCCTCTGTGTCTTTGCTGATGTTTTCTGCTCTTTTCCTTAAAACAGGGTCACCGTAAACTGTAATCGGGTATTTCATTACTTTTTTTTTAAATGAACCAAAAACAAGTGCAGTCGGTTCACTAATCACTTTTACTCTTGTTTATTTCTCAACATTTCAAGATAATTCTGAAGAATTATTGTGGCACTAATGCCATCAACAAGCGCCTTATCCTGCCGTTTCTGTTTTTTTAATCCTCCGTCAATCATTGTCTGAAACGCAAGTTTCGAAGTAAATCTTTCGTCGGCCAGTTCGAGTTTCAACTCCGGGTATTTCTGCTGAAACTTTTTCAGAAATGGATTAATATATCTTACTGCTTCAGAAGCCTCATTATTCAGTTGCCGCGGGTAACCTACCACAACTGTATCAACATTTTCTTTGTAAAAATAATCTTCCAGAAACATCCAGATTTTATCTGTCGGAACTGTTTCCAGTCGTGTTGCAATAATTCTTCCCGGATCTGTCACTGCAAGCCCCACCCTCTTTTTTCCATAATCAACAGCTAAAATCCTGGCCATATCTCTGAATTTGACGGCAAAAATAATCAGAATAAGCAAAATAAAAAAGCAACTGCTAATCCTGACTCTTTCAGCGAAATTCAGTTAATAGATAATATTTGGCACATGGTTTGTATTTTCTTTGGCAGATATCTTATAAAAGGCGCCAAAAGAGAATTTGAAAAGGATGTTTAATTTTAATATTTAAAGGCCATGAAAACAATTAAATTCAGACTGTTGGCTACAATAATTACTCTGGCGGCAGTTTTAACAGCAACCAATACCACCGAAGCACAACGAAGAAATGAAAGTTCGGCTGATGATACTCAAAAAATCAGGGAAGACCGCAGAAGCACTGTGAGTGAAAAAAATAATTCGCGTAACAAAGCTTACGAAAAAGAAGCTGAAGTAAGGAAGATTAAAACGAACAGAGAAGTAAACCGAAACCTTAATAACCAGAATGAAAAATTAAAAAGCTCTGGCAATCATCAGGAATATTCAAGGGCTCAATCCAATAAAAAAGAGAACAAAAATGAAAGCAGGAACCGTTCTGATGTTAATCGCAGTACAGACTATCGTTCTGCTTCAAAACAAATGATTCAAAGAAATCGTGATTATATTCCAGGAAACACAGAAAGAGCTAAAAATGAATCGCGTTCAACTGAAAGGGCACGTAATAATAATTCAGACACTAGAGATCAATACAAATACAATAATGAATATGTGAACAACGACCGCGCAGGAAGGACTTCAGGAGTTACCAACCGCGAAAAATATCGTTTAGACAGAGATGAAGAACGATACAGGCCAAATAACAATTTCAGGGGAAGTGATAAATACTGGTCTTCTGAAATACGCAACAATCACCATAATCATGGTAATAAAGTAAAAAAGGGTCATTACAATCATTGGGATCATAATTGGGAGTATTACAGATGGAATGTTAATAGCTGGAGAAATTACTATAGTTATTACGATCCTTATTCATACCGTAATTACAGATATTACTATCATCACCCACATTATGGACATGTAATCCGTAAATTTTCAGCGCCACCTATGGTTTTCATTCACAACCATTATAAATATTACTGTTACGACGGGCATTTTTTCAGCTATCGTCCGGGAATCGGGTACATTCTTGTTGACGTTCCGTTTGGAGTAACCTTTGCAGTAATACCCAACAATTATGATACAGTTTACATCAACGGTTATATGTATTACAGGGTTGGAAATCTGTTTCTGGAATATACACCGGCAGGGTATCAATTGGTTCATTATCCCGAAAGATATTTTGCTTACGATGATCATTATATAAATGGAGGATTCAGTTTTGAATTTTCAATTAACTAGAATTGTTCGAATTACGATAAAGGGCTGAATCAAATTCAGCCCTTTATTTTTTCGTAGAATAAATAACATGAAATTTTGGTTGACCACTCCGCTTATTAAAAGAATTCAACTATTTTTATCCTTTCGTTATCACCAATAAAAAAGAGAAAAATGGCATCATCATTAAAACGCGATCAGATACCACAAAAACAGGCAGAATACTGGAGAAGAAATTTTGCAGAAGAACAAAAAGGCATTTTTAATCTCATTATGCCTCAGCTTATTCTTCAAAAAGACACCTATAAAAAACTGGCTGGTGAAAACGAAAACCGTTTGCGCATTTATCTGGGGCTCGAATCCGAAATGAAGGATGGCAGATATGTTCTTTGTGCTTATGCTGTTTCAGCTTTTTTACTTGGAAGTGGCGATGTTTATGTCGATTACGAAATGCCGGTATATAAACTGGGTACTGTAAACGACAATTATTCTGATAAAACAAAAGACGTTATTGAAAGTATCCGCAGTTACAGAAAATGGAGGTTGGGAGAATTAGATGCTGAACATGAATCAGCCCCATTCAGGAAATACATTTTCCCGAATGCCTACCTTTTTACGAAATACGAATTACACGAAATTTTTAATGTACAGGGCAAAACTGCGGCACAGATTGAATTCGGGGTTTCTAAAACAATGAATATTCTGATTATGCCCGACGTGAAAGAATCCCGTGGAGTAAGCGACGAAGGTGAAGTTTTTGATTTTGGAGTACCATGCCCGCCAGCTTGCGATGAGGGAAGCATTTATAATTCGTAATCCTTTAATATGCTTTGGTATATAAAATATACCGGGTTTATGAATGTTGTTGCATTTGTACTTGGTTTATTTCTATATAAAAAATTCCCCCGTGAAATAAAAACAGTATATTACTTTGTTGTATTTGGAGCTTTTACCGAGGCTTTCATGAAAGTATATATTCATTATATTGCTAAAAACACTATGCCTATCGGGCATTTCTACTTCCCTGTCGCCATTTTAATTTTAGGAATTTATTATATCCAGGTTTTGAAAGGATATATAAAACCAATCTGGATAATTACAATCCTCTCGGTTTATATCATATATTGTATTACGAATGTTATATTTATTCAGGGTTTATTTCAATACCCGAGTATTACAGGCTCATTGGGCGCTTTAATTCTATTTCTTTTTTCAGTTGTATTTTTCACCAAGGTAATGGCAGAAGCAAAAATTGACAAGCTCTCGTCCAACCCCTATATCTGGATAAATTCAGGAATTTTATTTTATTACTCAATCGGTTTTTTTAACCACTCCTTATTCAACCTTCGTTTTAAAGCATCAATTGACCTGGTCTATTTTGCCGCAAACACCTATTCGATTGTAAACCAGTTCTTTTATATAATCATTATTATAGGCTTTATTCTGGCTGCGAGAGAAAAACGTGATATGATCCACAAAATCAATCCACGATTGTAAAGTTTATGGAGAGCATGTAAATCTCATCGTATAAATAATAATTTTGTTATTTCACAAATCTTTGCCTGATATGCTTGAAGAGAGCAACAATATCGTTTTTGTTTATTTTATTGGTACATTGGGAATGGCGTTACTTGCCCTTTCTGTGTTTTTCTTTTTTATTACTTATCAGAAAAAGATGCTTAGAAAGCAACTTGAATTAAACGAAACCCGGGCACGGCAACAAGAGGCTATAATTTCGAATACCATTCAGGCACAGGAAAACGAGAGAAAGCGTATTGCACGCGATCTTCATGACGAAGTTGGTGCTATGCTTTCTGTTGTGAAACTGAATGTTGGCCGGATTGAAAAAAAGTCAGGCGAACCCGATGCCAAAGTTCTGGCTGCCGAAACCAAACAATATCTTGATGAAGTAATTACACAAGTTCGAAGAATTTCAAGGGCACTTTTGCCGCCTTCACTCGAAAAGCTCGGACTCTGGTTTGCCGTGGAGGAATTGACAAACTGGATTAATAAATCAGATCAGATTAAGATTGATTGCCGTAAAAATGGTGAACCAGCCAGATTCGATCAGGCTAAAGAGCTTGCCCTGTTCAGAATTATTCAGGAATTACTTAATAACTCAATCAAACATTCAGGAAGCAATACAATTGATGTCTATTTTCGTTTCAGCAGAAATTTTGTAATTATTCTGGTATCAGATAAAGGAAAGGGATTTGATTTAAACAATAAGGCAACAGGTTTAGGTTTAAAAAATCTCGAAAGCCGGGCTCAGATTGCAGGTGCTATGTTCAGGATGAAAACAGCCCCAGGCAAGGGGACCAAAGCCCTTTTGGTGTATAATAACGAATAAAGCAAATGAATAAGATTGACATTATTATTACTGATGATCATAACCTTTTTCGCAAAGGGATGAAGGCTTTGATTTCTGATTTCGAATTTGTTGAAAACATTGATGAGGCTTCAAACGGAGAAGAATTACTGAAACTTCTGGCTTCAAAAACAAAACTGCCGGATGTAATTCTGTTAGATTTGAAAATGCCTGTAATGGATGGTGTTACTGCCCAAGCTCAAATTAAGAAATTGTATCCTTCGATTAATGTAATTATAATCACCATGGAAGATGATGAGCAATTCATTCTTCACATGATTGGCGAGGGAGTGAATGGTTACCTGCTGAAAAATGCAGAACCGGAAGAAGTGGAAACTGCTCTGTTAAAAGTAATTGAAAAAGGATTTTACTTTCCCGATAATATCGCTGTTGTGATTTATAAAAAAATGGCAAAAAAAGAAAAGGACACAGTTATTTTTAACCCAGGTTATACAGAACGTGAACTTGAAATTCTGACTTTAATTTGTAAAGATTATACCAACGCTGAAATTGCAGACGCATTTAATGTTTCATTGCGCACAGCCGAAGGCTATAGACAAAAAGTACTTGAAAAATCGGGAGCCAAATCGATGGCTGGCCTGGTTGTTAATGCAATAAAATTTAACTGGGTTACTATAAAATAAAGAAAGGGACCCCGGCCGGAGTCCCCTTCATAGCGATTCATCAAAACCTTGTACAATTCACAATTTCCATAGGGAGGGATCGATAGTTGAAAAGCAGGAAGGGAAATTGAACTGCCACTTACAAGGTTCAATGTGTGCCCGAGCAAATATTTTGTGAGAGGGGGTATTGTGTTTATTATGTTCCGAATTGCTCATGGTTGTTTATCAATTTTCGATTCAAAAATCGCAATTCAGTAATTAATAAAAAAGCGTAAATTACGCGATTTTGTATGCGTAATTTACGCAAAATAAAAGCCGCCTTCGCGGGTTGATTCCCGGAGGCGGCTTTTAATATTTTGCAATTCAGTTGATTACTTCATATTTGCCTGTGCGGCAGCAACACGTGCAATTGGCACGCGGTAAGGAGAACAACTTACGTAGTCCATACCAACACTGTCGCAGAATTTAACCGATGAAGGCTCACCACCATGTTCACCGCAAATTCCCACTTTCAGTTTTGGTTTTACACTGCGTCCTTTTTCAACACCCATTCGAACCAACTGGCCGACACCTTCCTGATCAAGGATCTGGAAAGGATCATTTTTCAGGATTCCTTTTTCGATATAAACCGGCAGGAACTTACCAGCGTCATCGCGGGAATATCCAAAAGTCATCTGGGTAAGGTCGTTTGTACCAAACGAGAAGAATTCAGCATCTTCAGCAATTAAGTCAGCAGTAACTGCAGCACGCGGAACTTCAATCATCGTTCCCACGAGGTATTCACAAGTTGCATTCTTTTCAGCAAATACTTTTTTGGCTGTTGCATGAACTATTTCAGTCTGCATTTTCAGCTCTTTAACTGTACCCACCAGTGGAATCATGATTTCAGGACGTGCATCAACACCTTTCAGTTTCAGATTAACTGCAGCTTCAATAATGGCGCGTGCCTGCATTTCGGTAATTTCAGGATATGTATTTCCAAGACGGCAACCGCGGTGTCCCAACATCGGGTTGAATTCATGCAGGTCATCAACAAGTGCTTTTACTTTCTCAGGAGTAATTCCCATTTCGGCAGCCATTTCTTTCTGGTTGGCTTCTTCGTGCGGAACAAACTCATGGAGCGGTGGGTCAAGCAAACGGATGGTAACACCGTAACCTGCCATAGCTTCCAGAATTCCTTCGAAATCTTCACGCTGATATGGCAATAATTTTTCCAGTGCTTTACGACGGTCAGCTTCGGTTGTCGAAAGTATCATTTCGCGCATTGCTTTAATACGTTCGCCTTCAAAGAACATGTGTTCAGTGCGGCAAAGACCGATTCCCTGTGCACCAAAATCGCGGGCAATTTTTGCATCGTTGGGTGTGTCGGCATTGGTGCGAACTGCCATGCGTGTATATTTTTTGGCAAGGTCCATAATTAATCCGAAATCACCACTGAGGTCTGGATCTTTTGTAGCCACCTTTCCTTCATAAACTTCACCGGTTGAGCCGTTGAGCGAAATCCAGTCACCTTCGCGGAATTCTTTACCATCGATGGTCATTACGCGGGTTTTGTAGTTTACTTTTACAGCACCTGCACCCGATACGCAACATTTACCCATACCGCGGGCGACAACAGCAGCATGAGAAGTCATACCACCACGGGCAGTCAAAATACCACGGGCAATGTGCATCCCTTCCAAATCTTCAGGCGATGTTTCAACACGCACTAAAATTGATGCCGGGTATTTTGCAGCTTCATCAGCAAAGAAAACAACCTGACCGGTTGCAGCTCCAGGTGATGCTGGTAACCCTTTTGCCAATACTTTTGCAGCTTTAATGGCAGCTTTGTCAAAAATCGGGTGAAGAAGTTCGTCGAGTTTTCCGGCGTCAATTCTGTTGAGTGCTTTCTTTTCGTCGATACGGCCTTCGCGGAGCATATCGCAGGCAATTTTCACCATGGCTGCACCTGTGCGCTTTCCGTTACGTGTTTGCAACAACCATAATTTACCTTCCTGAATAGTAAACTCCATATCCTGCATATCGCTGTAATGATCTTCCAATTTTTGCTGGGTTTCATTAAGCTGACGATAAATTTCAGGCATATATTCTTCGAGTGATGGATATTTTGCAGCTCTGTCTGCTTCGCTAACACCCTGAAGTGCGGCCCATTTTCTTGAACCTTCAATAGTAATTTCCTGTGGAGTACGAATACCGGCCACAACGTCTTCACCCTGTGCGTTAATTAAATACTCACCATTGAAAACATCTTCACCGGTTCCGGCATCGCGGCTAAAACAAACACCAGTGCCTGAATTATTACCCATGTTACCAAACACCATTGCCTGAACATTTACAGCTGTTCCCCATTCGTCAGGAATCTGTTCCAAACGACGATAAAGTACAGCGCGTGGGTTGTTCCAGCTTTTGAAAACCGCTTCAACCGAACCCCATAACTGTTCCCATGCATTGGTCGGGAAATCTTTACCGGTGCGATCTTTTACAGCTTTTTTGAATCGGCGTACCAACTCTTTTAAATCATCGGTAGTAAAATCAGTATCGAGGTGAATACCTTTTTCTTCTTTCAGTTCTTCAATAATTTCTTCGAAAGGATCAATTTCTTCTTTGCTGGCAGGTTTCAATTCAAGAACCACATCACCAAACATTTGCACAAACCTGCGGTATGAATCCCAAGCAAAACGCGGGTTCCCCGATTTTTTTGCAATACCTTCAACTGCATCATCGTTCATACCAAGGTTGAGGATAGTATCCATCATACCCGGCATCGAAGCGCGTGCACCGGAACGTACTGACATTAAACATGGGTTTACAGAATCACCGAATTTTGTACCGGTTAACTCTTCAACTAATGCCATAGCAGCCTGAACTTCGGCTTTAATAGTTTCAAAAGTTTTTTCTTTTCCAACCTGGTTGTACATAGTACAAACCTCAGTGGTGATGGTGAATCCGGGAGGAACCGGTACACCTATAAGATTCATTTCCGCAAGATTTGCTCCCTTGCCTCCCAGGAGGTTTTTCATGTCGGCTTTACCTTCTGCCTTTCCGGCTCCGAAAGTATAAACATGTTTCGTCATAGAATTCTAATTTTAAGTTATATGAATGAATATAAATAAGTCAATTTTTCAGGGGCGCTAAATTAATTCTATTTTTTTAAAAATTATAGAAAGTCATGTTTTATAACATATTTCATTATTGAAATATTTTTAACAATAGCGAACCTGTTGTTTATAAGTGATTTTTGCAGCGAACTGAAAATACATTGCTTGATAAGAATCAAAAGCCAGGTTTCAGTTAGCATTCAAATATAGTGAAATTAAAAAAACTGACGACTCTCTTGTAGCTCATATATTACTGAAAATGAACTATTAACTTTCTTTAACTTTGATTCAGATGTGTTAACTGAATAATGGCCTACTTTTGTATTGTAAGTTTTTAAAGAATAGAGTTTTTTCATAGAGATTAGTTAGGTTTTGAAAACAAGAGCGCACCCCGCTCTTGTTTTTTTATGTCATATTTTCTGCTTACAAAATCATTTTACGTCATATTTTCCAGAATTCTAAAAACCTACCTGACATATTGTCTATCAAATAATTATGGGCTGATTTTTGAATTCGTTGCTAATCAGAAAGGAGAAAAAAACGATGAATTTCAACAATTTTACTATCAAAGCACAGGAAGCTATTCAGTTTGCTTCACAGGTTGCGCAGGCCAATAATCAGCAGGCAATCGAAACCGGTCATATTCTCAAGGGACTGTTTCAGGAAGCTGAAAATGTGGTTGTTTTTCTTTTAAAAAAGCTGGATGTTAATTTGAATATATTTCGTCAGACACTTGATAAAATTATCGAATCATATCCGAGAGTAACAGGCGGCGATCAGTATTTGTCAAGTGCTGCAAATAAGGTTTTGCAAAAATCAGTTTCACTGGCACAGGAAATGGGCGACCAGTTTGTTTCCGTAGAACATATTCTTATTTCAATGTTAGATGCTGGCGATTCGGTAAGCCGGTTGATGAATGATAATGGCATAAATAAAGATGAACTGAGAAAGGCTGTTTCAGAACTCCGGAAAGGCTCAAAAGTGGACAGCCAGACAGCCGAAGATCGTTTTGATTCGTTGAACCGTTACGCAGTTAACCTGAATGAAAGAGCGCGCTCCGGAAAACTTGACCCGGTTATCGGTCGTGACGAGGAAATCCGCCGTATTCTGCAGATTCTTTCGCGCCGCACCAAAAACAACCCTATTTTATTAGGTGAACCGGGAACCGGAAAAACAGCCATTGCAGAAGGTCTTGCTCATAGGATTGTTCGTGGCGATGTTCCTGAAAATCTGAAAACAAAGCAGGTTTTTTCACTCGATATGGGTGCGTTGATTGCGGGTGCCAAATACAAAGGCGAATTCGAAGAACGACTGAAAGCCGTTGTAAACGAAGTGATTAATTCGAACGAAGAAGTGATTTTGTTTATCGACGAAATTCACACTTTGGTGGGTGCCGGGAAAAGTGAAGGAGCGATGGACGCCGCTAATATTCTGAAACCAGCACTGGCCAGAGGCGAACTCCGTGCAATTGGCGCAACCACTTTGGCAGAATATCAGAAATATTTTGAAAAAGACAAGGCGCTTGAAAGACGTTTCCAGGTAGTGCATGTTGATGAGCCTGATACTATGAGCGCAATTTCAATTCTTCGCGGAATTAAGGAACGGTATGAAAACCATCACAAAGTACGGATCAAAGACGACGCCATTATTGCTTCAGTCGAACTGTCACAACGCTATATTTCAGATCGTTTTTTGCCTGATAAAGCCATCGACCTGATGGATGAAGCGGCTGCAAAACTGCGGCTTGAGATGGATTCGGTTCCCGAAGAACTCGATGAAATTGAACGTCGCGTTAAACAACTCGAAATTGAAAGAGAAGCCATTAAACGCGAAAAAGATGAAAAAAAACTGGCTGTCCTTCATGAAGAAATTTCAAATCTGAAAGAAGAACAGTCACATTTGAGAGCCCGCTGGCAATCAGAAAAATCGGTAATCGACGCTATTCAGAAGAAAAAACAGGAAATTGAGGATTTCAGACTCGAATCGGAAGAAGCAGAACGCCAGGGAAATTACGAACGGGTTGCCGAACTTCGTTATGGCCGGATCAAAGAAGCTGAAAGCGAAATTGAACGCCTGAAGAAAGAGCTTGAAACTCTGAAAAAAGGAGAAAGCCTGATAAAAGAAGAGGTTGATGCGGAAGACATTGCTGATGTTGTGGCACGCTGGACCGGAATTCCGGTGGCAAAAATGTTGCAAAGCGAACGTGAAAAACTGCTTCACATGGAAGAAGAATTGCACAAACGTGTAGTTGGCCAGGAAGAAGCCATCACCGCAGTGAGCGATGCGGTGCGCCGGAGCCGTGCAGGATTACAGGATGAAAAGCGCCCCATCGGTTCATTTATTTTTCTGGGTTCTACCGGAGTTGGAAAAACCGAACTTGCAAAAGCGCTGGCTGAATATCTTTTCAACGATGAAAATATGATCACCCGAATTGACATGTCGGAATACCAGGAAAAATTTTCGGTGACAAGGTTAATCGGCAGTCCTCCAGGATATGTTGGATACGACGAAGGCGGACAGTTAACTGAAGCAGTACGTCACAAACCATATTCAGTAGTACTTTTCGACGAAATTGAAAAAGCACACCCTGATGTTTTTAATGTATTGTTGCAGGTTCTTGACGATGGACGATTGACCGACAATAAAGGCCGCACCGTAAACTTTAAGAATACCATAATTATTATGACCTCGAACCTGGGATCGCATCTTATTCAGGAAAGTTTTGAGCGGATCACTTCAGGGAACCAGGTATTTATACTGGAAGAAACGCGGAACCAGTTACTTGAAATGCTGCGCAAAACATTGCGGCCTGAGTTTCTGAACAGGATCGATGAAACAATCATTTTCACACCGCTCACCAGCGAAAACATCAGGCAGATTGTACGTTTGCAGTTTGAACAGGTTGTAAAACGCCTTTCGTCAACCGATCTGAAAATTGAGATTACCGAAAAAGCAATTGACTGGCTTACAACAGTTGGATACGAACCTCATTTCGGGGCACGACCGGTAAAACGGATTCTTCAGAAATATGTACTCAACGAACTTTCGAAACGGATTCTAAGCGGTGAGGTGGACAAAAATCAATTGGTTATTATTGATGAAGTTGATAACGAACTCGTATTCAGAAATAGGTTCTGAATTTTTACGAAATAAGATTATATCCGGAAATGAAAAAGGCCATAAACTATTCACGATAATTTTGAGTTATCGTGAATAGCGAAAACGGCCCTTTTATATAATCAACATTTTCAAAAACTTAGTTAAATTATTCAAAGATAAACAAGGGTTAATAAATTCAGGGCTAAATTTCAAGATTGCTGAAAAAGTCAAAAGCAGAATTCATATCTGCCGATACTTTTTTAATCAATTCAGGAATCACATCGGTGCTGCCAGCTTCAGCAAGCTTTTGAATATCTTTCAACATATTGCCGGTGTTTTGCATACCAAAAATGAGCACCGACGATTTTGCTGTATGCGCCTCACGAGCCAGGTTTTCAAGCTCCTGTTTTTCCAGATACAGATTCATATTACTGATAAAAACAGGTATTTGATTCACAAAAATTGAAATCAGTTCTTTTTTGAAGCTATCGTCTCCAAAGGAAAAGCGGTCGAGTTCACTTAAATCGAAGGGAAATTGTTGGTCCATGATCGGTATTTTGATGGTGCAAATTAACAAAATTTCGTGTATTTATGCACCCTGTAATTTCTGATAAATTTCATGAGATTGCTACATTTGAATACATAGTTTTGTAAACCAAAAAACAGATATAATGAAAGTAACAGCATTCAATAAAATCCACAAGGATTCAGGTGCAAAAATGGTTGAATTTGCCGGGTTCGAAATGCCAATTGAGTATTCGGGCATCAGGGAAGAACACATGACTGTGCGCGAATCGGTTGGTGTTTTTGATGTTTCGCACATGGGCGAGTTTTGGGTGAAAGGACCGAAAGCACTTGACCTGTTAAAAAAAGTCTCGTCGAATGATCCGGCTTCGCTAAAACCCGGTCAGGCTCAATATTCGTGTTTCCCGAATGGTAAAGGCGGTATTGTTGACGACCTGTTGATTTACTATTATGAGCCTGATAAATACATGCTGGTGGTAAATGCATCGAATATTGAAAAAGACTGGAACTGGATTAACAGCCAGAATAATGTAGGCGCAGAACTTGAAAATGCATCCGACAAAATCAGCCAGTTGGCCATTCAGGGACCAAAAGCAACCGAAATCCTGCAAAGACTTACATCAGTAAATCTTTCAGAAATAAAATATTACACATTTGTTACCGGGCAGTTTGCGGGAGTTGACAATGTAATTATTTCGGCCACAGGATACACAGGTGCAGGTGGTTTTGAGCTTTATTTTTATAATGAAGATGCCGAAAAAATCTGGAATGCTGTTTTTGAAGCAGGTGCCGAATTTGGAATCAAACCAATCGGACTTGCTGCACGCGATACTTTGAGGCTCGAAATGGGATTCTGCCTGTATGGAAATGATATTGATGACACAACTTCTCCAATTGAGGCTGGCCTTGGCTGGATTACTAAATTCAATAATGGCCGCCAGTTTATCGACCGCGATTACCTGACCATGCAAAAAACCGAAGGTGTAACACGGCAGTTACGTGGTTTTTTGATGCTCGAAAAAGCCATCCCGCGCCATGGATATGAATTAACTGATTCAGAAGGCAACAATATTGGCATCGTTACATCAGGAACCATGTCGCCTGTTTTAAACAAAGGAATTGGGATGGGTTATGTTGCTAAAGAGTATGCGGCTTTCGGTACCACCATTTATGTAAAAATCAGGAATAAAAATATACCGGCTGAGGTTGTTAAAGTTCCGTTTATCTGATAATTAAAAGCAACTAATAAAAAAGCCTTCTGCTTTAAGTAGCAGAAGGCTTTTTCTATTCAGTAAACAGATTTTGCTATTTGGCAAAATTAAAGGTAAGTCCTCCACCTAAATGAAACTGGTAAAATGATGAATAGGTGCTTACTCCGGCTCCGACACCACCTGTTCCAAAATAAAGGCCGCCACCTGCACCCTGCACCGCCGATAATAAACCTCCCTGGAGTTTAATACCCACTTTTTCAGAGGCCCAGATATTCAACCCTGCTTTCAAACCCCAGGCAAATTTGGTGGCGCTACCTGTTTTTCCGGTGTCCGTATTTTCAGCACTGAAAACCACCATTCCCAGGTTAATACCTGCATACGGTTCAACTTTCGGGTTCATACCAAAATAACGATTGCTTCCAATCATAATATAATTTGAAGCAAGGTCGATATCGTATGAATTACTTATAAGATTGTAATCTGTGATAAGCGCTTTTGAATCGAGTCTCAGGTAGGATAATTCAATACTTTGTGACGGACGCAACATATATTCAAGTGCACCACCCCATTCAAATCCACCTTTTACTTTGCCGCTGTAATAATAATTGGCGTCATAATATGATTCCACTTTATCATCAAAAGCATATAAAGTGTAAGCATTCAGCCGGAGGTGTGGCGTAAAAGCCGGTTTTTGAACATAAACCACTTTTTGAGGTGCTGGCTGTGTTTGCTGTTGAGGAGTAGTTTGCTGAACAGGTTCAGTAACCTGGGATGTTGCACTTAATGTGGCAACCGACATTAATAAAATCAGAAGCTTTTTCATAGTCAATTTATTAAAGTTAAATTCTTTCACGAGCATTGTATCATTACTTACAATATTAAAGAAAAAGAGCAACAATTTCTGAACTGTACAGTCCAGATGAAAGATCATTTTTCAATCAAAAACAACAAAATAAATTTAATATAAGTTCAATAAGCGTAAGTATTATGTTCGATCAGATAAGTGCAGAAATCATTATTTAAAATCTAAATTTTATTGCAGGATTTCATTTATGTAAATTACAATACTTTAAACAGTTCGTTATCAAATTTAATATGATACAACTTATGAGAAAATCTGAATAAAATGATTCTTTTAGTATTTTTAAGGTCACAAGAAGCAGCAATTTTATGAACAAAGTACTGATTGTATTTGCGCATCCTGCATTTCAAAGATCAAAGGTTAACAAAGTTCTACTTGAAATGGTCAGTAATGAAAGGGGCGTTACTATCAACTCGTTATACGACCGTTATCCTGATTTTTACATCGATGTTATAGCAGAACAACAATTGTTGCTCGAACACGACATTATTATCTGGCAACACCCTTTTTTCTGGTACAGTGGCCCTGCCTTGCTGAAAGAATGGTTCGACCTGGTTTTGCAGCATGGTTTTGCTTATGGAGAAAAAGGACTGAAGTTACAGGGGAAAAAAGCAATGTCGGTAATTACAACCGGTGGTCGGCAGGATGTTTATTGTGCTGAAGGGCGCAACCATTTTACGGTAAACGAGTTTCTGGTTCCCTACCAGCAATCAGCCAATTTGTGCCACATGGAATATCTTCCGCCCTTTGTGGTGTATGGAACCTATTCGATAAAACCGGAAGAGGTGCTGAATGAAGCGTTGAAGTTTAAAAAAGTAATCTGTGCTTTACGCGATAACGTGATAGACGATACAACGCTTGCAAAAACCGACTATTTAAACCAACTAACCTTGTAAAATGCACTATACCGATTTCTTTTTAAACGCTTTTATATTTCTGACGGCTGCAGTTATTTCGGTTCCGATTGCACGGAAACTTGGAATGGGGTCGGTGTTGGGCTACCTGCTTGCCGGCGTATTTATTGGTCCGTATGTTTTGGGACTTGTTGGTACCGAGTCGGAAAAAGTAATGCATTTTGCTGAGTTTGGTGTGGTACTGATGCTTTTTGTTATCGGGCTTGAATTACAGCCATCCATTCTCTGGAAAATGCGAAGGGCTATTTTCGGGCTCGGAGGATTGCAGGTGCTGATCACAGCATTGATAATAGCTGGTTTTGCCATATTTTTCGGATTCCGGATAAACAGGGCGCTTGCGATCGGGCTGATTCTCGCTTTATCTTCTACCGCCATTGTTTTACAGACACTTTCAGAAAAAGGGCTGTTGAAAAATACAGCCGGGCAAACTGCATTTTCGGTACTTCTATTTCAGGATATTTCGGTGTTGCCAATTTTGGCAATCATACCTGTTCTGTCAATGAATGGTCAGGCAATCATTCACGAATCTGAACTCAATGAAATAACAGGTTTTGTTTCGCTTCAGGGATGGCTGCAATTATTAATAATTTTGGGTGCAATTGCACTAATTATTATCGGGGGCCGTTTTATCGCCCGTTATTTATTCCGGCTGGTTGCCGAAACCGGAATGCACGAAATATTTACAGCCATGGCACTTTTACTGGTTGTGGGCATTGCTTTGCTAATGAATGAAATCGGACTTTCACCGGCATTGGGAACATTCCTGGCAGGTGTTGTGCTGGCTGATAATGAGTACCGCCATGAACTTGAATCGACCATCGATCCGTTTAAAGGTCTTTTGTTAGGATTATTCTTTATTACTGTTGGTGCCAGTATAAATTTTACACTTTTCCTTGCTGAACCCGTCACGATAATTGGCTTTACATTACTGCTCATTACCATCAAATTTGTGGTTCTTTTAATGCTTGGCCGGATGTTCAAACTCAGGAAAGGATATGATTACCTTTTTGCATTTCTGCTGGCGCAATCGAGTGAATTTGCTTTTGTGCTGATTACATTCTCGCAGCAAAACCTGCTTTTCGACAGCCAGACTGCCGGGATGCTTATTTTGGTGGTAACACTTTCAATGGCTTTGTCGCCTGTTCTTTTAATTTTTAATGAAAAAGCAATTGCTCCCATTCTCTCTAAAATGCAAAACAAGATGGAAGCCGAATGGGTGGATAATGCCTCGAATCCGGTTATTATTGCTGGTTTTGGAAGATTTGGACTTGCAGTGGGCAGGCTTTTGCTCGCCAATCGCATCAAAGTCACTATCATCGACAGCAATCCAACTAATGTGGAGGTTTTACGAAAATTCGGCTTTAAACTTTTTTATGGCGATGTTACGAGACACGAAGTACTTGAAAGAGCCGGTGTAAAAAATGCACGGCTGATTATTCTGAGTATGGCTGAGTATGACGAAGCCGTAAAAGTAGCCGCCTATCTCAGAAAAAAATATCCACGACTGAAAATCATGGCACGCGCCAAAGACATTTACCACACCTTTGAGTTTTTCAAAGAAAATGTGACAACCGTGCAACACGAAGTTTTCAGTTCGGCTGCCGACCTGGGTGAAAAAGCCCTGGTTTACCTGGGACATACACCTTATGAAGCATACCGGGCTGCACGCACTTTCAAACATCACGAAAAACAGGTGACTGAAGATTTATACAAAGCCTGGAAAGAAGATGAAAGCCGTTTTATTCAGGATACTAGAAGATTTTCGGAACAATTGGCCGAAATTCTTGAAGCTGAAAAGGGATTTGGAATCAATGATGAAGAATATAGCTGGGACAATCAAAACAATGGCAAACCATCTGAAGATACACCTGACGAGAATGGTAAACCGCCTGAGAAACAAGATTTAGATTTTTTCTAAATTGAGTTCTAAGCGACAAAGAGTGAATTTTGACATATCGGCATAAAACAAAAACGCTATTTTTGCAAACCTGAATTAACAAAAACTATGACCGGTAATTCTGATATCAGACATGTTGGTTTTGTAAAATCGGTTTCTGACCACTCACTTGTAGTCAGTATCATTAATCAATCGGGGTGTGCATCATGCCATGCAAAGGGTGCGTGTACCACAGCCGATCTTCAGGAAAAAGATATAGAAATCAATCATTTCAGACGAAAATATTCACCCGGAGAAATGGTGACAATCGTTTTCAGGCAATCACAGGGTTTCTCTGCGGTTTTCTGGGGATATCTCATGCCGTTTATTCTTGTTCTGACCACCTTGATAATCTCCAATTCATTTTTATCCAACGAGTTAACCGCAGGCCTGCTTTCATTGATCATATTGGTTCCCTATTACATTACCCTCTATTTTTTCAGGCATTTATTAAAGAAATATTTCAAATTCGAATTGGAAGAAAATAATTGATATCATGAGTATTACGATTATTTATACGATAGCCACTCTGAGTGTGATCGGGACTTCGGCCGCGGTTATTCTTTATTTTGTGGCCCAGAAATTCAAGGTGTACGAGGACCCACGGATTGATCAGGTTGAGCAGGCACTTCCAGGCGCAAATTGCGGAGGTTGCGGTTTTGCAGGTTGCCGTGCTTTTGCCGACACCTGTGTAAAAGCGGAAAATCTTGCCGGGCTGAACTGCCCTGTGGGCGGAAACGAAACGATGGGGAAAGTGGCCGACATTCTGGGACTTGTGGCCGAGAAAAAAGACCCGCGCACTGCCTACATCCGCTGCAACGGAACCTGCGATCATCGGCCAAAAACAAGCCAGTTTGACGGCGCTTCAACATGTGCCATTGCCGCCTCGGTTTATGGGGGCGAAACCGATTGCCAGTGGGGCTGCCTTGGTTATGGCGACTGTTTTGATGTTTGCGAGTTCGATGCCATCGAATTGCGCGCCCATCTTGGCGTGCCGCTGATCATTGATGACAAATGCGTGGCCTGTGGAAAATGCGTGGATGCCTGCCCGAAAAACCTGATCGAACTGCGGAAACGAAATCCAAAAGACAGAAAAGTGGTGGTGGCCTGTCGTAACAAAGACAAAGGTGCTGTGGCGCGCAAAGCCTGCGATGTGGCTTGCATTGCCTGTGGAAAATGCGAAAAAGAGTGTAAATTCGACGCAATCACCATTGAAAATAACCTGGCATTTATCGATTCTGACAAGTGTAAACTTTGTCGCAAATGTGTATCGGTTTGCCCCACCAATTCAATTATCGAACTCAATTTTCCCCCAAGGAAGATAGTGACTGAAGAAAAAGAAGAGTGTATCACTGAAAAATAATTCCGGGATGCTAAAGACATTTAAACTGGGAGGAGTTCATCCGCCCGAAAATAAAATTTCAGCCAACGCAAAAATCGAAGTACTGCCGCTTCCGAAATCTGTATTTATTCCGGTGGCTCAACATATCGGAGCTCCTGCAGTTCCGGTTGTGAACAAAGGTGATGTGGTGAAAGTGGGACAAATAATTGCCAAAAGCAGCAGTTTTGTTTCCACCAACATTCACTCACCGGTTTCAGGAAAAGTGAAAAAGGTGGATTTGGCAACCGACAGTTCGGGTTACACACGGCAAGGTATTTTTATTGATGTGGAAGGCGATGAATGGCTGGAGGAAATTGACCGTGACGCAACGCTGAAAACTGATTTCGATTTCGACGGCAAAACAATTATCCAGAAAATTCAAGATGCCGGAATTGTGGGACTGGGCGGTGCAACATTTCCGACTCATGTAAAACTGGTACCGCCGGTTGGCATGAAAGCCAGTGTTTTGCTGATAAACGGAGTTGAATGTGAACCTTATCTTACAAGCGACCACAGGTTGATGCTCGAAAAACCGGATGAAATCCTGGTGGGAACAAAAATACTGATGAAAGCAATGAATGTTGAAAAAGCATTTATCGGGATTGAAAATAATAAACCGGATGCCATCCAGCTACTAACCTCGAAAGCATCAAAATACCCCGGAATCGGAATCGTTCCGTTAAAAGTAAAATATCCGCAGGGAGGTGAAAAACAACTCATTAAAGCAGTTACCGGCAAGGAAGTTCCTTCTGGAGGACTACCCATTGCTGTGGGTGCTGTGGTGAGTAATGTGGGGACTGCTTTTGCCGTTTACGAAGCTGTTCAGAAAAACAAACCGCTTTTTGAACGGGTGGTAACGGTAACCGGGAAAGGGGTAAAAAAACCTTCGAACTTTAAAGTAAGAATGGGTACACCTACCACAGCACTGATTGAAGCTGCCGGCGGATTGCCCGAAAACACAGGAAAAATCATCAGTGGCGGCCCAATGATGGGAAAAGCGCTGGCAACACCCGATGTTCCGGTAACAAAAGGAACTTCCGGAATCCTGATACTTTCGGAAAAAGAATCTAAACGCCAGGACTATATTGAATGCATCCGCTGCGGGCGCTGTGTTTCGGTTTGTCCGATGGGGCTGGAACCCTACCTGCTGATGACAGTAATCGAAAAACATCTTTTCGACAGGGCCGAAAATGAACGGGTACTCGATTGCATTGAATGCGGTTCGTGCAGTTACACCTGCCCGTCGAGCCGCCCGCTGCTTGATTATATCCGTTATGGAAAAGGGAAAGTGGGACAAATTGTGCGATCAAGAAAGAAATAATTGAAAACTCAAGATATCTGAGAAATGAGTAAGATTTTAACAGTATCACCTTCACCGCATATTCACTCGGCCGATTCGACCCAGAAAATAATGCTGCGAGTGGTTTATGCGATGATTCCGGCATTGTTGTGGTCGGTGTTTGTGTTTGGATTTGATGCAGCGCGGGTTACTTTGATTGCCATTGCTGCGTGCCTGGCTTTCGAATTCCTGATTCAGAAATATCTGCTGAAAGTAAAACCAACCATCACCGACGGCTCGGCGCTGGTAACGGGAATTTTACTGGCGTTTAATGTTCCGGCAAATCTCCCGTGGTGGATCATCATTATTGGCGCTTTTGCTGCAATCAGTTTCGGGAAAATGTCGTTTGGCGGACTAGGCAGCAACATTTTCAATCCGGCACTGGTGGGCAGGGTTTTTCTGCTGATTTCCTTTCCGGTACAAATGACCTCGTGGCCGGTTACAGCACAAAGCGATGTTGATGCAGTTACGGGTGCCACTCCGCTTGGAATAATAAAAGAAGCTTTGAACAACGGAGTTTCTGTTTCTGAAATAGTTTCAAAACTGCCGGTACCGAAAGATCTTTTATTCGGCAATATTGGCGGCTCGCTGGGCGAAATTTCTGCACTTCTGTTGATTTTAGGTGGTTTTTACATGCTCATTACAAAAGTGATTACGTGGCATATTCCGGTGGCAGTTATCGGTTCAGCAGCTCTGCTTTCAGGAATTTTCTGGATGGTGAATCCTGAATTATACATCAATCCGGTTTATCATATTCTGTCGGGTGGATTAATGCTCGGTGCTATTTACATGGCCACCGACATGGTTTCTTCTCCCATGACACCGAAAGGACAGTTGATTTATGGAGTCGGGATCGGTGTGCTGACAATTCTGATCAGACTGTTCGGTGCCTACCCGGAAGGAATTTCATTCGCCATCCTCATTATGAATGCTTTGGTACCCCTGCTGAACAGGTACATCAAACCAAAACGCTTCGGGGAAGTAAAAAAACAACCGGTAAAAGCTTAAAGTTATGGCTAAAAGAGAATCGACTTTTAAAAATATGGCGCTGGCGCTTTTTATGATTACCGCCGTTGCCGGACTGGCGCTGGCCTCTGTTTATTCTGTAACCGAGGGGCCGATTGCTGTTTCGCAGCAGGCAAAAATCAACAATGCCATCAAAATGGTTATCCCCGAATTTGAAACCATGACCGACACCTCGCTGATGCCCGCAACGGGAAAAGACAGCATTAAAGTTTACAAGCTGAACAAAGGAACCGAAAACACCGGTTATGCAGTAATGACTTATACTGATAACGGTTTCAGCGGACGGTTCACATTGATGGTTGGTTTTACTCCCGATGACGCCATCAGTAATATTGAAGTACTGGAACACAAGGAAACTCCAGGGTTGGGGACAAAAATGGCGTTGCCAGCCTTTAAAGATCAGTTTAAAGGATTGAAACTTTCTGATTTACCCGGAAACGAACTAAAAGTAAAAAAAGATGGCGGAACCGTGGATGCCATTACCGCCGCTACTATCAGCAGTCGCGGCTTCTGCGATGCAGTCAATCGTGCATATTCAACTTATAAATCAGGTGTAAAAGATGAATCAGCTCAATAATTTTTCCAAAGGATTTCTGCGCGAGAACCCGATTCTCGTTTTGCTGCTGGGAACCTGCCCTGCATTGGCTGTAACTTCATCGTCCATGAACGGACTGGGAATGGGACTTGCCACCACTTTCGTGCTATTTATGTCGAATGCATTTATTTCGATGATAAAAAATTTCGTACCCGATAAAGTTCGGATTCCGGCGTTTATTGTGGTCATTGCCAGTTTTGTAACCATTGTTGATTTGCTGATGCAGGCCTACACACCCTCGCTTTCCACACAACTCGGAATTTTTATTCCGCTGATTGTGGTAAACTGCATTGTGCTGGGCCGGGCCGAAGCTTTTGCCGCCAAAAACAATATTTTATCATCAATGGTTGATGGATTGGGGATGGGGCTTGGTTTTACTGTTGCGCTGACGATAATGGGAAGTATTCGCGAAATGCTGGGCGCCGGCTCAATATTCGGTTTCAAATTTATTGCCGAAACAGCCGACGGAATCCTCATCTTTATTCTGGCTCCCGGTGCTTTCATTACACTGGGTTTCCTGATTGCATTATTGAAAAAGATCAACAAAACCTCTTAATTTGAATTGTCATGGAATACGTAATCATTCTTATTTCGGCCATTCTGGTAAATAATATTGTACTGGCCCAGTTTTTAGGGATTTGTCCATTCCTGGGTGTAAGTACAAAAATCGACACTTCCATTGGCATGGGCGCCTCGGTTTTGTTTGTAATGACACTGGCTACCATTGTCACCTTTCTGATTCAAAAATTTGTGCTGATTCCGCTGAATCTTGCTTTCCTGCAAACTATCAGTTTTATTTTGATTATTGCTGCACTGGTGCAAATGCTCGAAATCATCCTGAAAAAGGCCAGTCCGTCGCTTTACCAGGCGCTGGGTATTTATCTTCCT
>CAZXVT010000032.1:0-33189 GCA_964644015.1 uncultured Maribellus sp.
AACCTCTCAGTGGTATTTTTCCGGTTCTTGGTAGTAATATACCTTGATGTTCCTGGCATACCGCTTGTTTTATGTTCGGTGCATTCCATTATCACCTGAATCCTGTTACCTTTACTTTTCTTTGCCATCGTTGCAATACTTTAATTTATTCGATATACCCTTTTACTTTTGCATTTTTCAAAGCAGCTTCGATACCATTTTTATTGATGGTACGAATTCCTGCTGCCGAAACGGTTATATTAACCCAGCGATCTTCACCTGCTAAATAAAATTTCTTTTTGAACAGGTTTACATCAAATTTTCTTTTTGTTCTGCGTTTTGAGTGCGATACATTGTTACCACCCATCGCTGTTTTACCTGTTATTTGACAAACTCTTGACATTGTTCTATAATTTCTTGATGATCAAAATAAACTCGTTACTAAAACGGGTTGCAAAGAAAATACTTTTTTGATAAAAAATCAAGTAGATACAAAAGATTTTATTTTAACAATCAACAATTAACTGTTAATTGTTTTTACCCGTTTTTCTTTCATCTTTTTATAAAACAAATTTTACTTTCGATGGCGAAATAAAACCCGATGGTATTTAACTCTGTCACATTTTTTGTATTCCTTTTTATCACTTTCCTGATTTACCTGAAAGTAGCAAAACATTCTGTAAAATCAGGTAATTTTATTTTATTATCAGCAAGTTACATTTTTTATGGTTGGTGGGACTGGCGTTTTTTGTTTCTGATTATCATTAGTTCGCTCACCGATTTTATTGTTGGTTACGAATTGTTTAAAACCGAATCGTCCAGGAAGCGAAAACTGCTTCTGGCTGCGAGTCTGGTCATCAACCTCGGGATGCTTTTTGTATTCAAGTACTTTAATTTTTTTGTTGATACTTTTCTTGCAACGTTTGGAAATGGAGAAAACCAGAGCAGTCTGATCAGAATTATTTTGCCGGTCGGGATTAGTTTTTACACTTTTCAAACACTGAGTTATACCATAGATATCTATCGCCGTCAACTAACACCAACCAAATCAGTAATCACTTTTTTGACTTTTGTATCGTTTTTCCCCCAGCTTGTGGCAGGCCCAATCGAAAGAGCAGGCAGGCTGATTCCTCAGTTTGAAAAGAAATTTGAGTTCAACTACCAACAGGCAAGCTCAGGACTGAAACTGATGCTTTGGGGGCTGTTTAAGAAAGTTGTAATTGCTGATCAGGCTGCTGTGCTTGTCAATGCAGTTTACCAAACACCTGAAAGTTACGATGGCTTTTCGCTGATTATTGCCACATTGCTCTTTGGATTCCAGATTTACTGCGACTTTTCAGGTTATTCCGACATTGCCATCGGAACAGCACGGTTATTCGGAATTGAACTGATGACCAACTTCAGGACGCCCTATTTTGCATCTTCAATAAAAGATTTCTGGCACCGCTGGCATATTTCCCTGTCAACCTGGTTTCGCGATTATGTTTATATTCCGCTGGGCGGCAACCGTACAAACAATTTCAGAAAACACCTCAACATCCTGATAACTTTTACTTTATCAGGATTGTGGCATGGGGCCAATATAACCTTTGTTTTATGGGGATTTCTTCACGGGTTCCTCTATTTCATCGAATCACTCATTTCGCCGCCGAAATTCATCAATAAAAAGGCAATTACTTTTGCTGGAATAATTTCAACCTACCTGGCAGTCAACTTTTTGTGGATTTTCTTCCGGGCCGAAAGCTGGACTCAGGCAAAAAATATTATTGGAATCATTTTCAATCAGCAAAAAGGAGGTTCAGAATCCATTGCATCTCTTTTGTCAGTTTCCGGCATTTTAACGGAACCGGGAAGAATGCTTGTTTTTATTTTTCCCTTTTTCATCCTCGCTGAAATACTTTTAAATAGAAATGAATTTCCGAGGATTTTGGAAACAACGCCACGGTTTGTCAGGTGGAGTTTTTACTACCTGGTACTTTTTGCGATTCTCTTTTTCGGAGTTTTGAATTCGGCACCTCAATTTATTTATTTTCAATTCTGATGAGAAAGTTCCTTTTCAATATTGCTCTCTTCTGCGCTCCTTTGCTGGTTTTATTGATCATTCTTCTATTTGTTCAACCCGATAAAAAATTCGCCTACACTTTTGTGAAAGGTGAATGCGACAACAAAGCTGAGTGGATTTATCAGCGGGTTTTTGAGAATCAGGAAAAAATTGACATCGCATTTACCGGAGCTTCGCAAACAAGTTGTGCGATAACGGATGAATTGGTTGAAAAACAGCTTGACTCAGCACTGAATTCAGAACTGAAAGTTGCCAGTTTGGGTTATTGCAGGCGGGGAAGAGATATTCAGTTTGCCATGTTAAAAGACCTCTTCGCGCATAAAAAGCCAAAACTCCTGGTAATTGAGATTACAGAAAACGAACCTGCAAAAAGTCACCCTGTATTTCCATATTTAGCTGAAAGTAAAGACGTTTTAGGCTCATTGGTATTTTTCAACCAGCGTTTTCTTTCCAATTTTTACAAAGCATTGGTTGTTCGTTTTGAATATTGCAAAAACCGTTTTTTCGGAATTCAGGCTGATAAACTTTGTGCAATTTCCAATTTCGGGTATATTTCTTCAAACCAGGTTGTAAACCTTGATGAATTAAACAAGAATCAGCAACCCTGGAAAAAGAAGCTCGCAAATCCAAAACCAGCACTCATCTCAAAAATTGAAATAAAATATCCGTTGCACTACCTCGAAAAGATCGTAAAACTGGCAAATTCGAATCACTGTGAGGTAGTATTTCTGTATCTTCCGGAGTATGGTTCAGGATTAAAAGAGCCTGAAAATATCAGAATCTACCGAAATATAGCGCCGGTTATTCTATTGCCTGATTCGATTATTCAGAACAAAACGAATTGGAAAGACCCGATGCATTTTAATGATGACGGAGCAAAACAAGCTTCTGATTTTATTTCCGGCAAATTAGCAGAACAACTTCAAAAAAATAAACTGAATCTCATTAAAACAAAGGAATAATCAGCATTCCCTGGATTCTCATATCACGTCCGGGAGCCATTGATCTTTCATCCGGTATTCCGGTCATGCTGCCTTCAATTCTGAGTTGTAGAAAATCGTGGCGATATTCGATAAATCCAGTCAGGCCAGTCAATCCTTCATCGGTGGACACTGAAAGCGAAGTACCCAGGCTCAGACTCTGGTCATGTCCGAGACTAAAACGCCCGGTCACACCCGGCTGGATAATTGTTTCACCTGTTTCAAATGTATGTGTCAGGTCGGTGGTAAAAACTAACCTGTCGCTGCCACCAAAACTGTAGCCGCCCGACAAACGGCCAGCCAAAACAACTTCGCCATCTGAGTTGATCGTTACCCGGCCCATTAAATGACTGAGATCACTTCCAATTCTCAATTCGCCGGTACCGGTTCCTGAAAATTCTTCTGTCTCGGCATCCCTGCTGACAGAGCCGCTAATCCGTGTTCTAAAATAATCGTTGGCATATTGGGCATATAATTGCAGATTGTTGAACTGCAAACTCTGAATCGACCCGAAGTCAAAAGAGCCTCCCACACTGAATCCGGCGCCCAGATCACGTGAAGGTGAACCTTTTACCGAAACATCGGCCAGCACCGCGGCAAGTCCTGCGGCCAATGCAGCAATCAAAGCCATTTCATCACTGCTGCCAATAATTTCGATAATTCTCTGTCTTAAAGCAGCAAATTCAGGATCGCGCAAAATGGCAGCCGAAGTAATTTCAAAAGCCCTTGAAATTCCCAAAGCAGCAAGCCTTTCGGCACCCTGCTGCGGCTGATCGCTTTCTCCCGCAGTGTTTTCGACAGCAAGCCCCTGGAGCGCGGTTCCCAGGCTGCTCAAATGCCCCCTCATTCCTGAATTTGAAAGCTGATCCTTCACCAGGCCAGAAACCAGGTCGGCAAGCGGAGTTCCACCACCGGAAGAACTTTCATTTTCATCCTTTTGAATCATCGGATGTATTCCACCACCCTGCTGGATTGTATGAGTCAGCTCGTGTGCGAGCAGTTTTCTCCCGCCATCACCTGACGGATTGTATTTCCCTTCATTAAAATAAATATCATTCCCCACTGTGAATGCCTGCGCATTTAATTGCCGGTTTAAACTTACTGCTGTTTGATCAGTGTGAATTTTTACATTACCAAAATCGCCACCAAAACGACCAGCCATAAAAGATTGTGTCTGGCCGTCTAAAGATTTTCCATTTCCTTTTGTACTGCCAATTTGGTTGATAATCTGATCAGAAACAGGAACAGACCCGGATTTTCCCGGTGACATTTTCTTTATTGCAAAATCACGATTATCATGACTGCACTTCATTTGAAGTTTTTCCTCTTCCTCCAGCGGTTGCATTTGTATTTTTTCTTCCTCCTCTTCCGGCTGCATCTGCACAGAATTCGTTTCACTCATTTTCATCACCCGTTCTGCCACCCGGTCAGCTTCCTGCTCATATTTGTCGCCAGGCTGACCAACCGTCAGTTTTGGCTGAATTACAGGATTCCGGAAATTGGATAAACGCGCCCCGGGGTTTTGATTGCTTGTTTTGAACTGGTACATTTCAAAAGTTTTTAATATCCATACCCTTTACGGAAACTGTGTAACAAAATACTGATAGACATTTGGCCTCAGATTTCTCAAGGTATCAGGTTGTGTGCGGAAAAGAGCAAAAGCCTCGGCATAATATTCATCGAAATCAGTGGAAGTAACAGCGTATGTACTCACTCCTTTTGACAGTCCGCCATCGGCATTGACTGCTTCCCTGAAACTGCCCCTGCCTGTGGTTGCACTTGCCGAAGGTCCCCCGCTCCCACCACTTGCTTCATTAGATCTGAAATCAAGTGCATGGCCAATTTCGTGAATCATTGTAAAAGCCTTCTGTTCGGCATTCATCCTGAAAAAATCGTTGTAAATAATAATCTTCCGTTGCCATTCAGTACTGCCGGCAGGCCTGTTCTGACTGTACTCAGCTACTTCGTTGTGAGGTCCGCGAGCGTCAGTACTCCGGTGAATAGGAATTCCGGTTACACGGCTCAGTAAATTGGCAGGTAACCTGTCCAATCCTTCCAGCACCTGGTCAAACTGGCTGTCAGACATTGCTTCCACAGGATCACCCAACGGATCGTTACGAACCGGTACTGCATTGGTTATCTGGTAAGTATTCGCAAATCGCTGTCGCCGGTCTGCAGCTGATTCGGTTGATGATGTTGCGGTAAAACCTGCCAGTTTTTCGATCAGCACCTGTACATTCTCGGTTCTGGTTGCCCCTCTTCCGGTAGCATCAAATTTTACCGATGAAAAACGAAATATTGCATCAGGACCGTGAATTGTTGCATCTGCTGGATTTGTCTGGCCAGACAGATCAAGATGCTGAACCGAAGTAATATTTACAATTGGCGTTTCTGTTACTCCACTATTCAGGTTAAAATTATACAATGCCAATGCTTTTAAGGGATTTGCAATCCATTCTTCGCCAGCCGGCAAACCTCTGACTACAAACGAAACATTGTAGCCGGATCGAACATCCATAACAATTCCCTGCACAAAAAACCGGGATATCACAGATTGCAAGTCAAAATCAGCATCATATTTTATCCCCTGCCGCGAATCGGCGGTGTAATCTCCCATCGAACTGACTGTATCTTCTCCGGGCATGGGGGTCATTTGGATGATAGGAGAAATTAAAAATGGCAAATGTTGTCTATTGGTATTTACTGATTTTAAAATATCAGGCATTAATTCTTTATTTCCTGTAATTAAATTTTTATGTAGGTCAGGTTTCATAAAAATCCTTTCCTGATCCTCATCAATTGGCTGCATTTGAATATCAGCGGATGTATTTACCCTTGACAACTTTCCTGTGATCGATTCGGTTAAATTTTTATCCTCATGTCCTTGGAAGTTCATTTTATCATGAACAAACAACGATTTTTTCTGCACTTTTCTAAATGGAAAATCACTATTTATAATGGTATCCGTTCTGAACATAGTTTAATAATTGTGCCAACAAAATTTCACTCGCTAATTTTTATTTTTGTGTAAATCATAATCGAAAGGCAACCTATCTTTCTTCAGAATTTCACTATTCCAATCAACAATCTCACTTTCTGCGATTTTTTTGAATATTCTTTTTTGTTTACCATCACTTTGATAAAAATTCATTCCATCAAAATCTGCCAGTGGAGTCCAGTCTCCAAAAGGTGGCAGGTAATACAGAGTATGCTCAATCCATTTAATTTTCAATATATATATATCATCTTTCGATTTCCAGTTCGTCAAATTATCTGTGAACAATGATATTGTGATAAAGCTATTTTTAATTAGAAAAGTATATTGGTCTGTAATTCCACTGGAATTACTCTTGCCAGAACTAATGGGAACCATTTTTTCAAATTGCCATAATCCCTGAACTTCACTAAAATCTGCATTTTGCATTACCTTTATTTTAAAGTTTGTTATCAGAAATAAAATTACATATAAACTCAACATTTTCATATATTACGGAATTGTATTTCCGGCAAATCTGCCACGCAATACTGTTCTTTGTTCTCTGATCAAACTGTTTCTCGATTCTACTGTTCCCAACGAATATTGAACTGTAGGTACACTCCATGCACCGCTCACAAGATTCGACCGATATGTGGCATACCACCTTACCCGATAAACCACACGGTTATTTAAAACGGCGTATGCGTCAAAAGTTGCACGCATTATTAACCTGTTTAAACCAGGGTTTGCGGTTGTAAATGCATTTCTCATTGCTACCGGTGCATTTCCCGGTTGGTCAATCATTGCAATCGACCGATTAGCTGTTCTTTCCGATGCACCTGCCGGATTATAAAATGGACTAACCGCAGATAGCGTATCCAAATTCCAGGTTACGGCTCCCGGTTGGGATAAAGCATAAGTTCCACCGGTTGTGGTAATGTTTCCGTTGTGGTATGTTCTGGTGTCTGTACCAGGTTGGTAACCATAGTAACTTCTGTTAATAAACTGTAACCAGTTAACATTATTCGCATCGTTACCTGTGTAATCCAACGAAATTGCCCTGTCGGCCGCTGCTGCAAGTGCTGTTTCATTGGCGTTTATTCTTACTGTAACCACACCATTTGGCCTGTCATCAGGTCCAACAAATCCTTGATGCGCAATTGTTCCGCTTCTTGAAGGTATTCTGGAACGTAAAAACAATCTTCGTTCAACTCTTCTTAAAGCGGTGCCTCTTTCAGGTTGTTCCAGATAATCTGCTTCTGCTTTCACTTCATTATAAAGAATTCCGGCTGTACTGCTTCCCAACTTACCATCCTGACTTAACCCATACTGCGACTGATAACGAAGAACAGCATTTACAAAATCAGAATCAATTATTGCCGGATCAGAGGTAATACCAAGAATGTCTCTTAAAACCGAAATTTCTTCCGTATCAGTAAATAATACACTATTGAAAGTGATAGCATTTTGAATTTGAGTTTCTGTTAAAACTGTTACTTCTGTATCGGGATGTGTTGGGGCTACAGCAAAATCACATTGAATTAGTGGAGATTTACTAATCTGACTGTTTTGCTGAACCACATGCGTCAGCTCATGCGCCAACAACTTCTTTCCATTATTACTTCCAGGATTATACTCATCTTTATTAAAATAAATATCACTACCATGTGTAAATGCTTTTGCTCCAAGTTGTTGATTCATTTGCATTGCGTTAGAATCAGCATGAATATTTACCCTGCTAAAATCGGCACCAAAAGCATTGCTCATAAACTGATTTGTTTCTGCTGATAACTGCCGGCCACTTCCTTTTGATGAATTGAGTTGATGAACTAAATCCGGAGATGCAACACCGCCACCATTTTCCGACATAGTTTGAATCATTTCTTCTTCCTCTTCAACCGGCTGCATTCTCAGTTTTGGCTGCATCACTTCTTCCTCTTCCTCAATTGGTTGCATTTGTATGGTATCACTTTCACTCATCATCATCACCCTTTCAGCAACCGCGTCGGCTTCCTGCTCATATTTATCTCCCGGGCGGCCGATTTTCAGATTAGTTTGAATAAAAGGTCGTGAACAGGTTCCTGTTTTTTCTGATAACTGATACATAACCACATATTTAAAGTGTCCTTCTGTTTTTATGATACTCTCTTTTAATCCCTTCCATAATATCGTTCAGGGTTATCAGGTTGCTTTCGCGGGCAAGTGCACGCAGCGAACAATGCTGAATTACGTTAATAATTGCCCCGCCCGAAAGTTCATATTTTGCTGCTATTTCATTTAAATCAGTTGGTTTGTCGAGTACTACCGATTTTGAAAAACCATTATTCCAGATTTTAAACCGTTCTTCAGGGGTTGGCATCGGAAAATTGATGGATGACTGAAACCGTCGCATAAAAGCCTCGTCAATGTTGCTTTTCAGGTTGGTGGCCAATATTACCAGCCCGTCGAAATCTTCAATCCGCTGCAACAAATACGAAACCTGCTGGTTGGCATATCGGTCGTGCGCATCGCGGGTGCTGGTGCGTTTTCCAAACAGTGCGTCTGCTTCATCAAAAAACAATATCCATTCTTTGTTCTCCGCTCGGTCGAAAAGTTTTGCCAGGTTTTTTTCGGTTTCGCCAATATATTTCGAAACCATTTGCGAAAGATCGATCCGATAAACGTCGCGGTTTGTTTTTTTCCCCAACAAAGCCGCGGTTGTGGTTTTTCCGGTACCCGGCGGCCCGTAAAAAAGCGATTTGTAACCGGGTTTCAGGATTTTTTCCATCCCCCACTCTTTCATTAATTTATCGTGATGTGTAACCCAGGTTTCAATTTCATTTAACTGAATCATTACATGATTATTCAGGATGAGATCTTCCCACTCCATTTTTGTGGATAAAAGTTTTGCCGGAAATTCAGGACTGAAGTTGGGCTTTCGCGCCTCGCCAATAGTAAATAAATCAAGTACTTCCTGCGAAATACTGATTGCACCACTCAGCAAGGGTTCGTTTTTGTCGATCTCTTCTATACTCAGAATATTTTCCTTGCTGAATTTGTGAAAGCCATCAAAACAGCGCTGTAATGAAAATCGCTGTTCGAGGTTATTTCCAGCCAGGATAAACATGGCGGTTTCGCCGGTTGGAATAAAGCCACTGTGGTTTTTACCGTGTTTGCCGCCAAATTCGGTGTAAATCTGTTGTGTGAGCTCATTTTTTACCAGAAACATATCGAGCAACTCGGGTTTTACATGCGGAACAAGTGCCAGCGCCAGTAAAAACCGCTCTTCAAAATCAAGTTGTTGACTGTTAACAAAATCTGCAAAGGCCGATTTACTACCGTTTAACTGAGGCGGGGAAATATCATAAACACTTTTATATTCAGTTTCCTTTTTCGCGTTCAGCAACGAGCGTGTTTTCAGTATTTCCCTGAACCACGCAATTTCCCGGTCGATATCGGCTGCATTGGCTGCTATTTTTGTTTTTTCTACCATTCTACATACAGAATTTCTTCGCACCAGGGTAGTTTCACCAGGCTCACCGACCATGGCAACCTTTCCAGCATGATGTCAAAAGTGTTTCTTTCAATAACAAGATTCCACGAAGACCCGGCCCGCTTCAGGATGCCTTCCCTGCGCAGATAGGTATCCCGGAGTGCAGCTGGATTGCCGGTACGCAAAGCCTCCCATCTTTCCAGCACCGTTTTCATCAGAAAAATACATTCCTCCTTTTCTTCTTCCGAAAGTTGGACAGATTGTGGTACAGGTTCTGAAATTTCAACACCACACATTATTTTATTGAGTACGAGATCAGTTTCTTCAGCAGTTTCTTCACCGATTGCAATAAACTGCAAAAGATGAATTGCCTTGAATATTGCGTCCGCGTTTTTGAACTGCAATTCATTGTTTAACAGACCCAATCCTTCAAAAAAGAATTTCAAAAACGGATGAATAATCACGAGTCCTGCATTTGAAACCAGTATTGTTTCTGCATCTTCCTGCACTTTCTGAGGGAAAGGACTGAATGATTCCTTTACTTTTTTCTTCCCCAAAACAGCAGTTTTTTCAGCACTCAATATTTCTGAATTATCTGTCAACTCCTGTTTTTGCCTGTTTTCTCCCGCAACTTTTTTCTGCGAAATCCGGGCAAATTCATTAATCCAGAAATCGATGGCGGCACCACTTTTCGCATGAACATTCAGAATTATTTCGTTTAAATGCTGACTTACAAAAGGCAATTCAGCAGCGGACTGAATTGTAGCAATCACCACGATTTCAAAATCTTCTTGTTGAAAACCAGGATGATTTATTTGTGAAGATTGAATTATTAAAGCCAGTTTGTTTTCTTTTTCAACTGCTGAATATCCGGCTAAACTTAAATCCAGCATTTTCTTCAGGAAAACAACCTGCTCATCGCTGCTTTTCAAAAACTGTTCATTTTCAAAATATTGAAGCGCAAATTCATAAAAGGAAGCCGACAGTTTTTTTTCAGGAAAAACAGATCCCGAACAATTTTGTAAAATCCGGAGTTGAGCTGAAAGATTCTGCAATAATCCGGCATTCAGTTTCTTCAATAATTCATACAGATAAGAATGATTGTATTGATAAATCAGTCTTTTCCGTACATTTTGGTTTTTCAGCAATGGCAAAAATGTGTTTCGCAGCAGATCGTTGTCAACATTTAAAATCTCTTTGAAAATGTTCCTGGACAGATTCTGCGATGAAAATTTTTCTGTACCCGGAATTTCATGCCACCAGGGAAAATATCCATTTTTCAGAAAAAACAGAAACTGATCCAGATAATCATTTAACTTGTTTGTTATCAACAAATCACGATCGTCAGCTTTGTTTTTCTGTTCCGTCTTCTGAGTTGCTGAACTTTTACCCTTCGCAATGAGCGAATTAACTTGTTCGCTTATTTTCCGGATGGCAGTTTCAACAAAAACCTGTTCCAGGCCATTCTCCTGAATAGTACCCAAATCAACTACCAGTTTATCAATCCTGACGATTTCTTCATCGTTGCTCAATCTTGTAAATAATTTATCCAATTCAGGATGCAGCTTTTCTTTCACCAACGCCGAAGTTCTATTCTGAACGGCCCAAACATTCTCTTTGTCACGAATGGTTAGTTCGAGAACTTGTCGGTTGATAATATGTTTTTGTCCGCTCATTAACTTTCTGATTTACAAATAGTATTCAAAAATTACCGGTTAAATATTTTCCTGATCCGTTGTGATTTACTTTCACCTGCATCAAATACAATATTTTTATTGTTCAGAATTTTTGTAATTGTGTCGTCCGGTAAAATTGCCATTTCAGCTTCTGTGAGATTGCTGCCAGTTTTGCTGGTTACCAGTGCGCTTTCAACTTCCGTGCGCGACTCAATTTCACTCACATTCACCCTGCGAACAACCAGTATTTTCTTTAAATCGTCATTGGTCAGCAAGCCTGGATCAACAGTAACAGCCGGACTGGCAGTTCCACCCTGGCAATTCTTCAGTTGAAACTCAATGATTACTTCCGCCGGCTTTTTGTTTGTGGGGACAGCAAGCTGCATACATTTCAATAATTCATTAATCCGGGCATCTCCCATTTTTTCCAGTTCTTCAAGCGAAAAACCATGAGTTTGCATCAAACTGCCCAGTAATGCCTGGAAAATGTTTCCGGTTACATCAATCTGTCGCAATTTGAGCGCCCTTTGCACATGGGCCTCGCCCCAACACTGGAAAATTTCAACAGAATAACAAGCCACAGAAGCCGTTGCATTTCCACAATTTTGTTTCTGGTACTGGAGAATCAATTCACCGAGTTCAGCATAAGTTGTGTTGGGCGTGGTATTGATTCCCAAACAACCCAGTAATTTGCGCCGTCTGTCTTCTTCTTCAAGAACCGAAGAAAAGATTTCACTTTCGGTGAAACCGCCGGTTTTGCGCAAATCCGTCAGCAAAACTTCAAACATCGAAGCTCCGGCCGGAATATCAAGATTCCGGTGTCCAACTGTATCTTTTACAGCTTCCTCTCCCCAGCATTGTAAAATGGGAATTGTATAACAGGTTTTTGCCGGCTGAACCGCACCACAGTTACTTTTCTGGTAATCAAGAATTAATTGACCTAACTGATCGTAAGTTGTATTATCATCGGTGGGTATGCCAAGACAACTCAGCAACGCGCGCCTTCTTTCGGCACTTTCGAGAACATTTCCCCTGATTTCAGCTTCGGTAAAACCGCCTGTTTTTCGTAAGTCAGCTAACAAAAGTTCATAAATATTTTCATTTGCAGTAAACTGAATTCCCCTTCTCCTGAGTGTTTCCAGCACCGATTTTTCGCCCCAACACTGCAGAATTTCTACTGTATAACAGGTTTTCTGTTGTTCGGCTTTCTTCACCACAACCGTAACAACTGCTTTGTCTTCAGCACCGGTTTTCGCATTAAACAGCGAATAACCAAAATAATCGGTTCCTGTAAAACCTTTTGCGGGTGAATATAAAAGCGGCGTTTTATCACCGGTCTGTTTAATAGTTCCACCCTCTTTTGAAACTTCCTCCGATTTAATAACGAGTTCAGCTTCAAATAGTCCGGCGTCATTTCTGAGGACATCAATTTCCACCGGCATATCAACCACAGTTATTGCATAATCGGGCCGCGCAAACGGATTGTTTTCGAAAACAAAACCACCTTCTTTGTCGCACATCGGCACACAATTATCAGTGCTGCAGCACAAATATGGCAAACTGAAATCGGCGATTACATTTTTAGCGGCATTGTTCACATAAACCAGAATAAATGTGCCGCCTTTCTGAACACCGGCCTGGTGTTCGGCACCCGGATGTTTGCTGATGTAACCTGAAAATACACCGGTTGTTTTCCGCAGATAAAATTCGCGTCGTTTAAACGAATAAAACAGCCGCAAAAACCGGTTGTAAAAGAATAAATCAAAAATTGAATTGACAACCGGTGAAACACGCTGAATAAAGCCGTTGATCAGCGGAACTTGTTTTTCAGCATCTTTCCGGTTGATGTTTATCTTTTCAAGCAGTTTAAAATCGATCAGCACAATACTGATGACTCTTTCCAGCAACAATTTGTACCCTTCCTGAAACTCAATAAAATTGAACTGGCTGAAACAATCAGGCATCGATTTGCAGAGTTTTGTAAGTATTTCAACAATTTCTTCCAGCTTTTTCAGCAACTCCTGCTGTGTTTCGTTTTCTTTGCCGTCAAACAGCAATTCCCTGTTTTCTTTGATAAAAACATACATTTCGCTGATTTCTTGCACAAAGCGGCAAAAGCTCATTTTCAGGAATTTGTATTCTTCCTGAATATCTTCGAAACCGCATTTATAATCAAGTTGCAGCGTTGCCGCATTTGTATCGAGTTGCAGTGAAACCGTATTAAATGAAAGGTTAAACTGTTTTTTCAATTCATTAATTCTGTCGAGTGCCAGGTTAAAATCGGTTCCGATCTGGCCTTCAATCCGGAGAAATGAATAGTCCTGAATATCAAAATATAACGGCGTGGCCAGTTTATTTTTGGGTGTTGACTGGTCGTTTGACTGCTCATCGTAATTCAGAATCAAACCTTCCGATTCGTCGGCATTTTTTCGGCTGATATCAAAGTTCCAGTAGTTTTTGAGTGTTCCCAGAGCTGCGTAGCTGCTTTTCTTTTTCAAATCGTAATACCACGGAATAGATCGCTGACTGAGCAATGTCGTTTTTTCAAGACTTGGTGTGATTTTTACCGGGAAACTCTTTCCATCAGCTCCTTTAAAACCGTTAATACGTTTCAGATCAAAACTTTCGAGCATTAAAACCAAACGGTTGTGCAGCGAAATGGTCCGTTTTACAAGCAACTTCTGCAAATTGTAAATGGGTGGCTGGATAAAATGATGCCGGTATTCCGAGTTTTCTGCGTTTACCGAAACCGGTGGAATTACTTCGCCCAACATCAGATGTTTCGGGAATCGCGACATATCAGCGCTGCACTCCGACATCAGGTCGAAAGCCGTATTTTTAAATTCGTTGTATGCCAGAATCAAGTCCTGAAACAAATCATAAACATATTGAACACCCAGCCAGGAAGTCAGCGAGGCATCGGTATTATTGAGAAAATTCTGAAGTTTTGCCAGCTTGTTGGCAACCGGGTTATTTTCAAACGGATTTTTTTCGTTGTACGATTTCAGCAAAAGCGGGCGATAAATATCGTAGGTTTCAACCAGTGCTTCAACCAGTTTGTCGAAAACCGACAAAACCGCATCGGCATAATTTTTTGAGAAATCATTGTAATTCACTGAATGAGCACTGGCCGGATTAAACAAAACACGCGGAAGATTCACAACCGGCAGTTTGTATTTTTCGGGAAAAACAGCATCCAGTTTCCCAGTGTTGGTGCGGTTCCATACTTTCTGCAGATCGGTTTTACTGATGAGTAATTTCCGGAGTGTCAGAATCCGTTCTTTTCCCAGTTCGTCGCAATTTTTACCCAGGCACGATTTCAGGTCTTTGTCGAAACTCTCGATAAAAAGCAATACCACTTTATCGGCCAGAAAAGCATTGTCGTTGAGCAATTTATCATCAGCGCCGCTTTTTGTTTCATTCGTCAGCAATTCAAACAAAGTGATATCCTGTTTATTTTCCGCATTAACAAATGGTTCGTAAACCGTTCCTGGAGGCAAAATGTAGGGCCGGTATTTTACCGTGATGCATTCGCCGGTACTGATGAGATATCCTTCGGAAGTAATGCCGGTTCCTTTTGAAATTGTAATTGTGTTGCTGCCCGGGTCGTAATTTACTTCGAGCCCGCAAACAATTCCCATCCCGATCAGCCGTGCCCTTGTCAGCCTGTTTTGCTGGTCGAGATAACTTACAAGATTATTCAGTTGGGTGCTGGTAAGTACCTGGTTACGTTCAAATACCGGGTATGTATTCAGAATATCACTCATCGCATTTAATTTTTAAGCATTTCCTAAAACTGAGTAGTTAAGTATTATCGCATTTTCGAGCGTTTCGTCCTCCTCGCAATCATAAAGTGTTCCCGAAGGATAAACATTTCTCAACCGGGTAAGTATGTCGGTCAGTTCGTTCAGCCGTGCCGACAACAAACCGGGGTCTTTATCTTTTTTGGCGTTTTCAATCAGCCACGCTTTGTATTTCAATTCAAATTCGGCCATCTGTTCACAACTGATCCAACAGATAACCAGGAAAACATGAGCTGGAGCCTCAAGGCGGAGCTGTTTTTCGAAGAATCTCCTGAAATCCATGTTATCAAACCGGCCCTGCCAATGCGGAATAATCACACTTGCCACACAAGTATAGGGATCCTGAATCTGGCAATCGTCGCATTTTTTGTCATCAAGAACAATCTGAAGCAGGCTATCTTCAACCGGGCTTTCAACCCTGCTGAATGCGATTTCCTGTGTTCCGGAGTGATCAATCACTTCTTTTACAAGGTATTTTCCGTTGTTGGTTTTATTTGACGATCCCCTGATTTCCACAAAGTCACCTTTTTTAATTTTCAAGGTTTCAGTATCAGCAACTGTAACACTCACATTTTCAGAAGAAACATTATTGATTGCTGTTCCTTTCAAAAATGAAAAGGTTCCAAAAGGAGCTGTGTATAAAATATTTCCGGGAATCCGTTCTATCGTTTTGACAGTCGTCCGGTTGGTGCCTGCATCATATTGCACACTTTTTACCTGGTAAACTGCATCATTTTCGCCGGTTTCTGTGATAACAAACTCACTGGAAATATCTGTATTCCGCAATGCATCCAGATCGTTTGAAAGATTGCCGTCAACTTTAAAACTGTTGGTTGAATTACTGGCCGAAAAAACAGGCAATGATTGGTAAAAGTAGAACGAACCCGGGTTTACCAAACCTTCTGTTAATGTGTTTTCTGTAACATCGATAAAATGATTTCCTTTGACTTTGGGCCGCAGCAAAACATGTTCAACCACATGAAAACCCTCGTGGCTGAAGAATTTCTGAATGATAAAACTGGTAAAAAGTTCAACAGCCTTGTCATCGTAACCACCATTAAAAGTCACTGTATTGGCAGTAACTTTCTTTATTTCAAAAGATTTTGAATACTCAAGAATACCCGAATTATCATCAGCCGGAATCTGCTCTTTTAAACTTAAAATTGTTTCTGCCCCCTCAAATCTAATTGCGAACACAGTGTATTCGCCATCATTACTTTCAGAGCCCGAAATTTTCACACTGTCGCCAACAAACAAACGCGTTGTTAAATCGCCAACAATAATTAATGCATTATTTTCTGTATCAACAGAATAACTAAAACTTTCTGTAAATCTGATTTTTCCATCCGCAATCGCAGAAGGCAAATTTTCAGTGACGGAAACAGTAACTTCTGCACCATCTGCCGTTGCAGAATTCACTGTGTATTCACCGTCATTGCCGGTTGAACCTGAAATCTGCACTTTCCCTGAAACAAGATTTGAAATCTCAGTTGCCAGCGGAGTGTTAAAATCAGCAGCCACACTTTCTGCCAAGTCAGTTCCGTAATTATTAAAAATGCGAAACCTGTAATTTCCGCTTTCGGCTGAAAAATAGTAACGCCCGGTTAGCGAAGCATTTTTAACGAGTTGCCAGAGTATTTCGTGAATCTGCGATTCTGCTGTTTTTATTAAATCATTTTCAGTTTGAACCGCAAA
The DNA here is from genome assembly GCA_964644015.1 of uncultured Maribellus sp. Taxonomy (GTDB): domain Bacteria; phylum Bacteroidota; class Bacteroidia; order Bacteroidales; family Prolixibacteraceae; genus Draconibacterium. The sequence goes on from CAZXVT010000032.1 coordinate 16,645, forward strand.
AAGCAACTCACCCAGCGGAGTTGCATCAGAAGCAATTGCCTCATCAACAATAATTTCGGTGTTTCCTCCCGTATCAACAGCCGATACAACTGTGTAAAATCCGTCGTTTGTCTGCGAATCTTCGATTGTTAAAACATCGCCGGGTTTTAAAATTGCTGCAATATTTCCGTCGATCGCTATTTTTTTCAGCGTTGTGTCCACCGAAATAATATCCACTTCCGATTTATTTTCGCCTTCAATAATATACTGACCGGTGAGCAGTTTATCGGATGCGTTGTTGCTAAAAGGTTTTTCAAAAAGCTCGTAAATTACCACAGCAACGGGCGGATTGGGTTGCATGTCAACTTCAATTTTATACTGAATATAATTCAGCAGCGGACAAGCAAGATTGTTGCGGTTCGATTCTACATTGTTGTAAAATTCATTTGTAAATATTTCAACCAGTTTTTGGATGTCTTTGTCGAGATCACCATTCGGCAGATTATCCGGATAATCAATTTTTTCGCTGACAGCCAACATTTCACTGTTTCCGCAAAGAAGTTCAAAATGGAAATTTGTGCCGCCATCATCAGAAAATGATCTGTAATTCTTCTTTTCAAGTCCGTTGATAATCAGTTTTTCAATGGCAATTTTTGCGTTCTCTTCACTGTCAAACGGTTCATTATTTTTCAGAAGTACCACAGGAATGGTGTCTGAAATCTCAAAACCGAACTGATCACCGGACTGAATAATCGCAAAATGATCAGAAAAATGAAGTATTTCAGCACCCGGTTCCGCTATTCCTGACAGGAAAGAAGCCCTTCTTCTTAATCCTGAAATATTATCGATATGCCAAAGTTTGCAGGGTTCGCTGTAATTAAATCCTTTGCCGCGAAACGAACTTATGGAAGGATAAGCATTGAGAAAAGCCAGCTTATCCTCCACAAGTTCTACAGACGCTTTAAACCCACCTGATATATTGAAAATCAGCAATCCATAATCAGCAAATTGCTCTGCAAACCTACCAATCAGGTGGTCGAGAAATTTATTTTTACGTTTAAAGAAATTTTCTTTTGATTCGGCAATGGTGTTCAACGACACCACATGACCGTTTTTATCCACATATAATTCAGTTGCATGCGGAACAATATCAAACAATGGCTGAGTATAATAAGTGCGCCCGATGATATAATTGCCAAATTTGTCTTTTTCCGCATTCATCGAAAACAGGTCTTTTACATGTGCCAATTGTGAAAAGAAATTAGCCAGTAGCTGGTCGAAATGCATCAGAAAACCTTTTAACTGACGTGCTTCCGCTTTTCGTTTTTCATTCAAAGAAAAGTTGCTTCCCAGGTTTGGGATTCCCTCTTCGCCAATTCCGTATGTCAATGGAAAATCATTCTGGATGCTTTCGTAACTCTCCAGTTCGCGATAGTTGCCCTTCGGAATCTCAAAGTCAAGAACCGGATTGAACAGTTTGGCAACTCTTTCACTCTTTTCAAGCTGGATTAATTTTTCCTCAACAATTGTCGCCGACGCTCTGAAAGGAATCTGGTCTTTGTAAAAAACGATTTTTGAATCTTCAACACTCAGCCTCGGAACATAATTCTGTTCAAAAGCCAGCCGCATACACCATCTCACACTCACAGACTCAATATCACCATTCAGATTATCCTGTGGAATGTTGGCAATCTGGATGGTTTTTACAGACACAACACCTTTTACATCCATTATAATCTGAATGAGGTCAGATACGTGAATAAACTTTTTCCGGTCGGCTTTTGCCAGTTCGTTGTCGTCGATAAAACCATGTTCCAGGGCGGGCCCTTCAAATATTTTGTCAACAGAAAGACATTCTTCTTCAACAGTAAAATAAAATGTAAGGAGTTCATTTTCGGTCAGCAATCCCGACTGAATCTCTCTGTCAACATAAATTTTGGTAGTGGAGGTTTCTTTGTCAGCCACGATCGAAACAACAGTATATTCTCCATCATTACTTCTTGAATTTATGATAGTTACCACACTGCCAACTACAAGAATATCCTCCAGATTTTTGTTGACTGTAAAATTCCGGTTAACAGTGTCGATCCCCAGAATTGACAACTCCTGCAACTTTTTGCATTTGTTGAGCATTTCGTCGAGCGAATAAAAATAAACTGTCGGTGAAAGAAACCTGGCGATTTTGTGACAAATTTCAGCATGAACCTGTTCAACGTCGGCTTCCCTTTCGAGCTCCACATCGGCACAAACAGCAATTTTTTCAACTTTCAGCGCACTCAGTTTATAAAAATCCTCACACAGGTTCCGGTTGGCATTTAACCGGGCTTTTACAGCTTCAACTATCGCCTTTATTTTATTGATTTTCTGCAGATAAAAGGCCAGCAGACTGTTTGTATCGTAATAAATGAAATTATTGATTTTGTTTTCGAGTTGGGTCAAACCGGGAACCGGAACCACATCCGATGCAGTTGTTATTGTACCATTCAGTTTTACAATTTTATTGACCAACTCGAATGAAAACTCATAATTACCGGGCACGCTTCTGAAACTGAGTGTAATATTCAGAATATCAGCTTTGATGCTCACCAACTGGCTCCAGTCGGTGCTTTCGCTGTCCCACCGCGGAAAATCAACCGATATTTTGATAGCCATTCCGTTGATGTTCGGATCCGGCAAATGTTCATCAATCACCAAAGTCCGGGCAATCGAATTTTCATTCAGATCGCCATATTGATCACATTTTTCAAACTCAAGCAAAACATCGTACAAAATTCCGATGTCAAGTGGTTGTTGATCCGGCACAGAAGGATCGGGCTGGTAACTCAGTTTACTTTCGTTTTTATGCACATAAACCGGAATCTCGTTGGTTCTCGATTTTTCAATCCAGGCATTTTTCACACCAACATGCTGACAATTAACATCAGCCGGATCATGCAAATCCACATCAATCAGCAGTTTCCGGTAATCGTTGATGGTTACCGGAGCGTTGGGTAAAATTTCCCGTGCGGTGAAAAAATTACGGATATCACGTGCATTTTTATCATCGGGGTTGTTTGCCAGCAAATCCTCAATGTTGTACGAAGCCCTGTAACCCAGCTCGGTAATGGCATAAGCCAGCACTTCGAGAATGCTCACCCCCGGATCGTGTATGTTATAGTCAGTCCAGATTTTCCCCGCAACCTTTTGTACATATTGAATGGCCTCTTCGCGGAGAAAATCATATTGCAGACTTTTCGATTCCGGTGTTTTTTTCGATATGGTAATTGATTCCGACATTCCGTAACAGTTTTAATCACATGAGCAATCGTCAGCAGAAGCGATCTCATAAGTTTTTACAATATTTTCCTCACAGGCGCAATCTTCTTCGTTTTCGAGAACGGTAATCAGGTGTCCCGAAGCAGACCCGAGAACCGACGCCGAAGTGGTTGCAATTGCCTCATCTACATCTTTTTCGGCGCTGCCCGGCACAAGATGAAACATCTCGAAACAGGTGATATAATCGACAAATTCCTGCTCTTCGACAAAATTCAGGATTACCGATTTGTGGATTTTTCCTCCGAAAACAATGTCAGACCCTGCTGCATACGCCCAAGGCGACAGGAATTTAACCAATGCCTCATTCAGTTTTACCGAATAAATTCCCTTGTCAAAACCAGGATGAAAACGAACATTGAATTTCACTTTCACCTCTTCGAACAACGGATTGTGAACATGAAGCTGAATAGATGGCGATTGAATTCTGCCAATGAAGTTTTTTATATCGTCGAGCGTTACAAGACTTGTCCGCGGTTTCAGCGGGTCAACGGCATTTTTATTCCTGATGTTGGAAACCACCACAAGACTCACATGCCCGGGCGAAGCTTCGTTGATACAGGTTGAAGTTCCTTCATAACGTGTGTGGTTGAGACATTTTACTTTATAAACCGAAGGAAAATTCTGCAAAACAATCCGTTCGTAATCCCATATGGTAATTGCGCGGTTTTTATGCCGCAGCCGTTCGCTGACACGGGTATAAAACTCGTTGCTTTGTTCTGCAATTTTTCCACCAAACGAAGTAAACGGCTGTTCTGTTTTTTTGATGGACGAATCGGCAACCACCATTTTCGAAATTGTTTTTTCGGGAAGTGGTTTTGCCAGGTAATATGGATCGTTGTTCTTATTTTTAAACTCTACTTTGGCCGCCTGGCATTTAATATCAATCAGTTGCGGAATTCCATCCGAGTCTTTTTCTACCGAAGCCCGCAGCCAGTGAAGTCCGTTGGTGAGAATATGATTGTTTTTGTTGGCTTTCGATGGAATATCAAAAAGAATGACACCAGTTGTAATCAATCCTTTGGTGGAATCAGAAAGTATGTTCTGATCCGAAAAATCGATCCAGGTATCATCGGATAAGTAACTCCATTTGATAACCGGCGGTTTTAAATCGGGGTTGGAAGTTCCTTCAGAAACCTGGAACAATACCGAAAGATTCTGTGGTGGTAGAAGCTCTTTTATACCAATATACAATTCACCTTCATTATTATACTGCGGGAACAGGAAGTTTTCATTGTTAGTGGTTTTTATCTCGCCAACTCCAAGCGGATGAACGGCAAATACCTGTTCCACTCTTTTTTCAAAATCTTCAGTATTTACTTTTACAGTATTAATTTTAACCGCCGAAACATAATCGGCAGAAACTGATTCAAGTTCCGGAGTATAAGGTTCTTTGGGCAAGTTACCCGAATAATCGACAACACCAGCAGCACCTATTGTTGTTGAGGGTTTCAGGGCATCGAGAACTGCCTTTGTGTAGGACAAATGGTAATCTTTGTGCCCGAAATCGGCTCCGTCTAACGATATTTTCAGAAATCCCTTCTGGCTATTCTGGTCGAATTCAGTAAAAGGCACCAGGTGAACATCACGTTTAATGTTTCCAAGAACTGTAACGGGAGGTTCGCCCTGTGTATCTGTTTTATTGGAAAAAGCCAAAATATTTTCAGCCTGAAGTTTTCCACTTTTATCAGCAAACAAGGTGGTAGTGTCGGGAGTAACCTGTTTCCAGCTTTTTTTATCCAGAATGCTTGTAACTCCTTTAAATATCGCATTATTCCGTACTACAGAAGATGCTTTATAATTTTTGTAGTAATCTTCAAATCCCTTTGCATCATCGGGCAGTCCAAACCATTTGAGGTTAATTTTCAGTTCATTGAGTGATTTCTGGAAGATTTCCCAACTGCCGAGATAAAAACCGGAAGTCACAATCGGCCGGTTGCCAAAAGGCTGGAAAGGTTTTCCAGGGTCAAGCACCGACTGGTCGTTCTGAACCACCAGGTTTTTCACTTCCCTCACATCGCACACCAGATCAATGCTTTCGATCTTTAAATCTTTAAGAAATTTATAAACAAAGGGATTGATTTTGCTTTCTGAATTCAGAATTATTTTGACCACCGGCCAGGAAGTTTGGATGGGATCGAGCAGGTTTTTCTCGTTGTATGCTACAATCGCCTCCTGATCGCGGGTAATTGTCCGTTTGATGATTATGCGTTTTTTTACTTTGTCGATTTTGGTAAAATGAACCGGGTCGCCAAAACTGTAAACCAGGTCATTTATTTTATCCGCACCCACATATTTTACATCATAAAGCTGGCCGAGACTGGTAAATCCGGCGGTTCCCCTTTTATTTCTTTCTGAAATTATGCGGGCAGCCACTGTCAGACCAATGTCGTAATCTCTCAACTGGTCACCAAAACCTGTTTCGGGATTATCAAAAACAGGGCCTTCAGCAGGTTCTTCCCCGGCAATATCTTCGGGTTTTGTTGCTGCATTTACAAAATCGAGTACCCGTTTTGCAACCACCGGATCAACCGCACCCGAGCCATAAGAAAAAGTCTTCTCCCAGATCGGTTCAATCCATTTTTTCTCACCACTGAATTTCAGACTGAATGCGTCATAAAGCATTTCGTCGTAAATATCGTCGAGTACTGAATTTCCGGGGAGATTCAGATAAATGGTCACAATTCTTTCGCCTTCAGCCAGAAACAGGTTGGGTGATGCAATTGCCAGCCCAATTTCAGTTTTTTTTCTGTCAGCCACCAACGCATCCTGATTTCCCGATTTCAGATCGGGGAACCTGATTCCACCGAAAGTCCGCCAGCTTTTATCGTCGCTGGTTAATTCGGCACCTTCCCCATTTTCAGAATTGGCAACCGGCGAAACATACAAACGGAAATCATTCAAGGGGTTGGGGGAAAAGCTGCTGAAAATATTGTGTCTGTTGGTAAAAACGGCACTTATTTCAGCAACTGTAGCCTTATTCAGGGCTGTTTCCGACTTCGTTTCATAAAACACGTTGTTTCCCAGGTCATCTTTGCCGGCTTTGAATTCTGTATTTTTTTTCAGTAAGGTTGATGAAACATGTTTAGCGAGTTCGAAAATGAGGTAAACCTGGTCGGGAACTGCTGGTTTTTCAGAAAGATGGAGCACATCGCGGTAATAAAAATCGAGATGTTTTTTGGTGATTTTGTTCATCTCGTCCTGGGCATGTTTGAAAATTTTCAGAAATGCCATGAACAGGGCAAAATGAGGCGAATTGTACTGGCTGTTTTCGTCGATTGTTTTATCAAAGAAATCTTTCCAGTCACCATCCACTGAATTGTCAGGTTTGTAATAAGCAATTTCTTCTGCAAACCGGGCAACAAAATCTTTGAGATCGTCAATATTCCGCTCATCAACAGCAACATAACCCGGAAGCAAAGTTTTCAGGATTCTTTGCTCCTGGCTGGTACCATCGCGTTGCAGCGGATTCTTTGAATTACAGTTTTCCGACATGAGTCTCCTTTATTGAGAAATGTTAGTTCCTTCGTTTAAATAGTAGGGGTAAACAATGTTTCGCCGATTGTTGGTGGCGATTATCGTGTAATCGATTCTGATCTCCACCAGCCCGTTTTCATTGTCCTGGTTAAAACTGATGTCATCGGTCTTTATCCGGGGTTCATAAAAAAGAATGGCACGCTCAATCTGGTCGCTGATTTTTTTGGCAAACGAAACTGTCAGCGGCTCAAAAAGCAGTTCTTCCATATTGGCACCGAAATCGGGCTGCATCACTCTTTCTCCTTTAATGGTTGAGAGAAGAATCACCAGGCTTTGCCTGATGTCTTCCTCTTCATCAACCATTCTAACGCTGTTTTCGCCCCGGCTGAAAACCGGAGGGAAAGACCATCCCCGCCCGAGAAACGAGTTCTCATCTATTTTTATTCTTCCCATTTTAACCGATCATTACTGTTGGTTCACCAACGGCAGCCGAAGCGCCGCAAATTGCTGTATCTCCCACCCTGATTGCAGGTTTGCCGCCAATCAAAACTGTTGTACTCCCCATCGGGAAAGGACTCACCGTGGGTTGGTGAACATTGGGCGGTAACGAACAAATGTGGTTATCGCCCAGAACGGCTGCCGGCATTCCGCCAATCAGCACGGTTGGTTCACCCGGCCCGATGATGGTACCTCCGTGTGTAGTTGTGTCAGTTACTCTTGCTGCAGGTGGCATTTTATCCTAATTAATCATTACTAACGAACCTTTCACTTTTGCCTGTCCGCTCGACGACAGCTCCGCACCGGCGCTGCCTTCGGCTTTTAATTGGGACTGGGCTTTTACATTGATATTCACACCTTCAATATTCACATCACCAGTTGCTTTGATGTTAATATCAGCGCCACTCTCTATTTTTATTCCATCCGACGATAATTCTATTTTATTTCCATTTTCGTCTTCTATCAGAATACTTCCTTCATCTTCACTCAGAATGATTTTGTTGCCATTGGGAGTTTCGGTGGTTATACTCACTTTATCGTCATCAAAAACGAATTTCATTCCACTCCGGCTTTGATAACCTTTTTCTTTGTTTTCTTCTTCAGGTTGAATCGGTGATGGTTTGGCACTGCTGAAAAGCGAACCCAGAATTACCGGGTAACGCGGATCGTCGTTCAAAAAACCGACAACAACCTCATCCCCAACTTCAGGACGGTTTACCCAGCCACGCGAATCAGCGGCATCGGGTGTTGTAAGTCTGGCCCAAACTCCGTCTCCCTGGTTATCGATAACGGGCAGTTTTACCCTGATTCTTTCCTCTCCCAACGGATCGTCATGAATACTTGTTACAATTCCTGTCTGTAATCCATGAACCGAAGGCACAAGACCCGAAGCCGGTTTTTCAACAATATCATTGTAATTATCAGTAAACCAATCCTTATCCAAACCGAACTCAATTTCGGTGAACCACGGTGTATCACCTTCCATTATCTGAGAAACAGTCGAAACAAAAGCCACTCCGTTGAAACGGTCGCCAAATCCGGCTAATTCAATTACATCTCCGGGTTTGATATCACTGAAACCCTGGATTCGGACTTTCCCTTTGATTTTCGACAAACGGCTTCTCAGAAGTTTTGCATCCGACCAGGCTTTCAGCTCGTTATCCGTTATTTTTCCGGCATGTTGAAGCGGAAATTCCTGCAAACCAATCACATTCGCCAAATCCGAAGCAGTAATATTTCCCTGTTCGGTGATAGAAGGTTCGTCAGCAGTTCCTTCAACAATCTCCTGGTTGGTAAAATCCCAGGCACTGCTTTTTACCGCAGCAAACTGATCGCGGGCATCCATCCCGGCTTCAAAATCATAAACATTGTGTCCGTAGGCGAGATTCAGAACCGGGTCACCCGATAAATCGGGCGCTTTTACCGTAATTTTGCCATCATCCGCAAAAACCAGTTTTCCGTTCACCTCGGCACGCGAAACCAGGAAATCCCAGTCGGTTACATGATGCTGAACCATTTCTTTGTGCGTCACCGCGGTAGCTTCGACATCAGGTGTGAGACCATAATTATTGATGATTTCCTCGATGATCTCACTGTCTTTAACTTCCTCGAAATACTTGTTTTTCCGGCCGACAGTCAGTTTTATACTTTTGTCTTTCAGTTCGATATTCAGAAAAGAAGGTTTGTCTTTTTTCGACCGGATGCTGTGTTTTGTGATAATTCCTTTAAACAGGGTACTTTCAGAAGAATGATAACCCGCCTTTATTTCAATTTCATTTCCGGGAATAAACAAATCGCCCGAACTCATTTCAAAATCCTCGCGGGGTACACTGCCGTCAATAATATCGATTCTCGCCGTGGGTATTTTATTCACCGATTTAACCACAAAAATGCTTTTGATTCCAATTTCACCGCTGATTGGCTGTCCACCTGACAGAATGGTGAAAGTAGCAAGGTCGGTCTCCGCCTGTGTTGGTATTACTCTCGAATCGGTCATTCCTTTTTGTTTACAGGTGGAAGAATCAGTTGTTGTCCGGCTTTCAGTTTTCTGAAATTATTCAGGTTGTTCACCCGGGCAATTTCGAGATAGAAATTCGGGTCGCCATAAATTTTTTGTGCAATCAGCGGAAGTGTTTCGCCTTCGTTCACAACTTTGAAATGCGTGAGGTCAGGAGAAGTCAGTCTTGCCTGAGCCGCCTGTTCTGTGCGCGAAACCGATTTTTTAAACGATGCGTTGATGGTTGCCCGCAAAGGTGCTCCCGAAGAATGGAAAAGCTTGTAAGTAATATTGGCGCTTTCCATCACCCCGTTGAAAATAAAAGTACCCCAGCTTAACTGAAGAAAATTGGGCTCGTGGGTTGAACCATTTACGCCCTGTGTGATTTTCAAAAAACTATTGATTTGTTCCTGCACATACCCCACTTCGCCGGCTTTGGGATTCAAATCGACAGAAGTACCACCAACACCTGAGACACCGGTTCCGTCAAAAAGAAAATCGAAAGTGACGCTGTCCGACTCCAACCGTCTGTACGATTGAGTATCGGCGGTTCCGCCCTGCGGTGTTTCGCCTGACCAAACCGACCGGTATCGCTGGCTGAATGTATTCGGATTGTACATTACCGTAAACATCTCACCGGTTTTGGTACGAAAATCAACATCTTCGTAGGCTTCAATGGTTAGTTTGGCCACTTCGGCAAGTCCGTCGAATAAATTGAGTAATCCCATCAACGTTCCTTTTTATCTTTGATAATCTGAAGTATCAAATCAATGTTTTCAAAACAGATTCCTTTACTTCCGGAATTTTCGTTATTCACCGGAGCCTGCTCCCTATCCTGGTTATTCCGTGAGGAATTTTCAACATTGGCACGAATCACAAGTTCTCTTATCTCAATCATATACTTACGCTTACGCTTGCCGAAAATCCGGCAGCCAGTGATGTAACATCAATTCTTCTGAAATACTGGTAGGCAAACTCAATGCTCTCAATTACAATCGTTCCCTGCTGGGCATTGAAATCGGAAATGTTCCACTTAACCGGCCAGGCTTTGATAAAATTCCAGGCCTGAATCGGAATATGGTCTCCATTCAGTAAAATCACAGTAATGTCATGTGCTTCGAACTTGTAACTTTCAACCGAGTCTTTGAACCATTGCATTAACTGCGAACCAATTAACATTCCGCGCTTCAAAACCAGGTTTTGATAAGTTACCGGGTTGGGCAACTTGTGTTTAAACCTGTTTTCGCCGCCTTCGTGGTATTCTTCCACACTGATTTCGGCATTGATTCCTGAAACCGATTGAAAACCGATGTCAGGAATGCCGGGATATTTCAGCAGCAATCCTTCGAATCTGACGAAAAAATGAAAACCGACCGGTGGATAAAAAAGTGCCATCAGTTAATTGATTTGCAGATTGATTTATGAGAATTCGATATTTAAACCTTCGTGACAAAGTTCGATGCTTTCGATGGCCACTTCGTTTCCTGTTGAGTTCAGTGAAGGACCTTCCACTTTGCAGGGATAGGCATTTTTTACTTTCCAGGTAACCACCGGTGCATGCTCTTCATTCAGCAACGAAATGGTAAGATCCCTTCTTTCGATGCTATTCATTTTCACAGTATTGAGCCACTGAAAGAATTCATTATCAGCTTTAAACATGCCTCTTTTTAAGGTGATGTTCGAGTACTGGGGAATTCCGGGCATTTTCGTTACATGGTATTCCGGAGAACTACCTTCGCGGTAATCAATATTCTGTAATTCAACCGTCAATCCCGATACTTCGGTGAAACCAATTCTTGTTCCGCCCCATTCAACCTGGAAGTGGAAAACTGTTACTGGATAATTAATTGCCATAATTTTATTTTTTTAATGATTTATGATTCAATTTGATAATTATGATTCCTGAAGTTTGTGTGAGAATTTCAGGATGATAAATTCAGCCGGACGAACTGCTGCCAGCCCGATTTCAACATTCAACCTTCCTTCCAGAATATCAAGGGCAGTCATTGTAACACCCAACCCCACTTTAACAAAAAAGGCATCTTCGGTTTTCGCGCCTGCCAATGCACCATCGCGCCACAAAGTGGTCAGAAAGTTTTCAATCATGGTTTTCACCCGAAGCCAGGTATTGGCGTCGTTGGGCTCAAAAACCACAAACTCGGTGGCTTTTTTAACCGATTCTTCAATATAAATGTATAGCCGCCGCACAGAAACGTAGCGCCATTCATTATCATTTCCGGCCAAAGTGCGGGCCCCCCAAACCAATGTTCCTTTTCCGGTAAATACCCTGATTGCATTGATTGATTTTCCGGTTGATGCATCCACATTGAGCAGTTCCTGTTCTTCGTGATTGACTTTTACCACCGGGCCGATTACTGATCTGACACCCACATTTGCCGGTGCTTTCCAAACTCCGCGTTCGCGGTCAACACGGGCATAAATTCCGGCAATAGAACCGCATGGCGACAAATCGACATACAATTTTTTGATTTCAGCAAGAATTGCCCGGTATAAACTGGGATGCGAAGCACTCAGGGCGCTCAGCATTTGTCCCTGAACGTTATCAACTGTTGCGGCACCGCCATTTTCAGTATGTGTGTCCACATCAACCGCCGACTCGCTGAAACCATAATTCAGTACGGTATTCAGATTCGGATAATAAGCCGCCCCGTATTTCAGGTTATCAGACCCGATTGCAGTGCGGAAAGCCCCCATATCGTTTCCGAAAACATCGGCAATGGTAAACCGGTCCTGCAGTTTGGCGCAATGAGCCAGCGAGGCACTGATTACCGAACCATATTCAGTAACATCGGCCAGCGAAACTGCTTCGGGAAAAACAAGCAGCGTTGGTTCATCAACTTTTTCAAGTTCAAGAATACCTTTGGTGATTCCTGCTGAATTGTTGGCCGGCGCAGTCACTGCATCGCCATAACCACCCACCGACATGATGTAACACGGGCCACCGCCGTTATTATAAAACATTTGTACCTGGTAGTAAAGTTTGTAAGCCGATGGTGCAGCCAGCGAAACTGTAATTTTCCGGTCAGTCAGCACATCATTGGCATCCAAAGTATCGGCAACCGTTACTGCTATGTTCTCGTTATTCGGCCCTCCGAAAATTTCTTCAAATTCAAGCAGTGAACTGATCCGTGTTGCTTTGAACCGGAGCTTTGTATCATTTCCGTTTTCGGTTGCCCGCTCGGTGTACCCGATAAACGCAGGAATGGCTGTTTCCACGCCTGCTATCGATGCAGGTAAAGTCGATATTTCCTGAATATAGACTCCCGGTGTTTTGTAATTTGCCATATTGTCTTTTTTAATTATTGATTTTCAACGATTATGATTCCTGAAGTTTATGAGAGAATTTCAGGATGATAAATTCAGCCGGTCTGACTGCAGCCAGCCCGATTTCGATATTTAACCGGCCTTCGAGTATGTCGAGTGCGGTCATTGTTTCTCCAAGCCCGACTTTTACAAAGAAAGCGTGTTCAGGTTTTGCACCGGCCAATGCACCATCGCGCCACAAACCTGTCAGGAAATTCTCGATCATGGTTTTTGTGCGTAACCAGGTATTTGCGTCATTCGGCTCAAAAACAACAAATTCGGTTGCCTTTTTAACCGATTCCTCTATAAAAATGAATAACCTTCTAACCGGTACATAGCGCCATTCATTATCATTTCCAGCCAGTGTTCTGGCTCCCCAGACAATCACTCCTTTTCCGGCAAATTTTCTGATAACGTTGATTGATTTTCCTGTTGTGGCATCCACGTTCAGATTTTCCTGCTGCTCACTGGTTACCATAACTGTCGGATCTTTCACAAGGCGAAGGCTGACATTGGCAGGCGCTTTCCACACTCCCCTTTCAAAATCGACGCGGGCAAAAACCCCAGCCATCGCAGAAGATGGATGTAGCGTTACTTCAAATTTCTTTTTAATCTCTTTGATGATATTGTTGTACAATGTTTTATCGGCTTTCAATCCCGCTGAACCTCCGGTTAAAGTCGGTCCTGAAAGCGTAACACCCGGGCTGCCATTGTCGGTGTAAGCCAGAGCAATACTGTTTCCGGCATTTCCTGGAACTGCCGTAATTGTAATTACATTCGAAGCCCTGGTGGCTGTATAAGCTGCGTCAGCAAAAGTTGTAATGGCTGTGAGCAATGAGGTAGCCGCCTGAACATTTGTTCCGCCAGCCTGCCAGTCGAGTGCTGCACCTTCGGTAAATGCATGGCCGTTAATGGTTATCACATCGCCAGCCAAAGCCGAAAAATCATCAATTGTGATTGTTCCGGTGGCTGAAACCCCAACATTGTTTCCGTTCAGTACATGTTCGAGTGTTTTTCCTCCCGTAAATGTTCCGCCGGTTCTGCTATCGGTAATCGCCACTCCTGAGTTTTCGAAATTCAGACCAATTGTGGTTTTCAACGAAGGATAATAACTTGCACCATATTTCAAATAATCAGTTCCGACATCGGCCCTGAAACCAATTCCGTCATCGTTAACAGTTCCACCTAACACAGCGGTATCCAGTATCGCAAACCGATCCTGAAGTTTATTACATTGAGCCAGCATGTCATCGTTGATGGTTTTACGGTTGGCGGCGCTTAAAACGATTGCCTCCGGAACAACCAGTAATGTTACTTCGTCTTCGTTCTCAACTGCAGCCAAACCCGCTTTCAAATCATCCACATTAATCAGTGTTGTTGGATCGCCAGGAATTGCAAGGTTTGTATATAAACCAACCGAGACAATGTAACAGGGACCTCCTCCGTTTCCAAAATACATTACAAGGTTATTGTAAAGCGAATAGGGCGACAATTGTGTTGCTGCTGCAACAACAATGGTGGTATCAGCTTCTGCCACACTTGAACCTGTTAGTGTAACAGATAACTTTTCATCAAAAGCACCTCCGAATATTTCCTCGTACTCAAGTAACGATGTGATCCTTACAGGCGTTGCAGTTGCCAGGGTTTTCCCGTTTCTCACCCTTTTTTCAGTGTAACCGATGAATGCAGGAATTGCAGTGGCAACCGGAGCTACTGAGGCAGGCAACTTCGATATTTCCTCGACATAAACACCGGGAGTTTTGTAGTTTGCCATAATTCTGTTTTTTAATTTGTTTATAAATAATTTTAGTAGTTCAGTTAAATAAATACATATACTTCCGACTCAAATCTGTCGGCAAAGAGCTTTTTAATACCGTTGTGCGAAGGATTGGGCAGGTTAGCAATAATCACCTGATTATCTGATTTTTTTCTTAATTCAATTTTAAGTTTTGGCACTTCATAAAACGGAATTTTCTGCAAGGAGCCAAAAACAAGCGTTTGCAGATTATTGACCAAAATATCGTGTTTTAGTAAGCTTGCTGAAACAGCTACAGTTCCATTTCCATTTATTGCATCAACAAGATTTAAAGCCGTATCATCTGAAGTTGTTCCTTTTTCAAAATCAGCACCTTCGGTGAAAGTAACCGCACCAATTTTAATGCTGTATCCGTCAATTTCATTATTAATTAATGTAATAATTCCCTCAGCCTTTGCTCCGACGGCCCCGCCTGAAAGTGTTTTTCCGGAGAATAAAACTGCAGGAAATGCCGCTGCCCCTGAATACTCCATTGAAATGTTGTTTCCTGTCTGGCCAGCGGTTTTGGCAGCGATTTTTATGCTTGCATAAACCTTTTGAAAATTATTGATTTGATAAGGTCCGCCGTTTATATTGCCTGAATCGTTTATTATTAGTGAATCGGTTGCAAAATCTATGTTTCTGCTTTTGTTTACAAAGAAGTATTTCCAATAAGTTTCAGTAAAACGGAATTGCAGTTTATATTCTTCAATTTCGCCATACAAATGATTGGTTACTGAATCATATTTTATTTCAACAATTCCGAGAATATTATCTTTTTCAAGTTGCCCGTCAACATATATTTCCTCGGTTTTCAGTGTGATGGTTTCATCCTGATTCAGGATTGTAATCCTGTAACGACCGGTTTTCTGGCTACGCAAATCGACCTGCTGAACAAATAAGTTATTGCTGTTTGCGGTAAGATTGATTTTTAATGGAAACGGAACACCTTCCGAATCTTTGCCAACCGAAACGGGATTCCCTTGTTCGTCAGCAACAATCATTACAACATTGCCAGGATTTCCGTTTATTGCAAATTGATAGGTAAACAGCGGTCCTTTTAATGAATCGATAATCTGATTGGTGAGTATTTCAGGGTTATTTTGATTGGTTGAAGCTGAAGCAGGATTATTTGTGAGGTAAACAATTTTTCCGGCTGCATAAGTTTTTTCAGCAGATTCATCTAAATCGGTAATATTCAGTAATCCTGATAAATTTTCTGCTTTCATAAAGAATGTAAAAACCAGGTCTTTTTCCAGTTCAGTAAGCGGTGTTTCTTCATCGTCAGTCGTTCTGTACAAAATGGTTATTCCATTTGGTAGTCGTTTAAACAGCATTTTGCCATTTCTCAACAATACTTCAGTGACAGCAGTCGGATACAATTTCACAAACCTGTCGAAACCATCTTTAAAATAGCTGTGACCAACCACCAGGTTCATTATCCGTTTATAGAAAATATTCATGGCTGTTTGGTTTTACTGTTGATTCCGATTTTTTCGATCGGGGCATTTGTATCAAAGAATTCTCTTTCCTGGAATGTCAGCATCCTGACTTTATACAATACTGATGGTAAATATTTTGTTCCCACTACCGACCAGAAATTGTATAACTGCTCAAATGAATACGAATACAATTCAACCACGAGCTTTTTCAGATTTGGGTCATATTCAGCCAGTTTCGGTGAATTTTCCGGGGTAAATACGTTTTTCGCCTGGAAAAAGGAAATAATATAAGAAAGTTGTTTCAACCCTTCAACATAATCATCGGAAGAATCCTGTTCATTGGTATTCTGGAAGTTTGCCGAAATTAAAACATAAAGATTCAGTTTAATTTCAGGATTGAGCCGTTCAACATTTCCAAAACTATTTATTACAGTCGATTTTTGATCCTTATAAACCCTGTCTTCTTCAATATTAATCAGTGAAACGCCAACAGACTTGTCGGGAATCACAACGCCGCCGCCCTCGGTTGCCACACTTGTCAGAAAAACCCTGTCAACCGTGGGTGAACCCGTACGAACTTTCAGATATTCATTCAGTTCATTAGTCAAAAACGAAAGGCATGTATGAATCATAACCAAATAGTTTTTCAATTAATTTTTCAAATTCAAAAACAATTCAATCCGAATCGCTTTAACATATTAAGATTCTTTATTCTGTAATAT
>CAZXVT010000033.1:0-33052 GCA_964644015.1 uncultured Maribellus sp.
TCCAAAAGATTTACTTCCCTGATTTTCCCTTTGCTCAACCGGAGCGTTTTAATTTCGCAAGCCCCAAAACTGCCGCTCCACTGAGTTCCGGCAAATTTCAGGTCGAGTTTTGCTTCGGTTACAACGCCATTGGTTTCAACACAACGAATGATGATATCATCGCTACCTTCAGCCTGTTTTACTGCTGTGACAATTACGTTGGGTTTATTGCACGAAAGGAAGGTACCTGATTTTGGCATTTTGCCGCCATGAATTCCCTGGTAAATGGACACAGCCGGTGAAATAAATTCTTCTGTAATTCGGGCAATGTTGTTTTCTTTCCAGGTTCCGGTATGTGGCACCAGTTTCATTCTGAAAGTCTGAATACCCTGGTCCATCCAGTAATGTTCGGCGCTCATTTCGAGCACTTTCGGGTTATGGTGCGCGTAAACTGCAGCCCTTGCCACAGAAATTCTCAGGTCGTTTCCATGCACGCTGTAACCATATTTTGCATCGTTCATCACCGTCAATCCTGAAAGTTTTCCCTCCTGTGTTCCGGTAATGTCAATCCAGCGTTGTCCGGGGTCTTCGTTGCCATTTGCTTCGCGCACAATATGTCCGTAAGGTGTTTCATAAGTTGGTACCGGTTTTTCGATATCGATTGGGAACGAGAATTTGAGCATTTTTAGGTGTTCATGCCAGTCAAGTGTTACTTTGGCATCAATCTGCCGTGAGCCTGCCACCAGCGACCAGTCGATGGTTAATGCTGAATTTCCGTAAGTTGTGGCTACTCTCAAGGTAGCCCGCACCGGTCCGTTTTCGAGTACTTTTATATCGGCCCTTTCAAAATGACCAATCACTTTATCAAATGTTTTAATGTCATGACTCCAGGTATCGCTTGGGTCGTCGATTATTAAAGCCCTGCAACCGTTTTGTCCGCCGGCAAAAACTTCTTTTCCAAGTTCTTTATCAAAAATGCTGAGTGTTCCGTCTGAAGAAAAACTCAGTCTGTAAAATTCGTTTTCAAGCCTGTTTTCTTCGGCTTTTACCTGAGTTGGAGCCATTCCGGCATCACCGTCATGCAGTCTTATCTGGCGATATCCCATGGCCGGAATTTTTGCCCTGACAATCAGTTTTTTGCGGCTGCCGGTTTCTGTTGAACCGCCTGTCCACTGATGTGGAAGTGTGTTTCCATTTTCATCTTCCACCCTCGAACCTTTGTGCATGGTTCCCCAGTTAAAATCGTATTCAATATTTTCTTCCACCTCCCAGCCATGTGGATTGAAAACCACGAGATACTGTGAATCCGGGTCTTCTGAGGCAATCTGCCATTCCAGTTTCTGTACCGCCATAGTGGTTGCCTGATGGGCTGTGTCGAGCGCAAAGCCATAACCTTCGCGGGCATCCTGTGAATGCTCCACCAGTGATGTGCCTGCCATACTATCGTGAAACTGCAGAAATAACACCCTTTGCCAGGCTGTTGTCAATTCGTTTTTCGGATATTTTGCGCCCCATGCTTTTGCACCGATGGTTACAATTTTTTCGGCAGTAACCAGCGCAGCTTCCGATTGGCGGTTTCCCTTTTTAATTTCCGATTCGGCTGTATAACATCCCACGGCATGGTGCTGCAAATCGTCGTTTACAGTGGGCAGGTTCAGATTTTTATCACTTTCAATCTTTTTGAAATATCTTTCAGGAGTGCTGTAATTGATTACCGGTGCACCCTGTTCGGTTTGGAATTTTGCAATGGTTTTCATGTTCTCTTTGGTAGGTCCGCCGCCATGGTCGCCGGCACCAAAAAAGTACATAAAATCTTTCATGGGTTGTTCGGCTGCCTTGCCGGCCACCCTTTTCATACGGTCGCCATTCAGGGTTGTGTCGTTGTAACTTTCCTGAATTCTGTAGGTCAGCACTTTGGTTCCATCGGCACCCTGCCACCAGAAAAGGTCGGCTGGCAATTTTTTTTCGTGGGGACCGGGACGCATAAACATGTATTTGTCCATCCCTTGTTTTTTAATGATTTGCGGTAACGTGGATGTATGCCCAAACGAATCGGGATTAAAACCGATTGTCGCCATTCTGCCAAAAAGTTTCTGAAAAGTGAGCTGCCCGTACAAACCCTGACGAACCATTGCTTCGCCTGAAGGAATATTGACATCGGGTTCCACCCACCAGCCGCCAATGATGCACCAACGACCTTCATCCACCCGCTTTTTGATTTTTGCCATCATTTCGGTGTCGTTTTCGGCAACCCAATGGTAAAACTGGGCAGAACTGCTGATAAAACAAAAATTGGGGTCTTCATTCATACGGTCCAACGCCGATTGAAATGTACTGTGTGTTATTGAAACACCTTCGGTCCAGGGCCACAACCAAACCGGGTCGATGTGGGCATGACCAATCATGTGAAAAGTGATTCCGCTGGCATTGGCTGGCCAGGGCGTTTGCTGTGCAAAAAGTGTTCCGGCAGGTGCAACTGCCAGTGCTGCCGTACCAAGTGCAGTACGGTTGATAAATTGCCTGCGGGTAAACGATGATTTATTATTGGTGTTATTCATTGGTTTATGTTTTTCTCATCACGCTTTCAGGTCTGGCAACGCTGAAAGGTCATTCATTTATAATTCTATCCGAAAAATTCGATTTCAACCATCATACAAATTGCATGATAAACAGGCAGGTGCAACTCCTGGACATAGGCAGTGCGGCGTTGGGGAACATTAATCAGAATGTCGCTCCAATCGCGCATTTTTCCACCGGTTTCGCCTGTCAACCCGATTGTTTTCATTCCTTTTGCCCGTGCAACAATCATTGCATCAATCACATTCTGCGAGTTTCCAGAAGTACTCAGTCCAATTAACACATCGCCTTTGTTTCCCCAGCCAACCACTTGCTGCGCGTATATTACTTCACCGCTGATGTCGTTGGCAATGGCCGTAATCAGAGACTGGTGAACAGTTAACGAAATAGCCGGCAAACCCTGCTGCAGTTTTTCAGCCAGCATTTTTCCGGTTTCTGGCGACAAACTGACCAGTCTCTCCTGCAGTTCCTTTGCCAGCGGGCGACGGCCTTCAAAAC
The DNA here is from genome assembly GCA_964644015.1 of uncultured Maribellus sp. Classification (GTDB taxonomy): domain Bacteria; phylum Bacteroidota; class Bacteroidia; order Bacteroidales; family Prolixibacteraceae; genus Draconibacterium. Next base: position 3,055 of record CAZXVT010000033.1, read on the forward strand.
TTTTCATCAATTCGCCCACAATATGGTCGGCATCTGAACAGCTTCCGCCGTTTCCGCAAACCAAAACTTTTCCGCCGTTTTTGTAAGCTTCAATGATTGTTTCGGCTGCGGCTGCGACCTGTTGTTTCAACGGCTGCAACTCACTGTAACGATTTAGCAAATCGGTTAAAATATTTTCTCCCTTCATTTTTCTTCTTTTCTAAAACTGATTTTCGTAAAGAGCGACGCAAAGAGCAGCATAATCGCCGATACTGTCGCCCAATAAAGCAGGTTTTATGGAACAAACCTCCACCGCCGACGGAATGGCTTCGCGTGCCAGCATCCGTTCTATATGTGGCTTGAATAAATTCTCGTTTCGGGCATAAATGCTCCCGATTACAATACATTCCGGATTCAGGATATCAATGAGAATTGATAGTCCGCGACCAAGGTATTCGCCTGAAATTCTGATAATTTCGAGTGCGTCAGCATCACCGGCAACAGCAGCTTCGGCCACAATTTTTGCCGTAAGTTTCCGTGCCGATTCAATATTGTCACAAAAATTCACTTTTGAACCTTGTTTCAATTTATTGATAACATACGATGCGGCTAACTGAGCAATTCCGCCACCGCTGCAAAACCCTTCGAATGAACCGGCCTTTCCAAAACCCACCGGGCCATCGTCAGCAAGCCTGATATGGCCCACTTCGCCTCCTAAATCATTGGTCCCAGCGTACAACTTACCATTCAGAATCAACCCTGAACCCATTCCGGTGCCAAAGGTTAGAAATATCATATTTTGAGTTCCTTTTCCGGCGCCCATCAGCCATTCGGCCAAGGCACAGGCGTTGGCATCGTTCTGAATTGAAACCGGAACACCGAAACGTTCATTGAAAATCCTTGTAATCGGTACATTATCCCAGCCCGGCAAATTGGGAGGTGAATAAATCATTCCCTTTTTTGAATCAAGCGGGCCGCCACAACTGATTCCGATTCCCCGCAGGTTTTCTTTCGGGTATTTTAAAAGAAGTGAGTCAATGTTTGAAAAAAATTCTTCAAAAACACCCTGCCAGTTTCTTTCGGCTGTTCTTGTATCAAACTGAGTTTTCTGAAAAATCTGAAAATCGCTGTCACCGGCCACCACTGCACATTTGGTGCCGCCAATATCAATACCGAGATAAAAACCTTTTGCGATATCCATTTTTGTTTCCAGGATTTAACGTTTCATCAACATGAAGAAAGATTAATAACCACTTGATTTGCGGGGAATAAATTTCGCTTTTAAAACAATCTTCTTTGTTTCGGTTCCACCATTTTTCATGAGATCTAACAAAACATTAACTGATTCGCGGCCAATTTCCTGCAAAGGCTGGGCAATGGCTGAAACCGGTGGTTGACTGATTTTGTATGCATCCGGGTCGTCGAAACTAACCACTGCAATATCATCAGGTATGTGCAAATCCATGGAATGCAGTGTTTCAATTCCCATTATACCGAGCTTGCTTGTGGCAAAGAAAATGGCTTCCACCTTTGATTTATTGCCGGGTTCAAGTTGTTTCACAGCTTCCACAATATCATCCTTTTCATGGGTGAAAGGCATCATTTTTATCAGTTCTTCGTCAACCGGAATATTATTTTCAATCAACGCCTGTTTGTATCCTAAAACCCTCTGGTTCATATTATTAAGATGAACATTCAGTGTGACGCAGGCAATTTTTTTGTATCCTTTTTTTACAAGGTGGTCGGTAGCATCAAAAGCAGCCTGTATGTTATCTACCACGATGTAATTTGTATCAATATCCGGAAAATTTCTGTCGATAAGCACAAAAGGAATTCTGTTTCTTTTGAGAGAAAGTATCTGGTTTTCACTTCCGGCAGGTGGAGCAATGATAAAACCGTCAACCTGACCTTGCTGAAGCATCTCAATCTGTTTTTGTGAATTCTCGGGATTTTCGTCGGAGCTACAAAAAACAATCCGGTAACCATGTCGGGCAGCCTCTTTTTCAATTTCCCGGCCCAATTTTCCAAAAAATGGGTTGGCTATATCGGCAATAATCAACCCGATTGTGTTGGTTTTACCGGTTCTTAGCCCTTTGGCAATCTGATTTGGTTTATAATTTAACTCTTTTGCCAGTTTTTTTACCTTGTTACTAACTTCATCGCTGATCCGGTGTTCTTTGGCTTTCCCGTTCAATACCAGCGAAACCAGTGTTTTTGATACTCCAAGTTGGCGAGCAATGTCGCTTAATGATGTTTTCTTCATACAAACTGATTGGTTTTGTATTTAAGTATGAATAACTTAAAAAACGTTGCTAAAACGTTTTTTACAACTCAAATATAAGCTAAATGATTTAGCCGCGACAATAAAATTTTAACCTAAACTAATGAAATCTGGAAAAAATTAGTATAACTGGTAAATTCATTTTCTGAATAAAATCTGTGGTGGAATGATTTGCCGCTGAACTCCGGGGCCGGCATATTCCAACTGCAGAAACAATCCTCCCCCTGCCTGAAAATAGTCAAGTTTTACCGGATGTTTTCCGGTTTCAAGTTTGATTTTTCCTGATTTTTCGATATCTGCACCATGCGGGCCATCGTGATTGATAACCAGTTTGTTATCCAGAAAAAGTTTTGTGCCATCATTCGACCGGATAATAAAATCATATTCTCCCGGTTCATCAATCTGAAGAAATCCATAAAATGAAATCCCGAATTCATCTTTGGTGGGAATGATTTTGTCGAGCCCAAATTCAAAAATAGTACCCGATTTTACTACCGGCAACTTCCTGTAATCAGGCAGTTTCATCCATTTTCCTTCAAAATAATCGTAGTTAATTCCATTTTTTTCAGGGTCGATAAAGTTGATTTTACAGCTTTGCGTGTAACTGGTTCCGAAACCCATTTTCATGGAACGGGCCTTTATTTCTGCGGAATTAGTGATGTAAAATGGTTCCTTGTAAACGAGTGAGGTTGAATCAGGCTCAGCTCCGTTTGTGGTGTAGAATACTTTTGCTTCTTTCACCCCTGAAGTAATTGTCACCTTTACCGAATCGCCTGTGAAAACAGTCTGTTTTTCGGGCTGAATAACCGGGGCGGGCAAAATGGTTTTCATCAGTAGGTTTTTTGCTCCGGCGGAACGGAAACAGTAATCTCCTGAAGCAATTTCATACACAGCAAACTGACTTTCCATCCGTTGAAATTTTACAAAATTCTTTTCGTTAACAGGTTTGCCGTTTTCAGTAACCTTTTCGGCATTTTCAGCAGGAACAAAAACTGTGGCGGTTGAATTGGCCGGAACAGAAACTTCCAGGTTAAAATCATCTCCTGAGAAATTCCAGTTGGTTTTTATTTCTCCATAAAGTGAAGGGTAGCTGGTTTTGGCAAAATCGAGCCCGCTAACCGGGAAAGGTTTGATGATTGTGTGCTTAAAACCGGGTTGCGCAGGGTCGGGAACAATGCCGCCCAAATGCTGGTAAAACCATTGCGTAACGCTGCCAAACATGGGATGACTGTGCGAAACATCACCCTGAAAAGTTTCCCAAATGGTGGTGGCGCCTTTTTCAATCATGTATCCAAAAGAAGGATAATCACGCTGGTTCATCAGTGTGTATGCCAGGTCAACACGGCCCGATTCGGTCAGCACTTCGAGCAAAAGCGGGGTTCCCAGAATTCCGGTATCAAAATGAAGATTGTTGCTTTCCACGTTTTCAACAAGCTTGTCGAACAATGCTTTTTTGCTGTTTTCATTGGTAAAACCAAAACCCAGAGGGTAGGCATTTGCACCCTGCCGGCCCACCGAAAACACCGACTTTTCTGTGTTAAAATACACATTGTACATATCCTCTGCTGCCCTTTTGGCAAGATTGTTAAACCAGTTTTTATCGTCAGGCAGATTCAACACTTCAGCCACATTTGTCATGAGTTTGCAGCACCAAAAATAGTAACAGGTATTTACATAATCGGGCTCAACCGCCACAATATCCGGCGGGACCCATTCGCCCAGACCCTGTCCTCTTAAAATGCCGTCATTGCTGAGGCTGTTTTCCATAAAGTCAATCCAGTGCTTCATTCCGTTGTAATGATTTTTCAGGATGGAAACATCGCCATAATACTGGTACATGTACCACGGAATGATGACATAAGCCGCGCCCCAAGGCGTTCCGCCACCGCCGTCGTCGTAGGGTGTGGTGTTGGGCACATAACCGTTTTCCTGATTTTGTGCATCGCTGATGTCGCCCACCCATTTTGTATAAAAAGGTGCCATATTAAAACTGTAAATTGCCGAGCGGGCCGAAATCTGTCCGTCGCCGGTGTAGCCGCGGCGTTCGCGGTGCGGGCAATCGCTGGGCACACCACCGTGCATGTTGCCAAGCTGTGTCCATCGGTAATTTTCCAGAATTCTGTTAAAAAGCTCGTTGGAACACTCAAAAGTTCCGGCCTGCGAAACATCTGTATTTACGACCCGTCCTTCCAGATTTTCAAGCGTCAGTTCCTGCGGCGAACCAAAAACATCGACATACCTGAATGCATGCCAGGTAAACCGCGGCTCCCAGGTTTCAACGCCTTCACCTTTTAAAATGTAAGTATCGGTTTGGCCGTAAGTGGGGCCAAATTCCTCGCTAAAAACCAGTTTGATTTTTGTCCCTTTTTCACCGCTGATTTTTATTCGCGCACAACCTGAAATCATCTGGCCGAGGTCGTAACGATAGATACCTTTTTCTGGCTGAGAAACAGACACCGGTTTTATTGTTTGAGTTACCCTGTCGGGCGGAGATGCCTGTGCCTTCAAAACACCGGTTGGAGGACGAACAAGCTCAGCATTCTTCCACGCCGAATCATCAAAACCCGGTTTATTCCAACCATTTTGCTCAAGCCGGGCATCATAAATTTCGCCTGAATGAAGACCATTGTAAAGGATGGGACCGACAGCTGTTTTCCACGAATCATCACTGAGAATCCACTCGCTGCGGCCATCATCGTAATCAATTTTTATCTGAGCCAGCATGCGTGGTGAATCGAATAAGTACTGCGGATTTTCGGGACGGTCTGCCTGCAGGTACCAGCCATTTCCAAGGATTACACCCGCCACATTTTCGCCTTCTTTTAAGGCAGAAGTAATATCGTGTGTTTCATACAAAACGGTAGTTTTCATGTTGCCAATCCGCGCATCCGACCATTTTTCCAGTTGACGCCTGTCGAAATTGGTCTGGTTGGGAGAAAGTACGTGGTCGCCCACTTTTTCGCCATTCAGGTACAATTCGTAATAACCCAGCCCGCTGATGTAAACACGCGCCTTTTTTATTTTTCCTGAAACAGTGAATTTCTTTCGGAATAAAGGGGATGCATTTTTCAGTTCTCCATTGAAAAGTGATGCTGGTGCTCCCGTCCATTTTGCCTGCCATTCCTGCTGATTCATGATTCCCATTTCCCAGTGGGCAATTTCGCTCCAGTTTGATTCCACCTTATTTTCGTCCCGGATTTTTACACGCCAATATACTTCGTCACCCGATTTTAACGGTTTCCCTGCATATTCAACCTGGATTGAACGGTCGGATTCCACAACACCCGAATCCCACAAATCGGCTGAATCTTTTGCCAGCAATTCTGCCGACGAAGCAGCCTGAATCCTGTAAGCAGTTTGCATGGCACCTCTCCCCGGTTTTTCCATTTTCCAGAATAAGCGGGGATTGGGAACATCGATTCCCAGCGGGTTTTCGAGGTATTCGCAACGAAGGTCAACTATTTTGGGAGTTTCTTTTTGTGGCTGACAACCGGTAAAAAGAAAGATCAGACAAGCCAGAATTATTAAGTTTCTCATTTTTCTAATTTTTTAACACAGAGTACACGGAGAAGGCACAGAGAACCACAGAGTTAAAATTTGAGGTTTCGTTTGGAGATGGCCGGGCGCATGTATTTTTTCAGCTCCTCCGGATAACCCAGCTCCCACGGCGTTTTTCCCACCCACTCCGATTTTTTACCGGCAATTTTGATGTTTCCTTTTGTGGATATTTCCACGGTGGTAAACAGCGGTTCCTTAAACGGCGCTGTGTATTTTATCCATTTGAAATTCTTATCCACTTCTTCGCCATACTGAAGGTGCGCATATTTTTCACCCAGCCAGTGGTACGACATGGAAGTTATGGTTATGTACCAGATTCCGTTGATATTTTCAGCATAATCATAGTGCGTGTGCCCGTTAAAACAACCGATTACTTTTGCATGCGGAATGTTTTTATTGTGAGTTTCCAGAATTTCCTGCATTTGTTTGTAGTTTTCAACGCCATACTCTTCGTCTGCACTGCTGTAATGTGCCAGTCCCTGGTGCGAGAAAATCACCACCGGAGTGGTGACATTTGCCAGGTCAGCTTTCAGCCATTCCACCTGCTCGGGGCCAATAAACTGTTTGTATCCCTTTGCACTCGGGTCTTTCTTATCGTTTCCATCGAGCACAATGAAATGAAATCCGTTTTTATCGAATGAGTAGTAACCTGTTTTCATGTTTCGATATTGCAATGCTTCTTCACGAGTAGTACCACCATCCATTTCGTGGTTGCCAATAACGTGGTATTTCTCACCCGGGAAAGAATTCCAGATGTCGAAATATTTAGCATATTTTGGTTCGGGGGTACAAAAATCTCCCAGTTCGATGATGAAATCAGGGTTTTCCTTTTTCATGGCATCGACAAAAGTGGTAATCCGGTATTCCGAATCGTGCATGGTGGGCAGGTGCACATCGGTACATAGTCCGATTTTAACGGTGTTGTATTTTTGGGCTGAAAGACCATTTCCATAAAACAGGAATCCTGCTAAAATAAGTATTGGTAATAATGACTTCATATTTAAAAAATTAAGGGCTAAAGCCCGGTTTATACTCTTACACAACCCCCGTTTTAAGCTAGGGTTATATTTTGGGCTAAAGCCCTTTCTATAAGGTTGTTTGCTTAACCCCAGCCTTAAGGCTGGGGTTATACATAAACACAATGCTTTCGGGTTTTAACCCTTAATCGCATTTATTTCAGATTCAGATATTTTATCACAGCTTCGTCTCCCTGCAAAGCATTGGCCGGAAGCGGGTGTTTGTCATTAAAAACACGAAGTTCATCCTTCGATAAAACTGTTACAAAACTTTCGTCAAAACCTTTTTCGTTATAAATCTTTCCCGCGTTCAACTTCAGATAATTACCAAAAAAGTTGTAACCCGGAAACCGTTTTGTTGCTTCATATCCATGTCTTTCACCCGGAAAATGGGCGTTGTCGAGCTTACTTTCGGCGCCATACAATGCATACACTTTCTGCAGGTAAGGCATTTCAATCCGCGGTGTATTTTTTGTCCAGTCGCCACCATCTGAAATCAGCAACATCGGACGCGGAGCAGCAAGCGCTGCAATTTCCACATTGTTGGTTTGGTGATGGTCGCTTTTGTGCACCGGCATCCCGCTTTCGCAGGTACAACCGCCAAAAAAGTACGCTGAAACCATCACAACCGGCACTGAAACCTTGATGCGGTTGTCGAGGGCCGTGAGCATAATGGTTTGTGTACCACCACCCGATTCGCCGGTTATTCCGATTCTTTCAGGATCAACATCAGGACGCGAAACAAGGTAGTCAATCACACGTTTTCCGTTGTAAGTCTGTAATAGCAAAGCAACCGGCATTTTGTGAGTTACCTGTTTTGAGTCGCTGTAACCAATCATATCGTAGGCAAAAACCACGGCTCCCATTTTTGCGAAACCGGCACATCGTTTTTGCACATCTTCGCTCATTCGTCGGTCTTCCCAATGTCCGTGTGGACTCAGAATGGCGGGGCATTTTTTATCGGTTTTCAGCGGACGGTACAAATTGCCAGTAATGTAAAAACCCGGGAAGCTCTCGATGGCAATATTTTCAACGATATAGCCATCCATTTCGCGGGTGCTGTGGATGATGGTTTTGAAATCGTTGCCGGCTTTTGGCATCTGGTCGTATTTCATCCCGGTAATCAATCCCTGTCGGATAATTTCTGCACGCTTTTCCCAGTCGGCACGGGTTGTCCATTCGGTTGCCCACTTTTTCAACATGGCGGTTCCTTCGTCTTCTGTCCAGTATGCACTCTGACAGAGCATGTTTTCCTGGGCAAAAAGAGGTTTCCCAGCTAAAAACAGGAGACTCATCATCATCGAAATCACGATTAGTTTTTTCATTTTTAAATACTTTTTATTCTTTATTATCTAAATAAAAACAGACTTCGCTCAGTCTGACTGTCATCAGCTACCCTGCATTATAAACGAAAGGCAGAAAAACAATCAAATCCAGATAATTACATTAATATTTTTATCAATTTCTAATTTCTCTTTTTTTCTGACATCTGCTTTTAACGGGAGTAAATACGTATTTCTTTTTGTATCGAACCAAATGGCTGTTTTCCAACGTGTACTTCCAATTTCTGCTGCTATTTTAAGCCTTCCCCAACCTTCTTCCTGCCATTTCAGATTTTCTCTGATTTCCTTTGATACCTCTTCCTGAACTGAAATAAAATACCATCCACCAGCTTTATATTGCCAGGGTGCAGCTGTAAATTCATATTTTATTTGACCTAACATCAAACTAATTTTCAATTATTCCCAGATATCTTGCTTCCCAGTAGGGCCAAAGCCAGAAAACCGGTTCGCGCATGGAATTTGGATTTCCGTTAACGGCCGACCACGGATTTTTGTCCCAGCGCACAGTAGCACGAATACCTGGCGGCGGCAGTTTGTCAATTTGCAGCTCTTCCAGAATCGGTGTCCGAACCACTCTCACATCTTCGCGTTTGGTGTGGTCAAAGGTCCAGTCAACCAAGTCGAGTGGAGTATCTTTTAAAAAACTGATGGTTTGTTCAACGTTGATTTTTTTACCTGTGCAAAGCGTATATGCCATGTTGTTAATCAGGTTTTCTCCTGCTTTCTGATGAGCCATCCACTTTTCGAGCATATCCTTGTAAACCGATAAAATCTGCGGGTCTTTTTCGTAACGGAAAAGAATTGGGAACAGATAACCTTCCATGGTCAGGTCGAAATAAATCTGCCATGCCGGATTTTTGGAGTTAATACCCTTCGCATTTTCCAGATAACCATGTTCGTTTATCAGTTTCAGATACTCTTTCTGATAGGCTTCGTCTCCGGTTATTCCGTATGCCAGTTTCAGATAAGCCAATAGTTCGAAGGAATTCAAACTTCGTTCTGATGCCCAGTCGGGGTCGCTATTGAGCTGGTCCGTCGACCACACACCCCAGCGGGAATGAGTTCCGTCGATATCAATCAGGTTGAAATTATTGCGAATGAGTTCGTCGGTGAGTTTTTTCACATGGTCGCGAACCATTTGTTTTTCCTCATCGTTGGCGGCATATTCATAAAAATAGAAATAGGCCATAAAATGTCCGTCCATTTCGTCGCTGCTTGTATCACCTTTCCACAGCCATTTGCCATCGGCCGAAAGCCGCCAACGTTTATCGACAGGCTTGTAACGAGGGTCTTTCACCAGTTCCTCAGCCAGTTCGCGTTCGGTGTAAGTGCGGTTTGCATCGTGTACATTGGTCCAGGTAGGCGGCACAATCGAGCGTGCAAAAAATCCCTGTGTGGCGGTGATTGTGTGCAATTTGCGCAGAAATTCGAACGCTTTCCGGGCTTTCTGATGGGCATCTTCGGATTTGGTAACTGCGTACCTGAAACTTTCCATCGCCAGGTAGCCACCAGTATATTCGCCGTCGTTGTCATCATCTTCAGGTTTCCAGGAGGCTGTGTCACCGGCCACTTCGAGCCGTACACTGCTGCAGGTCCATGGTTCGCGAATGTGACGGTACATCAGTTGTCCGTACAAATTTTTCTCTTTTTCGGCCAGCGACATCCGGTTTTGCCGGATGCAACTCACTCCGCCGTCGGTTGCAACCCATGCATTTCCTGCTTTATCGAAAGCGATGCTGTTTACTTTGTCGTTCATCAGCCAGCGTCGACTGAATAGTAAAGAAGGTTTGTAATCCTTATCAAACCTGACTACTCCCACATCAGTTCCAACCCACATCCTGCCATCAGCAGAAGGAGTTATGCAATTTACAAAAATGGAAGAAAGCCCTTCTTGCGGCGTTATTTTTTTAATGAGCTTTTCGTTGTTACGAACCGAAACACCTCCCATATTTCCCACCCAGCAATCACCGTTACCTGCAAAACCGATGGCACGCGCATAGGCACTTATCACTTCAGCAGTATCCTGGTACAATGTCGTTTTTCCATCGCTGCACAAGTAAACACCGGCATCAGTAGCTACCCAAAGTTTTCCTTTTCCGTTGGTTGCTGCATCACGCACCGACCGTGCAATTTTATAAGGTTGTTCCTCCCACGAATCGTTTTTCTCACGCCATATTCCGTGAGGCCCCAATGCATAGGTTTCATCTCCTGCTGAGCAAATTACTGAAACCGGTGGTTTTGGCCCGGTATCTTTTGTGAGTTTACCATTCGAAAAGCTGTACACCCCATTCCATGTTCCCATCAAAACCAAACCATTTTCCTGAATCAAAACAGTATAAGCGGGACCGCGGTCATCGCCTGTGATCACCGGTTCCCAGTTCCGCGAACCATCGGCTTTTTTGAAAATACCGGAGGCTGTGGCAATCCAGACTGTCGATTCACGGTCAACCGCAATGCTTCGTACTTCGTTATCAGAAGGATTTTGGCCAACGATAAAACCATCGTGGGTTTCCTGTAAAAAGGGAACATCGATGTAAGTAGCTAAGCTATTTACAGGTTCTGCTTTTTCTTTTTGGTTACTGCAGGAAAATCCTGTAATCGCAACTATTGCCAGGGCAACTGTTTTTAGTTTACTGAATGATATTTGCATTTAAATTTTATGAATGTTTTTTGTATTCCGGCCATTCACTTGGAGTGGTTCCAAACAATGAAAAAACCGCATTAAATGAAGATTTCAGCGGACTGCAGGCATACACACCCACACTCACTTTATCGGCCGTTTTGTGCAGGTGAAACATCCGCATTTGCTGCCAGCTTTTTCCATCAACTGCATTTTCAAGGTAAAAATCCTGCCCCCGCCTGCTAATACGATACCACATTTCAGAAATTTCAGAAGAAATATCGCAGGTGGCCCAATCAGAATAACCAAGATTTGTAACGACAGAACCCAATCTTGAAAACTGTTCATTTTCAAATTCCACAGCGGCTTTCACCCAGTTTTCGTTATCGATAAAAAGCAGTAAACCGCACTGGTCGTACAAAAAGCTGCTCTCTTCAAATTCGGTTTTCACAGTAAAAGAAAAATCGCCTTGCACTTCCTGCAAAAAAGCCGGTGCATTACTGTTTTGAAACCCGTAATAGGTGCGCTGCCACAGGTCGGTTCCGGGTTCGGTTTCAATAATTAATTGGTTCAATTCCAAAACCGAACGTTTTGGCTGATTTATCCAGTAATACTTGTTTAATTCATCGTTTATCATTTTCGGTATCAATTAATTGTTGTTCTTTTCATTTCCTATTTTCAGACGTTCATTTTCCCAACCATGGTCGATGTATTCCCAGGAAAGCTCTTCTCCCTGCACCTTCACCAGCAAAAAACCTTCCTTTGTGTTGTGCCGTCGGCCTTTCCAGCCGTTTCCGGCAATGGAACCTCCTGTTATGTATTCAAACATGTCGTTTACAAAACCCGATTCTTTCCAGTGAATGTGCCCCTGCAGAATCAGTTTGAGGTTGTGATTTTCGAGCATTTTGAAAACTTCGGCAACATTGTCAATTATTGAATTTCCACCCGTTCCGGCAAACTGCCCCCGAACACTGAGCATTGGTAGATGACTGACTACTACAATTGGCGTTAAATTGTCGGTTTTCTCAAGGTCCGATTTCAGCCATTCAAGCTGTTCCTTGTGAAAATGCCCGAAGTACTTTTTTTCCGTTGTCACATCCAGCGAATTCAGCACAATAAAATGCCAGCCTTTGTGATTGAATGAATAATAAGTATTTCCGAAATAGCGTTCGAACATGCCATATTTGTAATCCGGATTTGTTTCGGGTTCAGGACTTTCGGGATAAATAGCGAACAAATCGTGGTTGCCCAAAGTGTTGTAAACCGGCATCCTGAAACCTTTGCTCATTTCCTTGTACAACGAAAAAAGAGTGTCGCAACGGGCCTGTCCGCCACGCATGGCATCGTAAACCAGGTCGCCGCCGGTGATTACAAAATCAGGATTCAGTTCGTTTGTTTTATCGATGGCCATCTGAAAACCTTTTGGCGCATTCATTTCTGGTTTCAGGTGAATGTCGGTCATAAAAACAAATGAAAACGAGTCATCGGTTTTTGATTGTTGTTTCTTACCTGAACATGCTGTCAATATTGAAACAGCAATAAGCCAAAAACATAATTTTCTGATAATCATATTTTTATTCTCATTTAATTTGATTTTACTGTAAAACTATACCTGCCCGAACCAACCCTGAAACGATGAAAACCATTTTCAAAACCCAGGGATTGAATTCCTTCCACATTTTCAGCGGGATGATTTCCCTCAAAAATCGCTGCATTTTCAGCCGCGGGGACAAAAACATCGGCGGTTGTATTATAGGGAATTTCCACATGCAGACTGAATTTGCCGTTTTCAATTTTCCATGCTGAAGATACTTTTCCCCGAATGCTTTCTGTGCTGGCCGAAGCGTGATTCAAACCTTTCAGAAAGTTTGGCTGAATAATAAAAGATTTAAATGCCGGTGCCTCTTCATTGAGCCGGATTCCGGCAATGTATTTGTAAAACCATGCGTCGATGCTGCCCATCATCACATGGTTTTTCGATTGTTTCAGTGTCCAGAACTCGCAAACGGTGGTGTATCTTTCCATCATGCTGTTCCAGCTAGGGTAAGTTTTCTGGTTGATGAGTTCCCACACCACATCGGGCCTGCCCAGTTGTGCCAGCGCTTCGGGCATGTATTTAGTTCCCAAAACTCCGGTGGTAAGGTGTGTGTCGTTTGTCACCAAAATATCTTTTACAAGATTTTCAAAAACTTTTGTTTTGTATTCCTCCAGGACCAAATCCAGGAACAACGGAAAAGCGTTAGCCATCTGACTGCCATCGTTATAATTTCCGGTTTCGGAATTAAAATATTTCTGGTTGTAAGCCGATTTGATTTCTTCTGCCAGTGCGGCAAACTGCCTGCTTTCGGGTTCATTCTCCAACACTTTGGCAATTTTCGAAAGAATCACTGCATTGTAAAAATAAAAAGCGGTTGGCACCGATTCGGGCTGACCTTCCTTCCAGCCTTTTACCATGCTGCCCCAGTCGCCAATCCAGCCCATCGGCACAATGTAATTATCTGAAATGCTGTCGAGAAACTGCATGTATCGTTTCATGGGTTCGTAGTGGCGGGCCAGAATTTTTTTGTCGCCGTAATACTGATAAAACTGCCAGACCATGGTAAAATAAGTGCTGCTCCATTCAACGCCCTCGTCCCAAATGTAAGGTTGTGGCGAAATGATGGGCAGGTCGCCGGTTTTTGCATCCTGGTTGTCGCGAATTCCTTCAAACCAGTTTTCGTAAAATTGCGCCATGTCGAAATTAAACATCGCTTCCTCAACCGTCACCTGCGCATCGCCAAACCAGCCCAGCCGCTCGTCGCGCTGCGGACAATCCATTGGGTAACCAATCATGTTGCTTTTCTGCGACCACACAGTCGCCCGGTGGATTTTATTCACTAACTCGTTGCCACTCTCAAAACTGCCAATTTGTTGGTTGTCGGTGTGAACCACACAACCTTCAATTTCCTGCAACTCGAAATCGTTGTCACCTGAAACTTCGGCATATTTGAATCCGAAATAAGTAAAATGCGTTGCGTAAGTTTCAATGCCTTCACCTTTCAGAATGTATTCTGCGGTGGCTTTTGCCTTTTCGTTGCTGGTAACATCCAGCGTGCTGTCGGGGAAAATATCCTCGGCAAAACGGATTTTGATTTTTGTTCCTTTTTCACCTTTTACCTTGATGCGCACCCACCCGCTGAAATTCTGTTTCATATCAAAAACCTGCAGATTTTCAGCCCTTTTTATTTCAACCGGTTTTATTGTCTGAATCACTTTCACCGGTGGCATGGTGTGCGATTCAAGTCGCGCTGCAGGCTTTTCGAAAACTGTCACGGGATTCCAGTCGGCATCATCAAAACCGGTTTGATTCCATCCGGTTTGTTCGAGCCGGACATCATAAATTTCGCCATCATAAATACAATTGTACACTACCGGACCATCCGAAAATTTCCAGGTTTCGTCGGTTTTGATGGTTTCAGAACTTCCGTTGGTGTATTCAATCTGAATCTGTCCCAGCGCTTTTTTATGGCCAAACCACTGCATCCGGTATTGCGCCCACCATTTTTTATACGGATTGTACCAGCCGTTTCCAAGATGAAAACCTAAGGCATTTTCACCTATTTTCAGCAGGTCGGTAACATCATAAGTATCATACAAAATATGTTTGTGGTAAGGCGTTTTGGATGGTGCCAGTAAATGGTCGCCCACCCGTTTTCCGTTGATGTAAAACTCGTAAATACCAAGTCCCGTGACAAATGCTTTTGCCGATTTGATTTTCTTTTCAAGACGAATTTCTTTTCTGAGCAGCAGCGACTGACCCGAATGAACCACCGTGTCGGTCAATAAATATTGTTCTTTTTTGTCAGCGTAAAAACCTTTTTCAGGAAGTGATTGCTTTGTGGGTCCGGCTCCAATCCAGGATGCCTGCCAGTCGGATGGTTTGAGAAAGGCTGTTTCAAAAACCGCCACCGGACTTTCATATTCCTCACCTTTTTCATCCCAAACCATAACTTTCCAGAAATATTTCCGGTTCGATTCCAGTGTTCTTCCTGAAAACTCGTGTTGAATGGTTTCTGAAGAATTAATTTCCCCGGAATCCCAGATATCAGCTTCTCCAATTTTTAGCTTTTTTTCTTCGGTTGCCACCAAAATATGGTAAGCGGATTGGGTTTTATTTCGTTCTTCAGAATGAATAATCCACGAAAATCGCGGGGCTGGGTTGTCAATATTGATTGAGTTTTCAGCATAATCGACAAGCATTTTTTGGAAAGAAAGGGAGGAATCCGGAGCGCAATTTTGAAAAAGAGAAGTGATGATAACAAGTATTACCACATTTATAATCTTATGCAAACCGCAGAGTTCACGAAGCTTTTCGCAGAGAACCACAAAGTTTTTAATAAATAACTCCGCGGTTCTTTGCGTCTTCTCTTTGTGGTGCTTTGCGTTTAAATTAACCATACAATTTGAATGAATTTAAGATTCAATAAAATCAGAAACGATGGTTAGTTTTTAAATGATAATTTTTTCTGATGAAGATTCTCCTGAATCATTGGCGCTTTTGCGAATAAAACCAATGTCGGCAGCCAGCTTTTGTGAGAAAATGGCAATATCGGAACTGTGTACCACGATGTTGGCACCGGCTTTCACCCATTTTACCTGGCGGTTGGGCGACTCAGAAAAATGAATTCCCACGGCAATGTTGTTTTCGCGGCATTTTCGGATGATGATTTCCACTTCGCGCTCAAAATCGGGGTGATCGTACATTTCGGGCAAACCCATGTTCACCGACAAATCGTGTGGACCGATAAAAACACCGTCGAGCCCCGGAACTTTCAGCAAATTATCGAGGTTTTCAACGGCCGGAATACTTTCAATATTGATGATACACAACCTTTCTTTATTGTAATTTTCGAGATATTGTTTCAATTCGTCTTCCACTGTCAGCGGATTTTGCAGCGCTTTTTGCAACCGTTTCCCTTTTAGCGGCCGGTATTTGATGGCTCCCACTATTTCCTGCACCTGTTCCACCGTTTCGATGTAAGGCGCCACCACACCGGTTGCCCCGGCATCGAGCATCTGACAGGCACGAAACGGGTCGGGCGAAGGAATGCGAACGATGGGCGCAATACCCATCGCACTGTACAACTGGCAAAGTGCTGCCACTTCCATTCGTTCGAGCGGAATGTGTTCGGTATCCAGAAAAACAAAGTCGAGGCCTGCTATCCGGGCGGCTTTTCCCCAAAGTGGTGCTGCTGATGAAATACAGGTTCCGTAAACAGTTTTACCTGCGCTGATTTTACCAGCCAAAGAATTCTGATTCATGATAGTGGTTACTTCAAAAGATTGACAAAATCCAGTTCGTTAAAATGCGCAATCCGGCGGTCGGCCTGGCTTTGGTCCTGGTGCCCCGAATTGCCGCCACTGTAAGCAATGCAGACCATTCCGGCGGCTTTGGCTGCTTTAATTCCGTTTCGTGAGTCTTCGAAAACAAGACAGTTTTCAGGAGGAACACCGAGCAATTTGGCGGCATGAAGGAATACATCGGGTTCGGGTTTACTGTTTTCCACATCATCGCGGCAAACGGTAAACCGGAAATATTTCCGCAATCCCGATTTCTCCAGAATGTTTTTCATAGTCACAGTATCCGATGAGGTTGCCACTGCCAGCGGTATTTCGGTAGCAACCAGCTTTTCGAGTAAATCAACCAGCCCTGGAAGCGGCTCAATTTTTTCGAGCGAACCAAAATATTGATTGCTTTCAAGAACGGTAAGTTCGGTTAATTCGGCAACTGACAGAGGTAATTTGCGGGTTTCACTGATTTGTTGCCACATTACATCGGTGGCCACACCGGTGAAATGGCTGTGTTCCTCATCGGAAATATCGAGCCCCAATTTTCGAAACATCCGGGTTTCGTTTTCAAAATGAAAAGGTTCGGAGTCAACCAAAACCCCGTCCATATCAAAAATCACAGCCTGTGGTTTATTCATACTTTCTGTTATCAATATTCTATCAAAATAACGACAGAATAATCGATTCAGCAAAACATTTGTTGCCGGATTTTAATACAATTTTGATGATATGTTTGCATAATTAAATAGTTCACCTGCTGACTTGGATTCAGTTGGTGAATTTACTACTTCGAAGATTTTTTGATTGAGCAGTTGACAGAAAGTCACCAACACAGTATTAATAAGGGTTATTTAAAATCCTTCCTATAATCAGAAGGGGTTTTTTTCATGATATTTTTAAAGTAGAAATTGAAGTTGGCCAGGTTGTTATAACCACATTCATAACAAATATGAGTTATGGGTTTGTCGGTTTCAGCCAGCAGTTTGGCTGCAATCCCGATCCGTACACTTTTTACATATTCCATAAAAGTCTGGCCGGTTTTCTTTTTAAAGTATCGGCAAAATGAACTGGGCTCCATAAAAACCAGTTTTGATGCATCTTTCAGGTTAATTCCTTCCTGGATATTCTGGAAAACGTATTCGTAGATCTTGTCGATCTGGTCACGATCTTTTTCGTATGAATCAGGCATTGAAGAAGGAAGTGCAAGAAATTCCCTGTCCTCTATTTTCAGCAGATTATTAAAAACTTTCAGCAACTCAATGTAACGTTCAAGGCCTTTCAGATCAACCATTTTTCTGAGAATGCCAGCTACTTTTTCGGTTTTCGCACCTTTAAAAAGAATGCCGCTGTCGGCTTGTTTCAATAAGTCAATTACATCTTCCAGTTCGGGAATATTAAAAAAATCGGAACTGATGATATTCTCGTAAAAGTGAGTTACGATACATTCGGGCTCGTGATCTTTATCCAATTCCAGCACTTCCCAGCAATGTGAAATATTCGGTCCCAGCAGTACAAGGTCGCCCGGTGTGTAGCTCGAAATATGGTTTCCTACAATCCTCCTCCCGGATCCCGAAGTAATCAGATTTAATTCGTAGTTTTTGTGCGAATGAATCTTTTCAGAATTCGGGTCCATTTTTAGCTGACGCGTTATAAAGGAGTGCTTGTTGGGAACAAATATTTTTTCATAAACGAATTCCATAATACACTTTTTTAACCGATCAAGACAAATATAAAAGGAAAACTGAAATAATGCGGTCAAAATTCAATGTAAAAAAAACAATTTACAATAGGCATTTAAATCATCATTGGTTTTCCTTTGTGATGCATTGAATATAGATCATCAATGATCTTCAAAAACTATTTTTATGGAGCTGCCTTTAAAGGGAATCATACCACCAATCGTAACACCGTTAATCAGTAATACAGAACTTGATTCTGCCGGGTTGAAAAATCTGATCAATCATATACTGAAAGGTGGTGTTCACGGAATTTTTGCATTAGGGACAACCGGCGAAGCGACCAACCTGAGTTATAAACTCAGGAAAGAATTTCTGAACAGGGTTTGCGATTACACAAAAGGCAAAGTACCGGTAGTGGCCGGAATTACTGATACCTGTTTCGAAGGATCGCTTGAAATTGCCGATGCTGCAAAAAATGCCGGGGTTGATGCGCTTGTTATTTCTACACCTTATTATCTTCCCATATCGCAAAGTGAATTTGTTATTTATCTCGAAGAGCTTGTTCCCCAGCTTCCGCTGCCTTTTATGATGTACAATATGCCTTCGTGCACAAAAATGCACATGTCGATAAATACCGTAAAAAAAGCAAAAGAACTGGGAGCAATCGGAATCAAAGACAGTTCGGGCAATTTGCCCTACCTTTTAGCCCTGGCAGAAGAATTTAAAAGCTCGCCTGAGTTTGCTGTAATTGCCGGCAGCGAAATTTTTCTGCCTGAAACAATAATTGCCGGCGGACATGGAGCTGTGGCGGGTGGTGCCAATCTGTTCCCATCGGTTTTTGTTGAACTTTATGAAGCATCACTCGAAAAAGACTTTGAAAAAATAGATTTACTGAAAAACAAATTGTTGTTGATTGAAGGGAAAATCTACAATGTAGGCGCTTATTCTTCGAAATACATTAAAACAATTAAAAGTGCGCTTGCTGCAATGGGGATTTGCAACGATTATGTGGCTTATCCATTCAGAAAGTTTCACGATGCAAAACGGCAGCAAATTCAACTGAATCTGAAAGAAATGGATATTCAGGAAGCGGTCCAGAGCAGATAAGTTACTATAAATATTGTTTTCTGAAACAGACAGTTATTGCTGTTTAATCAGAAAGGAAACAAATCCGAGCACAACGGAGATAAATTACCGGAATCATTGCGAAATATATAAAACATGAGGTTCCGGTAATTTTTATGCTTGACAGAAACCAACTAAAATTCTATTTTTCAGCATTTGTATGTGCAGAAAATTAAGACCATTGTTCAACATTTAAAAATTATTCCTATGAAACTGTCAGTTAGTATTGCATTTCTTCTTTTAGTGATTACCGGGTGGTCGCAGAAACCATTTACAGGCGATAATGCAGTAGTTAAATCAGAATTTATTTATCAAAAGGAAGATGTAAAATTCCCCAGTTGTCATGCTTCAACCATAGAACAAACGAAAGACGGATTGATTGCAGCCTGGTTTGGCGGATCATACGAAAAACATCCCGACGTTGGAATCTGGGTTAGCCGTTTCGAAAATGGAAAATGGACTATTCCGGTGGAAGTTGCCAATGGAATTCAACACAAAAACCTGCGTTATCCAACCTGGAACCCGGTGCTTTTTAATTACGGTGACGAAATCATTCTGTTTTACAAAGAAGGTCCTGATCCGGCAAGTTGGTGGGGTAAATATGTAACTTCTGCTGACAATGGGAAAACCTGGTCGCGCCCCGTACGTTTGCCTGAAGGAATTGCAGGGCCCATTAAAAACAAACCGGAGTTATTGTCGAACGGAGAACTGATATGCCCCACCAGTTCGGAAGATAATGGCTGGCGCGTTCACTTTGAATTCACAGGCGACAGGGGACTGACCTGGGAACGCACAGAAGCCATTAACGACGGTAAAAAGTATTCCGCCATTCAGCCAAGTATTTTGAAACATCCCGACGGAAAACTCCAGATTTTGTGCCGCAGCAAGGACAAATATATTCTTTCGGCCTGGTCAACTAACAATGGGAAAAGCTGGAGTAACCTTGAACCTATCGGGCTGCCCAATCCAAATTCAGGAACTGATGCTGTTACTTTGAAAAGCGGGAAACATGTTTTGGTTTATAACCATATTAAACCCGATGAAACCTGGGGTGACCGCAATATTCTGAACCTGGCCGTTTCTGATGACGGGATCAGTTGGAATGCAGCAGTTTTGCTCGAAAACGATCAGGATAAAGATGGTGAATATTCTTACCCGGCAATTATCCAAACCAGCGACGGAATGATTCACATCACCTACACCTGGAACCGCAAACTGATAAAACATGTGGTGGTTGATCCTTCCAAAATACAGGCAAAACCAATTGTGAAAGGCAAATGGCCTACACAGTAGTTTGATTCATCAGAAAATTCTGACCGATAAATTTCTGATATGAGAAAATCTCTGATTCTTTTTGCCATAATTCTCCTGGCTTTTTCTGCCTGTACAAAGAAAAGTCAGGAAACTGTTTCATTACCAGTAAATTATTTGGGGCAGCCGGTTTACACCGACAAACCTTTTATCCAGGAATTCAGCATAAAATATTATTTGCCGGCTGATGAAAAAGAAACCCCGGTTGCAGTTGCAGCCGACAGAAACGGTTTGATAAAAGTTCTATCCTCAGCAGGAAAACTGCTGGTGCCCGATAATGGTTCGCTCTTTTACTCCGGAAAACTGATTCCTGACATCACTTACGAACCCATGCAGAAAAAGAAAATCATGGCAATCACCAGCGTCGGGAACCAATTTGTTTATCTCGACAACAAACAGGTTTTCAGCAATGCGTGGGCCGGGAAACTGCAAATTGACCACAATTTGCCGGAAGCCAGCATGTTTGCAGCCGGAAAAGACTTTCAGTTTCTGGTTTCTGATGGAGAAAAATCGGTTTTGGTCACCGAATCGGGAGAAATAAAATGGACCCTCGAAACTCCCGGTTTGAAGCAAATAAAGTCTGATGTGCAAAACAATCGATTTATTCTTGTTTATTCCGACAGAGTTTCTCAAACTGATTTTTCGGGTCAGGTAAAAATCTTATACGAATGCACCGGAATCACCTGTGCGCAGCCGTTTTCGGGCGATACAGTTGTAATCGGAACTTCAGAAGGTTATTTTTTTACACCCGGAAATTCGCTTGTTTCAAAAGTTCCATGCAGCGAAATCACCTGCATCAGCAAAATCGGAGATGCAATCTGGTTTGGCTCGTCTCACGGGGCTTTCAGACTGAACAGCGATAAAACTTACAGTTATTTTGCCGGTGAGCGCTGGCTGCCCGGAAACATGGTTATCGATATTCAACCCGGACCAGAAAATACAGTGCTGGTTTTAACCGACAAAGGAATTGGCCAACTCCATTTTCAGAAAATGACGCTGGAGGAAAAGGCACTGTTTTATGAGAAACAGGTGCGCGAAAAAAACATTCGCTACGGTTTCAACACGAGTTCTGTGCAAATGCCCGATGGTTACTCCACTGCACAAACAGGGCCACAACCCAGCGACAATCTCTGGACGGGAATGTACCTTGTCAGCCAGCTTTTCCGCTACAAAGTTACCGGCTCTGCCGAGGCAAAACAAAACGCCATGGAAGCTTTCGAGGCAATGGAAAGGCTGCATACAATAACCGGCATTCCCGGACTTTTCGGACGCAGTTTCGAACGTGATTACAAAACTGAAAATACCAAAACAGAGGGATGGGAATTGAACGAACTGAAATCGGGAAGCCCGGCCATGATTTGGCTACCCTGTAAAGACCACCCGAACTGGACCTGGCGTTCAACTGCCAGCAGCGACCAGACAGTGGGCCAGATTTTCGCACTCACAGCCATTCTTGAACTGGCCGACGACACCCTCTGGAAACAGCGCGCCCTGACCATGCTCGACAACCTGATGAATTACATTGTCGATAACAACCTCTACATTATCGATGTGGATGGCGAACCAACACTGTGGGGAAAATGGAATCCCGATTATGTAAACAGTTTCCCAACCAACGTGGGTGACCGAAAAATCAACTCTTCCAATATCATCGCCTTTTTACAGACGGCTTACAAATTCACGGGCAAAGAGAAATACCGCGAAAAAGCTTTCGAAATGATGGACAAATTCGGGTATCTCGAAAACCTGATGCGCCCCATGTCAGAAATCGGAAAGTCGGACAGCACAGCGGGTGAATGGGCCAAAACACTTTCGCACGAGTGGAACCACTCCGATGACGAAATGTATTTTCTGGCTTACTGGGGACTTTACCCGTACGCATTTTCTCCCAAACTGAAAGAAAAATTCAGGGAAGCCATTCGCGACCATTGGGAAATTGAACGCCCGGAGAAAAACGCGTTGTGGAATTTCACGTATGCAATGACCGGCGCCAAAGATTTCGATTTAAACGAATCGGTTGATTTTCTGCAACAATACCCGCTCGATATGCGGAACTGGGCAGTGCAAAACTCGCATAGGAAAGATATTGAACTGCTGCCCGCCAACTTCAGAAACCAGACTACAAAAACGTTACTACCACTGGGCGAAATCCCGCTGTACCGCCACAACGGCGAAATTTTCAGACTCGACAGCCAGGGAGATGGAACTTCGCTCATCAGTGCGGGTGATGTCTGGCTGCTGCCTTACTGGATGGGAAGATACCTGGGTGTAATCAGTGCACCGGACAACCCCTGAATCCCCTCAAGGGGACTTTGCCCTGCTCCCCTTTAGGGGTTGGGGGTAAAAACAAATGGAAGTTAAAAAAACAACAAAAAATAAATTCACGAATATGAAAACAAAAACAATTCTTTCAATTCTGACTGTCGTTTTGGGTTTAACAATCGGAAACCTTTCGGCCCAGGAAAAAATGACCAACGCCGAAAAACTGGGATTTCCGAAAGGGAAAAAGATTTTGCTTTTGCATTGCGATGATGCCGGTATGTGTGAGGAAGCCAACATTTCGGTGCAATCGTATATTCTGAAAGGCGATGTGCTTTCGGCAGCCGTGATGATGCCTTGTCCGAATGCTGCTGACATGGTGGAGTGGACAAAAAAACACCCTACTGCCGATATTGGCGTTCACCTCACACTCACCAGCGAATGGAAAAAATACCGCTGGAGTACATTGACCGACCCAAAAAAAGTTCCCGGACTGATTGACCCCGAAGGAAAAATGTGGCACGATGTTCCGGATGTGGTGATGCACGCTTCGTCCAAAGAAGTGGAAACCGAAATCTGCGCACAGATTGACGCGATGCTGGCCATGGGTCACAAACCTTCACACATCGACACCCACATGGGAACCTTATACGGTTCGCCGGAGTTTGCCAGAGTATTCTTCGAAACCGCGGTAAAATATAACATCCCGGCCAATGCCATCGACCTCTCGAACAAGGAAGTGGCCGAATACTACAGAAAAGCCGGTTATCCCATCAACGACGAAATGATTCAGTATCTCGAAAAATATCCGCTCCCGAAACTCGACAATTTCACCAGCGCTCCCGACGGAAAATCATATGAAGACAAACGCGAGAATTTTATCAAGCTGGTGCAGTCGCTGAAACCGGGGTTGACTGAGATTATTTTTCATCCTTCCATTCTGACTGATAACCTGAAAAGTATAACTGCCTCTGCACAACAGCGCGCCTGGGAAGCAGAACTATTTTCCGACCCGGTTATCAAACAGTTTTTTAAAGACAACGATATCGAACTGACCAACTGGACCGAAATCATGAAACGGTTCAATGACAAAAAATAGTTAAAAACAAAGACTCGATGGCAAATACATACACACAATCATATTTCCATTTGGTTTTTGCAGTAAAAAACCGCGAGGCTTTAATTGAAAATGAATGGAAATCAGAGCTTGAAAAATATATGACTGGTATTGTGCAAAATCATCAACATAAAATGTTGGCTGTGTTTTGTATGCATGACCATGTTCATATCTTGATCGGTTACAATGTAAATCATTTAATTCCTGATTTGATTGAAGAAATAAAAACATCAACTAATTCCTGGATAAAAAGCCAGGGATTCACCAAATTTAAATTTGAATGGCAAAAAGGATACGGTGCTTTTACCCATTCTCATTCTCAAATCGATGCTGTTGTTAAATACATTCTGAACCAGGAAAAACACCACAAAAAGAAATCTTTCAGGGAAGAATATCTAGAAATGTTGGAAAAGAATGATGTTACTTACAACAAAGATTATTTGTTTGATTATCTTGATGAAATTGAATAACCAGGTAAGATTCCGGTGCTCTGCACCTTATATGCAACTGAGATATAATATGCTACAAATATTTCGCAGCGCTGCTGCTTCTGCGAGAAACGGAAACTAAAATCCTGATATTTGTTTCGTTAACAAAAATTGTGGCAATTAAGGTGCAGCGCACCAAAATATTTGTAGAAAGAATATTAACATCAAAAAAAAGGTGCAGCGCACCGAAACATAAAAATATATGGCCAAAATAATGATTAGCATAAAGAAAATTTCCCCTCTTTTTTTCGCCTCCCTCTTTCTTTTTTCTTTTCAGGCTGACCAACATTTCAGCAAAGTTTCAGCCGCTTTTTACGATGGAAAATCGGATTATGTGATGGTGGCTGCCCATCGTGCCTCACACAAAATGTATGTCGAAAATTCTATTCCAGCCATCAGACATGCCATCGAAATTGGGGTCGATGTCATTGAAGTGGATGTAAAAGTAACCAAAGACAGTGTGGTGGTTTTAAACCATGATGGCAAAATTGACCGCACCACCAATGGCACCGGCAACCCTGAAAAATATACCTGGGCAGAGTTGCAGCAATTCAGGCTCGAAATGCCCGACGGAACTTTGACCAACGAAAAACTGGCCACTTTTGAAGAGGCGCTTTTGATTGCCAAAGGAAAAGCACTCATCGATATCGATATAAAAACCGGAAACCTGAAACCGGTGGTGGATGTCATCAAAAAAACCGGCACCCAAAACCAGGTTTTCTTCTTCGATAACGATTATGATGCGTTGAAAGAAGTGCTGACAATGCTGCCCGAAGCAATCCTGATGCCCCGTGCCTACTCGTATGAAATGGCCGATTCAGCACTGCGGGTTTTTGCGCCCGAAGTGGTGCACATCGACGAATCGTTTTACACGCCGGAGTTGACAAAACTTATCAAACAAAAAGATGCCCGCATCTGGATAAATGCACTCGACGGCGCCGACCGGCAAATCAGGATGGGTAACGGACCTATCGCCATCGACAGCCTGTTGCGGTTTGGGGCAAACATTATTCAAACCGATGAACCCGAAAAACTTATCGAAATATTAAAAGAAAAAGGACTAAGAAAATTATAACCAAATGAAAACGAACCGACTTGTAAAATTTGCGGCTGTACTTACTTTTTTAGCAGCCTGCACAACCCAGGAAAAACCAGAATCGCTGTCGCAGTATGTTGACCCGACCATCGGGAATGTCAGCGTTTTGCTGCAACCTACGCGACCAACCGCTCAGTTACCCAATCAGATAATAAGAATGTACCCTGTGAGGGCCGATTTTATCGACGACCAAATCCGGTTTTTCCCGCTCACCATTGCTTCGCACCGCAACGGAGAGCTGTTTGGTGTGTTACCCGGAACCGGAAATCCTGACAATGGAACCTGGAAAAGTCGCCAGACTTACGACCATCAACTGGAAGTTACACGCCCCTTTTTCTATTCAACCTATTTAATCGACGACGAAATTACCACCGACTTTATTCCCGGTAATAAAAGCGCCATTTTTCGATTTACGTTTCCTGAAAATGGAGAAAAACGACTGCGTTTCAATCTTGTAAATACAGGAAAATGGGAACCTGTTTCGGCCAAATCTTTTACAGGAGTAGAAGAATTTCAGGGTATGAAAGCTTTTATTTATGCCGAATTCGACAGTGAACCAAAGTTATTGATTGAAGAAAACGGCACGCCTGAACAACCGGTTGAAAAACCTGTTTTATGGGCTGATTTTTCGGAAAGCAAAAATGCGGTAGTTCAGTTGAAATACGCCATTTCGTTTATCAGCGCCGAACAGGCTGAAAAAAACCTGAAGAACGAAATTGATGGTTGGGAACCGGAAAAACTGGCCGACCACGGAAAAGCTGTCTGGGAGGAAACACTTGGCAAAATTCAGGTAAAAGGCGGTACCGAAGCACAGAAACGCAGTTTTTACACCGCGCTTTACCGTTGTTACGAACGCATGATTGACATCACCGAAGACGGAAAATATTACAGCGCTTACGACCATCAGGTTCATGAAACCGACCGCCCGTTTTACGTCGATGACTGGGTGTGGGATACCTACCTGGCTCACCATCCGCTGAGGATGATTATCGACACAAAAAAGGAAAACGACATGCTGAATTCGTATGTAAAAATGTACGAACAAAGTGGCTGGATGCCGCAGTTTCCGTTGCTTTTTATGGACAACCCGGCAATGCACGGTTTCCATTCCACCGTTGTTTTTCTGGATGCCTACCGCAAAAACCTGCGCGATTACGATTTGCAGAAAGCCTACGAAGGTGTGAAAAAGAACGCCACCGACGCCACCATGTTACCGTGGAGAAACGGCCCGAAAACCGCGCTGGATGTGTTTTACCGCGAAAAAGGGTTTTTCCCGGCGCTGGCTCCTGATGAAAAGGAAACGTATCCGGAAGTACATGGTTTTGAAAAACGGCAGAGCGTGGCCATCACACTGGCTCACAGTTACGACGACTGGGCACTTGGTCAGTTGGCAAAAGAACTGGGCAAGGAAGACGATTACAAATATTTTAACGGGCAGGCGGCCAACTACCGCAACTTGTACCGCCCCGAAACCAAGCTGATGTGGCCAAAAAATGAAATGGGCGAGTGGCTTGACATTGACCCGAAATTTGATGGCGGTCCCGGTGGACGTGACTATTACGATGAAAACAATGCCTACACCTACCAATGGCATGTTCAGCAGGATATTCAGGGATTAATCGGATTGATGGGCGGCCGTGAAGAATTTACCAAAACACTTGACCAGCTTTTCCGCGAACCACTGGGAAGAAGTCGTTACGCATTCTGGGCCAAATTCCCTGATGCAACCGGAAATGTGGGACAATATTCCATGGGCAACGAACCCAGTTTCCATATTCCGTATTTGTACAATTATGCCGGCGAACCCTGGAAAACCCAGAAACGCATCCGTTTTCTGCTTGATGTTTGGTTCAAGGACAACATTTTTGGTATTCCCGGCGATGAAGATGGCGGTGGCATGAGCGCTTTTGTGGTCTTTTCGTCGATGGGATTTTACCCGGCCACACCCGGTTTGCCGGTTTATACCATTGGCAGCCCTGTTTTTGAGGAGGTAAAAATTCAGCTCGAAAACGGTAAAACATTCACGGTAAAAGCCTCCGGTTGTTCGGTGGTTAACAAATACATTCAGTCGGCCAAACTGAATGGAAAGCCGCTCACCAAAACCTGGTTTACCCACGAGGAGCTGATGAACGGCGCCACGCTTGAACTCGAAATGGGCGACAAACCCAACAAAACATGGGGTTCAGCACCGGAAGACGCACCGCCATCGGCACTAATTTTAAATTAAGTGAAGGTGTGTTTTGATGGTTTAAAAAACTATTTTTAGCTCCAAATCATTCACCATGACAATCCGTGTAACAAAAGGTAATGGCGATAAGGTGCTTTTCGACCGCGAAAAACTGAAACAGGCATTGAGTTTTTCGGGAGCCGGAGCAGAAGAGCAGGAAAAAATAGTGACGATGGTAGAAAAACGTATCTATGATGGAATTTCCACCAAACGTATTTACCAGATGGCTTTCGACCTGCTGAAAAAAGATTCGTATAAAATTGCCGGACGTTACCGCTTGAAAAATGCCATCATGGAAATGGGACCAACTGGTTTCCCATTTGAGGTTTTTGTAGGAAAGATTTTTGAGACAATGGGTTACGAGGTGGAAACAGGTGTAATTGTTCAGGGGAAATGTGTTCAGCACGAAGTGGATGTAATTGCCCGCAAATCCGGCGAAATGATAATGGTTGAATGCAAATTTCATATGGATAGCAGCTCAAAAAGTGGTGTTCAGGTGCCTTTGTATATTCAGTCACGCTACCTTGATGTAAAATCTGCATGGGAAGAACAATACGGAAAAGACCTTCGCTACAGGGGTGGCGTGGTAACCAACACACGTTTCAGCGACGACGCCCTACAATATGCCAAATGCGCCGGATTAGTTCTAATTTCATGGGACTACCCGTCAGACACAGGATTAAAATACTGGATTGATAAAACCGGTCTGCAACCGGTTACTTCGCTGATTTCGCTCACCAAAAAAGACAAGCAGTTTCTGCTCGGAAAAGGTATTGTTTTGTGCAGCCAGTTAGAGGGGAACAAAGAATTGTTGAAAGAAATGGGAATTTCAGATTTTCAGATCAGGAAAATACTGAATGAAGCTGCCAATCTGATGGCACATTGATTTTGAAAGATTCTCTGTGAACTCCATTTATCCTCTGTGAGCTCTGTGTCTTGAAATTTTTACCACAGAGCTCACAGAGGAACCAAAGAGATTTCAGATTACCTTATTTTATCAGGGTTCACCACAACGTGTTTAATCGATTTCTCTGATTCGCCTGTTCTGGAAGAATAGGTAATATGCAATAATCCATCGGCAGTCTGAATCAGACAAGGATACGAATAACTGCCGCCACCCTGTCTCGGGTCGTTTTCAAGGTATTCCTTCCATTTCCAGGTTTCGCCTTCATCATCCGAAAGCATCAGGGCCACACGGTAGCGGCCATCGTCGATATCATTTCCCAGAAAAGCCCAGCGGCCATCTTTCAGTTTCAGCAGTTCAACGCTGGCTTCATTGGGAATGTCCGTTTTAACCGTATAACTCCAGCTTTCGCCATTATCTTTCGAGATGGCTTTGTGAACACGTGCGGGAGCATCACCACTGTCACGCAAGTAGGCTACGATGTCACCGTTTTTGCGAACTGCGAGCGCAGGTTGAATGGGGCCCCGACCAACAATAGGTTTTGAAGCTTTCCAGGTTTCGCCGTCATCATCTGAAATGGCACAAATCGACAAATTATAACCATCGGAATAAAGCGGCAAAATAATCCGCCCTCCCTGTAGAATCAATGGTTTGATACGGGTCATCCAGCCAATGCTGCGTTTTACCTTGTCTTTGCTGGCCTCTTTTATCATATCGTCGTAAAGAGGTGCGTAACCTGCCCAGCCATGTTGCAATTCGGGCATTTCCTTAAATTTTTGTACAATTTCCTCTTCAAACTCTTTTCCCGGTTTGATCAGGATGTTGTCCTGCCACTCCCAAACCGGGGAGCCAGGATTGCTGTAATTTGTGGAGGTGCGTGTTCTGAGAATCGACCCTTCCCACTGATTTCCCTGCACAGCAATCCAAACGAGAAACAGTTTGCCATTTCCGTTCAGAAAAACCACCGGGTTACAATCAGGCAATCCGGGCGTGTCGGCTGCCACAAAGGGTTTGCTCCAATCTTTTTTGCCTTTTTCGAGACGGGCTCCCATAATTCGTACATCGTCGGCAGTTCGTTCGCCGCTGCCCTGGAACCACACCGCCAGAAAATCGCCGTTGGGCAGCGCAACAATGCTGCTGCCATGCGAATGCTCTGATTGTGGGGTAAAAATGAACTCCTCTTTTACAATTGATTTGTAGCTGTTTTTTTGCTGGGCAAAAACAGTGATTGAAGTTATTAGAATCAGGATTATAAGAATATTTTTCATTCCATTTTTATTTGATTAAACCTATTCAATGTTCATTATTTTTTACATCATTTTATCACACGCTGACAGGTCCTTCGGACACTTTCAGGTTAACCAACCCCGACACCTTTCAGCGTCGTCACACCTGAAAAGCTTCAGTAAGACTTCTATTTATTAACTAATTTTTACGCACAAAAAACGATACCCAAAGAATGTATAGGAAACAAACTCCGAGAACAGCCACACTTGCAAGTGGCGAAACCGCTGTACTCACTCCACCCATCACCAGCGGGATAACAGCGCCACCCGAAACCGCCATGATCAGCAAACCGGAGATTTCGTTGGCACGGTCGGGCATTTTTTCGAGTGCCAGCGAGAAGATAATTGGGAACATGTTACCGGCACCAAAACCAATAATAA